>DATANW010000461.1:0-19611 GCA_036266055.1 Pyrinomonadaceae bacterium | reverse complement strand
TAACGGTTACCGCGTTGCCGCTGTACGTCGTGCTTACCACTGCATTGTCCGGCGTCGTCACTGATACAACACGGCCTAATGCATCAAACGCCTGCGTACTGAAAACTGCTGTCTGGCTTTGCCATGGACGAAACGGATTGGAGTTCTTGAACGCGCGCCCAAGCGCATCGTATTGGGTCTGTGTCGCTATATAGTTACTGCCGCCTTCATATTGGCGAGTCTCTATTGTTCGTCCCAGTCCGTCATAGAGCATCTTCTGGATGAGCAGCCCATCGTTGAGCGCATTTAGATCGCTCGCGGTAGTGATAATTCGATTGCTGTCATCGTAAGCGAAAACAGTTTGAGTGGCCGCGCCGGTGCTGATCCCTTTGCTGATGTGCGTAAGTCGATCAAGTGCGTCAACGTACTGAAAGCTGGAGACGATTGCATTCGCCTCCTCGGAGTTCACGGGTTTGCCGAGATAGTAATCAAACTGCGTATAGGAAATGTGGCCCAGCGCGTTTGTGACCTTCGTCGCGAAACCGTAGCTGACTTGCGAGCCTAACTCTGTTGCTCCGCTATTAGCCTGCGCATTGGAATCCGGAGCGCCGAATCGATCTGAGAAATCGAACACCGTGGCATACCCGCGCGCATCAATCGCCTTCACCATGTTCCCGGCGATGTCATATTGAGCGTAGGTAGAAGTAGAGCCTATTTCCTGGCCGCTGGTGTTAAGAAACGAGCTTGTCGTTGCGGTCGCGTTTCCCCGCCCCGCCCAGGCAGTTGTGAACGCGGCGTCCAGCCCGCTGATGTTACTTCGATTCACTAACGCGGCGTGATTGGTGTCGGTTGCGTAGTTGTCATATTCAAACGTTGTGCTCGCCCGCAAGGTCGAGCCTTGAAAAACCTGTTGTTTTGTTGGCAGGGAGCGTAAATGGATATTGGTGTTGGTAGCGTAATTATCTCCGGTCACGGGATTCGTGGTTAGGTACTCTGAATGAGTTTGTCTAACCAGCGCGCCTGGTGAACCGTTTCCAAAGGCGTAGTCGTACACATCGATTTGATTGTTGTACGAGTCGTACGAGTAGGTCTGCTTACTTACAAGGTTCGCGGTGGAGGGCTCTATAGTCTTTACGGTTTCAGACACCTGCGGGTTTATGGATGTGCCCGCAAGCGTGCCGCCGTAGGTCCAGGTGCTGGTTGTTCTCGCGAGAACGGTTGAACCGCTCTGATTGAAATATTCAGTTTTCTTTTCTCTTCCCTCGAGCTGATCGGGCAGCCACATCCCAGACTGAAAAATGTGCGCCGCCGGCCCACTCTGAAAGTAGTGTTTCGTTTGACTAATAACCGTAGCATTACCATCGATGCTGTGTTGTTTTATCCACGCGCTGCCCTCAGGCCCAAATACGTTGTCGTACCGGCCAAAGGTGGTTAGACCTGCCAGCGTTGAGCCATTATCCGTGTAGGTACGTTTCTCGAGAACTCGTCTATAGATATAACTCGTTGCGGCCCCACCGCTTGGTGGCCCATTCTCTACACCAGGCCCCCAGACATAAGTGAAAACACCTCCGGTAGGAAGCGTAACCTTCGTCAACTCGCCGTAGCTGTTGTAACGGAACTGGTAGCTCCTGCCGTCTGGTAAAACGACACCTGAAGTCATGCGCGGATTATGTACCGTGGTCGAGGAGCCGTACATTTCCGGGAAAAGGCCGTTTGCGCCGCCGTATGTCTTAGTTGAAAATCCGGTATCGAGTGCATCGGCGAGATCCTTGTAGAGCACGTACAACGTCCTCGAGCTCCCACCGAACCCTTTAAAGGTAATGCGGTCGCTGAGACCGTACGTTGGATCCTGGACGTTGTAATCAATCGTTACCCGACGGTTTAAAGCGTCCGTCACGGCACTGACTTTACTGTTCGTGTATTCAAAACTGACTCGATTGCCATTTCGATCCCTCAACCATTGAACCTGCCCCGCGACGATACGGTAGGTCATACCATCTGCCAATTTCAGATAGCCTGAGGGGAAAGTTACCCACGGTCCATCGGTCGCAACCAAAACGTCGCGAATGGGTTGGTCGCTTAGGAAGGTTGCTGCGGAACCATCTCGGGTAACCCACGTTGTTCCGCGCGAGATTCCGTTTTGCGGGTTGTAGTTGCTGGCATCGCAGACACTTGAAGTGGGTTGCCCTCCGAACAATTGATCAATCAGCTCGTACTCTGTGCCATCAGATAAGGTAAACGTTAAACGCGTGACGCCGTAGACCATCTCAATGGGCTGCGGGTCATGACAACCCTCGCTTTGATGTCGGGCCTGCAGCACCCCGGCCCCATAACCAGGCTTAATCCCATCCCACCAATTGTAGTTGGGAGCGTAAAAGGAATTGTTTACATCTGCGAGCTGAGCAGTCCAGACCTGCTCGATCGGCAACGCGATCGAGTACCCTGCCGTTCCGCGCCCGCCAACGGTAAGGAGCGGTAGGTGAAAATTCATGTGACCGTTGAAGAGGTTCACATTGTCGAAACCAGTCAAGGCATAGGAACCGGCGGGGTTGCCGCGGCTCATTCCCGGAGGAGTGGCGCCATCATAATTCGGTTGGGCCAACGTTGTTAGGGGCAGTATCAGAATGACGAACAATATCCTGATTTCGCATTGGAGAGGCCACCAACTAGTATTCAGATGTGAGAGTTTCATCGCCATACTCCTATTTCGATTCTCTGTTGCTAATCGTTATTCGGCACTGCCATTCGGGGTGGCCAGCTTCCTTCACCAGGTACGTTCCCGGCGGCAATTCGAGCCGCTCCTTCCATGTCAATGCGTTGCGTGTAACAGGAAGCTTCTTACGTGGGTTGTTCGATTCTTCGACCAATGAGAGATCGATGTCTTCGAGACCACTTTGATTCTGAATGACGAGGACGAATGGTCCGGCTTCGCGGCTAATCTGGCTTGGTTCACAGCCCCACTCCCGAAACGTAAGCCGCTCAACCTCAAATCCGGGTACCGTGGATGTTAATTTCGGTGGTGGTTCACCATAGGTTCGCGCCCGCATCGCGTAACCAAAGACAACAACGGAGAGTAATCCGACGGAAACAGCGACAGCAGTAGATCGTCGTGTGAACAGCACAAGTTATCTCCTAACGTGTAATGATGGCCAAACTTGGATTCGCCGTCGTGTCATAGCGAGACACGGGTTAGTGACTGCTAACAGGGGAGGGTTTTCGATTCTGGGATTCGCGTTAACCCCGGAAATGCGCTGGGCCTATTTCGTGCGAGGAAAAAGATTTACTGAGCACAATTTTTTCCGGTGCCATGTACTGTCAAAAAAGAGTTTTTATAATCATTTGCACTGCGTTAGACCCCTGCGGTTCCAAAAAGTTTCCTTGCTTTTTGCGGTGAAGTCGTCTAGAAGAATCGCCCACTGATGTTTCATGTCAGACCATCTGAGGAGCCTGCCGTTTGATCAAATACAACTTTTCCCGCCGCCGGTTTTTGCAGGCCGGGGGGCTGGCGACAATCGGCGCCGTCGTCTTGCGCGACATCGCCTGGGCGCAAAAATCGCGTGAGATGACGCTCTTCATCGGCACTTACACGTCAAGCACGAGTGAAGGCATTTACACGTATCGCATGAACAGCGAAACGGGGGAGTTGACGAAGTTCAGCTCGATCAAGTCGGAGAATCCGTCGTTTCTTGCGCTCGATCGCAGCAAACGATTTCTATACGCAGTCAACGAGGTCCCGCAATTTGAAGGCAAAGCCAGTGGCGGCGTTAGCGCTTATGCGATTGATAAAACCGGCAAGCTGAACCTTCTGAATCAACGACCGTCGATGGGCGCCGATCCGTGTTATCTCACCGTCGATAGCAAACGCACCTCTCTGCTCGTAGCAAACTACACCGGCGGAAACGTCGCCCTCCTTCCCATTCTAAAAAATGGGACACTTGGTCCAGCCACCGACGTCAAACAACACGAAGGCTCCGGTCCAAAGGAACAACAAAAAGGACCACACGCGCATTGCATCATTCTCGACGCGCACGAACGATACGCACTCGCAGCGGATCTCGGCAGCGACAAAGTCATGATCTATCGCTTCGATTCCGCAGCCCATCAGTTGCAGTCCGGCAAACAACAACTCTGGTCCACACTGCAAGCGGGCGCCGGACCACGTCATCTCGTACTGCATCCCAACGGCCGTTACGCCTACGTCATCAATGAACTCGATTCGACCTTGACCACTCTCAACTTCAACGCCTCCGCAGGAACACTCACCACCACCGACACCGTCTCGACACTCCCCTCCGGATTCACTGGCGTCAGCTATTGCGCCGATGTTCACGTCTCTCCTTCCGGAGAATTTCTGTACGGCTCAAACCGCGGTCACAACAGCATCGTCGTGTTCGTCATCGACGAACGCACCGGCAAACCGTCACTCGTCGAACACGTCTCGACCGAAGGTAACTGGCCGAGAAACTTCACGATCGACCCGACCGGCCGCTTTCTGCTGGTCGCCAATCAGCGCACGGACAACGTCGTCGTTTTCGGCATCGATTCGCAAACAGGCCGTCTCAAACCCACGGGCCACAGCGCCCAAGTTCCCATTCCAGTCTGCCTGAAGTTCAACTAATGAACCTTTGTTTGATGACCATTGAAAAGTCCGGCCAAATAGAAGAGAATACGCGGCGTTTCCATTATCCTGCCTGAGGACAGCAAATAGATGAGGAATTCCGTACGTGCCCTGTGCGTAGTCAGTCTTTTACTATGCTTCGTTCTCCAAACCCCAATGGCCATCCAGGCGCAAACCGACCTAGCCGATAGCGACGAGTTTTACCAGCGCGAAGTGCGGCGCCCGCAACTCCCCGACTACTCGCGAAAGATCGAAGATCTGCTCAAGCGAATGACGCTCGAAGAAAAGGTCGGGCAGATGACGCAGCTCGCGATCGGGATGATCATCAACGGCCAGGACCAAAACTTCCAAATCGATCCCGCGAAACTGGAAAAGGCGATCGTCAAGTATGGCGTCGGGTCGATCCTGAACGTCTCCGATCAGGCCCTGACCATCGATCGCTGGCACGAGGTAATCAACGACATTCAAGCCGCTGCGAAAAGGACTCGACTCGGAATCCCGATGATCTACGGTATCGATTCGATCCACGGCGCGAACTACGTCCAGGGCGCGACTCTCTTTCCACAAGAGATCGGCATGGCGGCAACGTTCAATCCGGAACTGATGAAGCGCGCCGCGGCGATCACGGCAATGGAAACTCGTGCCGCCGGAATTCCGTGGAGCTTCTCTCCCGTACTCGATCTCGGACGCGATCCCCGTTGGCCGCGTTTCTGGGAAACGTTTGGTGAAGATCCATATCTGGCGAGAGTGATGGGCGTGGCTTTCGTCCGCGGTCTCGAAGGCACTGACGTCGCTTCGCAACAACAGGTCGCTTCGAGTTTGAAGCATTACATGGGCTACAGCTTTCCACTCACCGGACGAGATCGAACGCCCGCGTGGATTCCTGAGAACTACCTGCGCGAGTACTTCCTGCCGTCATTCGACTCAGCCGTCAAAGCAGGCGCGCGCACGATCATGATCAACTCCGGCGAGATCAACGGCATTCCCGGACACGTCAATCATCACATCCTGACGACGATTCTCCGCAAAGAGCTCGGCTTCGACGGCTTCGTCGTTTCAGACTGGGAAGACATCAAGAAGCTCGTCACGACGTGGCGCATCGCGCCGAACGAGAAAGAAGCGACGCGCATGGCCGTGATGGCCGGCATCGACATGAGCATGGTGCCGCTCGACTACAGTTTCGCCGATCACCTCATCGCGCTCGTGAAAGAAGGCGCGGTGCCGATGACGCGAATCGACGAAGCCGTGCGCCGCATCCTGCGCGTTAAGTTTGAACTGGGCCTGTTTGAAAGACCCACCGCCGACCCCGCGCTGAAAGCAAAGTTTGCGTTGCCTGAATCGCGACAGGTGAGTTTGGATGCAGCCCGCGAGTCGCTGACGCTTTTGAAGAACAGCGACAACATTCTGCCGCTGTCGAAGACGAGCAAAGTGCTCGTGACTGGACCAACGGCCGACTCGCTGATCTCGATGAACAACGGCTGGACCTATGTTTGGCAAGGTTCCGAAGAGTCGCTCTATCCGAAGGATCGACACACGGTCCGCCAGGCAATCGAAGCCAAGATTGGCGCAGCCAACGTCACGTACGTTCCGGGCACGCGGATCTTCCGTAAACCAAACACGACGTCTAACAACAATCCGACAGACCAGGAAGAAGAGGTCGACATTGCTGCTGCCGTTCGCGCCGCGCAGAATGTCGACGTAGTAATTCTCGCGCTCGGCGAGGGTTCGTACTGTGAAACGCCGGGCAACATCACTGACCTGACGATCGGCGCGCCGCAGTTGAAGCTCGCGGAAGCAATCCTCGCAACCGGCAAGCCTGTGGTGCTCGTGCTCGTCGAAGGTCGTCCGCGGATCATCAATCGCATCGCCGACGGAGTGAAAGCGGTATTGATGGCTTACAACCCGAGCAACGAAGGCGGCACCGCAATCGCCGACGTGTTGTTTGGCGACACTAATCCGAGCGGCAAACTTCCCTTCACATATCCACGCACGCCGAACGGTCTAATCAACTACGATCACAAACCTTTCGAAACCGAGAACACCGCGTTTGGTAACATGGCTTTCAAACCGCAGTTTGCCTTCGGCGAAGGACTGAGTTATACGACCTTTGCTTACAGCGATCTGCGGTTGAGTAAGCAGACGATCGGCGCTACCGAAGAGCTGACCGTCAACGTGACAGTCGCGAACACCGGGCGTCGCGCAGGCAAGGAGGCCGTGCTCGTCTACGTCAGCGATCTGGTGGCGACGATCTCTCCACCCAACAAGCGTCTGCGACGGTTTGCGAAGGTCAATCTCGAACCGGGGCAGAATCGGACCTTGACGTTCAAGCTCCGTCGCGACGATTTGTCATTCATTGGACCAGACAACAAGCCCATCGCGGAGCCTGGCGAGTTTGCGATGACTATCGGCGGTTTGACCCAGAGATTCACGCTGAAGTGAGAAACAAATGACAACTAAAAGATTCCTCGTGATGTTTGTGGTGTTGACGTGTGTATCGGTGTCTCGGGCGCAGCAACCCGCGCCGACGCCGCAAATCAACTTGATGCCGATACCGGCGTCCGTAAAGTTTCAACCAGGCGACCGGCTTGCGGTCAACGACTCGTTCAAGGTCGCGACACGAGGTCACGCCGACGATCGTCTTAAAGCAGCCATCGCGCGTTTTATGAAGCGCCTTGAAGGACGCACCGTGCTCACGCTGGCGCCCGGGCTTGCGACCGACGATCAGATGACGCAGCTCATCGTTCATTGTGATGGAGCGGGCAAGAGCGTTCCGTCCGTGAGTGAGAACGAGAGCTATCGTATTGACATCACCGATCGCCAGGCGATTCTGAAAGCGCCAACCGTCGTTGGTGCGATTCGCGGCCTCGAGACGCTGCTACAACTTTTGAATGCAGATCGCAATGGTTACTACTTCCCGGGAGTGATCATCGAAGACCAGCCGCGATTCCCCTGGCGCGGGTTGCTGATCGACGTCGCCCGCCACTTCCAAACGATGGAAGTGCTGAAACGCAATCTTGACGCGATGGCGGCGGCGAAGTTGAATGTCTTGCACTGGCACCTCACCGAAGACCAGGGATTTCGTGTCGAGGTTAAGAAGTATCCCAAGCTGCATCAGCTCGGGTCGGACGGCAACTACTACACGCACGAACAAGTAAAAGAGATCATCGCGTACGCTCGCGACCGCGGGATTCGGGTCGTGCCGGAGTTCGACATACCGGGTCACAGCACGAGCTGGCTGGTCGGTTACCCGGAGCTCGGCAGCGCTCCTGGTCCATATACGATCGAACGCCGTCCGGGAATCTTCGAACCGGCGCTCGATCCGAGTCGCGAAGAGGTCTACAAGTTTCTCGACGGCTTCCTGAGTGAGATGGCTGCGCTCTTTCCCGACGAGTACCTGCACATCGGCGGCGATGAGAACGAAGGCAAGCAGTGGGACCGCAACCCGGCGATTCAAGCGTTCATGAAAGAGAAAGGGATCAAAGACAATCACGGGCTTCAGGCGTACTTCAACACGCGCCTGCTCAAGATTCTTCAGAAGAACGGCAAGAAGATGATCGGGTGGGACGAGATCCTGCAACCGGAGTTGCCGAAAGACATCGTGATTCACTCGTGGCGTGGAACCGCGGCGCTGGCTGAAGCTGCGCGCAAGGGTTATGACGGGATCCTCTCGAACGGTTACTACATCGACCTGATCCAACCAGCGTCGCATCACTACGCTTCGGATCCGCTTCCCGGGGACAGCCCGTTGACGCCCGAACAGGCGAAGCACGTGCTCGGTGGTGAGGCGACGATGTGGGCCGAGTGGGTAACGCCGGAAACGATCGACTCGCGCATCTGGCCCCGCACCGCCGCCGTCGCCGAACGACTCTGGTCACCGCGGACCGTCACCGACGTGGGCGACATGTATCGACGAATGGCGATCCTGAGTCTTCAGTTGGAAGAATTGGGCCTGATGCACAAGAAGAACCAGGACATGATGCTGCGCCGGCTTGCGCGCGATGAAGACATTGGACCACTGAAGACGCTCGTCTCCGTCATCGAACCCGTGAAGGAGTACCGGCGGTACCAGATGCGGCCGCAGACGATGCTTAGTCCGTTGACTGGTGTCGTTGATGCCGCGACTCCTGATGCTGACGGTGCGCGGAGGTTCGGGTGGATGGTGAAAGAGTTTCTCGACGATGCGCCGCGTTATCAGTTGTATCGGGCGGAGTTGACGCAAATGCTCGCTGAGTGGCAGGAGTCGAGTGCGGCGCTTGGGCCAATGATCGATCGTTCGCCGTCGTTAAAGGAGATCAAGCCGTTGACGAAGGGTCTGTCAGAGCTCGGAGATGTTGGGTTGGAAGCGATCTCGTACCTTAAACTCGGTCAGCCACCGACGCGAGAGTGGCGCGAAGCGAGTACGTTGAAGTTGGATGAAGCAACGAAGCCATATGCGGCGTTGGAGTTTGTGGTGGTGCCGGCGGTGAAGCAGTTGATGCTCGCGGCGGTCGAGTTGGGCCAACCGCGACGCGCGACGTCACAGGTAGTTCCTTAAATCCGTGTTCCAAGGTTGTGGTTAACGTGAAGCCGGCTGGAATATTGTTGGTTTGTCTCGCGGCCGTCCTTACGTTTGCCATCCCTCCGGCACAAACTGATTCTCGCCCGGGTTACGTCGGCGACGAGAAGTGTCTCTCGTGTCATCCTAAGCAGAAAGAGTTTCCTCGCACCGCTCATCACCTGACCTCACGTCGCGCGACGCGTGAATCGATCGCCGGTAGTTTTGCTCCCGGGAAGAACGTGTTGAAGACTCCTGAGCCGGAGCTGCAATACCGCATGGACGCTCGCGACGACGGGTTCTTCCAGACAGGCGTGGTTGGCGTCCCGCCGCAGACCGTTTCGATCTCACATCGTTTCGATTTTGTCATTGGTTCAGGGCGGAAGGGCCAGACGTATCTTTACTGGGGGCGTGCCGGCGACGCGGGTGAAGCCGATCGACTGTTTCAACTACCCGTGTCGTACTGGACCGAGATCGCGAGTTGGGTGAATAGTCCGGGTTACGGCGATAGGAGTGTCGACTTCAGCCGCCCTGTGCTCGCGCGATGTCTCGAGTGTCACGCAACGTACGCCGAACCCATTCCGGATCCCGCGGCGGCGAGTCGATATCGAAGAATGACTCTCGTGCTTGGTGTGACGTGCGAACGTTGTCATGGACCAGGCGCGCAACACTCAGCCGTGAATTCAGTTCCCGATGCGAAGCCCGTAGACCAGTTGATTGTGAGCCCCGCGAAGCTGCCGCGCGATCGTCAGCTCGCTTTGTGTTCGCTGTGTCACGGCGGGGTCGGGGTCTCGAAGACTCCGGTGTTCTCTTTCAAGGTAGGCGATACTCTGGAAGATCATCTGCAACTTGCGACTCCGAAAACGGACGAGCCGCTTGACGTTCACGGCAGTCAGGTCGAGCTGCTGCAACGCAGCAAATGCTTCAAGTCTTCAAACATGACCTGCTCGACGTGTCACGACGTCCATTTGCCCCAACGCGACGTCGTCGATTTCTCCGCTCGCTGCCTCGCGTGTCATAAAGTGGAAAGCTGCGGCCTCTTCCCGCGCCGCGGCCGCACGTTAACGGGCAAGTGCGTCGACTGCCACCTCCCCAACCAAACCTCCAACGTTATCTTCTCCACCCACGCCGGCACGCGCATCCGCCCGAAAGTGCGGAACCACTGGATCAAGGTTTACTGAAGGCTTTAATCGTGAGCAGGAAGAAGTCCGGCCACCGAGAGCGCGAATCCGTCCGACTTTCGGATTACCCAGTGCCCCTTCTCTTTCACGCACACAAAAGAAAACGCGTATCCGGATGTGAGACGAATTGGGTTGGGCGGTTGAGGCAAGTACGAAGACCTCAACTGGATTGTTGCGCCAACCTCCGAGCCTTCTGATGTGAGCGGATCGTAGATTAGATACGCTATCCGCCCCTCGATAGCCGCCAGTGCTCGTATCTCATCTTTGTCCATCGCCACAAGACGTGCTGGTAGATTGTCAGGCAAATTAAAGCTGGCGCTCTCACGTAAGAGTATGAGCTTCGATGGGTCTTTGAGTATCTCAGACTTTTTCTTGTCTTGCAGGATGTCGCGCAGGATCAATTCGAAGATCTCGATTCTGTCGGCCTCCGTTGTCACGGCATGCGATTGAAAGGTTACGTTCGGATTGGCGGCGGTTTGCTTGCTGAGTTTAGTTTTGACCGCCGAAGCGAGGTCAGCGTCGTCAACAGCCCAAAGACCTGAGGGAGTTACTACTCTGTTTACCGTGACAAATGCAGTCATCGATTTCTTGACCTTCTCTGGTAATCGTATCCGATCGACTATCGTCAGCCCCGCATCAATTTTCTCCGTACTAGACGTGTTGTTGACATCGATAACTCTACCCGTGGAGTCCGCAATAAAAATTGTCAGATAAACCTCAAGGATAGGTTCTGTCCCAACGTTAGCTATCGAATACTCAACCCAGCATGAAGTCACACTGTTTTCAGCCTCGGCCTTCTTAATCTTTGCCGGTATTCCACGGATGTTAAAAGGTACAAGCGCCACTTTTAGCCGCTGCTGATCCTCTTGCGGCCTCGAAGGTGAGGTAATGAGGGTTGCGGAGAGCGTTATTAGCAATATGGAACTTACCAGACAACTCATAACTCTTCCTCCTAGTACGGGATATGATCCGGCGCATTGTAATGAAACTGATAACTTAGCCCGCCTGCCTGTGCGGGCATCTATCACTAAGCGCGGGTACCCGTATTGCTCCGGCTGCTGTATATCAGGCGGGCATTGCAAGGTCTCTGCACAGGGCCAATAGTTCTTCAGAACGCTGATGAATTTCCAGTGGATGGTCCAAGTCAACGTTTCGCCGAACCCCTGTGATGTCACCGTCGAGATCGGATCGCCGTTATTCCAGGCGATGTCAAAACCGACAGAGCGATTAAACTGATCTCTTATTTCAGTTCCCAGCAACTCCAGATAATTATTATTGCGGTTGTAAAAACGCTGCGATTCATTATTCGGCTGGTTGTTCGTCACTTTACTGCCGTCAGCGAAATAAAGTGTCCACGGGTTGTTCAAGGGATCAGTATCATTGTCATGTTGAATATCCAGCCGTAGAAAACTGCCGTCAATGCTGTAGTAAGTAATCGTGTTTTGGTACCACTGGGTATGTTGACAATCGAACCAGTAGCCGTCGGGTCGGATGTCGAACCAATCGCCGAGCGGATCGTTAAGGTTCCCGTCGCTCCAACCATTCGGCCGCATCTCGTGACTGCTGCCATCCGGAAAATTCAACATTAACTGATAGTGATAGCGCATCTCGGAGTAGCCCGGCGACCACGAGCCATAGAGATTTGTGTTGAGACACTGAGGCTGCTTTTCCAACGGAATGTTCGAGAACTGATGGCGTCGGTCGATCAGCTTCAGACTGTACATCGTGCCGAATTGCCAGCCGCCCTGCGGACTCTCCTTCAAGACGCTCTTCTGGTAGTACGGACAAACGAGAATACCCTCGCCGGCTTCGCCAATGATGTTGCACGAGTCATTAGGGTCTACGAACCACTGCGTCTCGCTATCGTAAAGCTTGCTGTTGTAGAAAAGATTGATACCAGCAGACAATCCGTTGCGTCCGCCAGGCAATGAACCTAACGGGAACTTCAGCATCAAATTGCCGTTCGTCGTGTTGATCGTTTCGAAATCACCTATGGCGAATGAATTACCCGGTTGAAAGCCACGCTTGTTCGACGCGTCCTGGGCCATACACACAGTTGTGAGTCCGAAAAAGAGGAAAATAACTCGACCGATAGAGATGAGGTATTCCACCGTTGACTTGGGCATGAGGATCTCCTGAGCGGATTACAGCGTAGAGGATCGCAGAGCTTGTGAGTCGTTCGAGCATAAGGATCGCCGATAATCGGGCGAGGTTTAAGGTTTTTGAGAAAGCCACCGACTGGAGGTCGAGCCCGTGGCCAGAAGACCGCGTCACGCTACACCCGTGGTCCTGCGAGTGTCAACGTAGTTTTTTGCTTTACTTAGCGGGGAACGGGATCGCCGGGACGGGCGATGCGGATCCAATGATCGGTGAAGGAGGCGTGCATGCCGGGGAGTTCGACTTTCGGCATGTGACAGGTCACGCATTGCTTTGTACTGACCGGGCAGGCGTCCGCGTTGCGTCGCGCGGTCTTTGTGTCGGTTGGTTTTGTAACGTGACAGGCGAGGCATTTCGGATCGTAGTATGCCGCGTCTTTCTCAAGCTTCTCGTGCGGATTGTGACAGGCCACACACCCGAGCCGCGCGTCGTCCGTATTGTGCCCGCGGCTATTGAACATGCGATACGGCTGAAAGCGAATATTGTTAATTCCTGACTGCCCGGGCTGCAACATCGCCTGCTCGAAACCCGTGTGACACGTGCCGCAAAACGACTGCGACAAGTCATGAGCACTGAGATCGCCGGGATTGAAGATCTCCAAAGCACCTGCCTTCTTCGAGGTCGCGGCGTTCGCTGCCTTCGCCGCGATGAGATGCTTCTCGCCTGGTCCATGACACGCCTCGCAACCGATGCCCGGATTCAATTGGTCTAACTTCAACTCCAGACCATGCACCGCGCCCGTCGTGTGACAACCAAAACACTGCTGCGGCTCCTCGCCTCCGATCGCGCGCCCCAGCGCATCTTCGACCGACGTCGGCTCGGTGGTCTGATGTCCGATCGTGAAGTCGAGCTTGCCTAGCTTCTCGAAGTAACTGACGCGCGTTTCGTAAAGGACATCGTTGTGCCGGAAAAGGTATGTCTGACCGACGTGGCCCTGTCCAAAACAGTAAAGGATGGGTTTAGTGACGCTCTTATCGCCATTGCTGACGGTGTAGACAACAGACTTACCCTGTCGCGAGAGCTCATACGAATAACGCCCGTTCTTGAAGGTGAGCTTGCCACGTGCGGTGAGAATGCGGCAGTCAGGCGCGACCTCGAGCGCCTGGGCCATCGGCGTATTCAACTGCGACGCCTGTGCTTTGTGACACTCGAGACACGCTTTGCTGCCGACGTAGCGAACGCCGTTCGTCTTCAGGTTCGGACGCCAATCGGAAAAGATGTTCTCGCGTTGAGCGTAGCCGAAGACGCTCACCAGGAAGCCGACCACGCAAGCGCCGGCAATTCTATTTCGAAGCGAGGCCTTCACCTTCGACAACCTTCACGTAACGGTTCAAGGGCGCGTTTGTCAGTTTATCAATCTTGCCGCTCGGCCAACGTATCTCGATTGAGTCGATCTTGGTGGCAGTGCCAACACCGAGTATCTCTCGCGGGTCGTGCGACGCCAAATAACTGCCGCCGCCGATCTTGAGTCGACTACGCTTTACGGCGCCGGTCTGCCACGTGATCACCGCGCCAACAGCTTCGGGATTACTCTTCGTCGCGACGAGCTGAAGTCCGATCCAGTTGTTACGATTGCCGCCCTGGTTGCGCAACAACAGCGGCGGCTCACCATTGTTCGACGCCAGCACGTCTGAATCGCCGTCGTTATCAAAATCGCCGAGCGCCATGCCGCGTCCGGAAAACATTTTCGCGAACACTGCGCCCGACTGCGAACTCACGTCTTTGAACCCGCGCCCGGTGTTCTCGAACATCAACAGCGGCTCTCGATGCCTGACCCGCGGGATTCGCGACTCGATCATATCGTCGGGATGCCCGTTGACCAGAAAGAGATCCGGATCGCCATCGTTGTCGTAGTCGAAAAACTTCAAGCCCCAGCCGCTGAGTAACTGCGTCGACGGAGCGATCTCGCCAGGCTGATCCGTGAAGATCGATTCGCGCTCGTTGTGATAGAGACTGAAGAACTCGTGATCGATGTTCGCGACGAACAGATCCTGCCAACCATCGCCATCGTAATCGGCGGCGTCGACGCCCATTCCCGAACGCGGCCGTCCGGATTCGCCGTACGCCACGCCGGCCGCGAGTCCGATCTCTTCAAACTTCCCTTTGCCTTTGTTGAGAAAGAGAAAGTTAGGCATCGTGTCGTTGGCGACGAATAGATCGAGCAGCCCGTCATTATTAATGTCGGTGGCGACGGCGCCAAACGATTTGCCCGGATGATCCGCAATGCCCGATTCGCGGCTAACGTCCTGAAAAGTGCCGTTGCCAAGATTTCGATAAAGGTACGAAGGCGTCGGTTTGAACAGCCGAGGAACGCAGTAGTAACGCTGCTGCAAGGTCGCGTCGGTGCAAAGCGGGTTCTGCGACTTATCGTAAAAGACGAAGCTCGAAACAAACAGATCGAGCTTGTTGTCGTTGTCGTAGTCAAACCAGGTGGCGCAGGTGGACCATCCCGGCGCCGTCACACCTGCTTTGTCAGTCACGTCAGTAAACGTGCCGTTGCCGTTGTTGCGGTAGAGAATGTTGGGACCGTAGTTGGTGACGTAGAGATCGACGTTACCATCGCCGTCGTAATCCGCGGCGCCGACGCCCATGCCAAACCTGCCGCCAGCGACGCCCGCTTTGTCTGTGACATCGGTAAACGTGCCGTCACGATTGTTTCGAAACAGGCCGTTCTTCAAAGGAACGGCAGGCGTGTAGAAATCTGATGGACCACTGTTGACGAGGTAAATGTCCATCCACCCGTCATTGTCGTAGTCGAAAAAGGCGCAACCGGCGCCGACCGTTTCCGGTAATTGTCGATCGGGTGATTGAGCGTTGTTGTGCGTCCAGTTGATCTTGCTGGCTTGCGTCGGCACTTCTTCAAACGTGACTGGACCACGAACGGCGGGACGCGTAGCTCGTTGCGCGATCGAGGTGAGCGCAAGTAACCCGAGCAAAAAGGAAACACCGATTTTAATCATTAGAACTATGGACGAGGAGAGACTGGCGGCACAACGATGACGCCATCAGCCGAGCCGCCCTTGGCTTTGAGACTGTCGACGATCTTCATCTCTTCCTGTGCGCGCGCCGAATCGTTGAGTCGCGCGTAGAGCAGCGCCAGGTTGTAATGCGCCTTGGGTTCGTTGGGATCGAGCTTCACCGCGGTTTCCAACTCTTCGCGGGCACGTGTGTAATTGCGCAACTTCATGTAGCTCGCGCCGAGTGCGATGCGCGCGTGCGCGTAGTTCGGCAGTTTCTGAACGGCCTTTTCGAACAACGGGATCGCGCCCGCGTCGTCGTTCTGTTCCTGCGCGACCAGGCCGAGATAGTAAAAGACTTCAGGTATGGCATTCGGCGATCGCGCACTCTTCTCCAACCAAAGGCGCGCGTCGCGATACTTCTTCTGATTCAGCAGCACGTAACCGAGATGCAGTTGGCCCAACGAATTACCCGGTTCGATCTCGATCAGGCGGCGGAAAAGTTTTTCAGCTTCGAAAAGATCGCCACGACTCAGCCAGGCCACGCCGAGCGCCAGCAGAAACGGCGGCTCGTCGGGGCGCAGCTTGAGCGATCGTTCGAGCGCCGCCTTCGCTTGATCGACCATGCCAACACGCAGTGCAAGCAGCGCAAACTTGTAAAGAAACTCCGGCGAGTTCGAATCGGCGCTGAGCGTCGCAACGCGCGCGAGGTAGATCGACGTCTCGCGCATCTCGCCTTTCAAGCGGGAGATCTGGGCCAGGCCCAGCAGCGCGGCGGCGTTGTCGAGTCGATCCTCGAGAGCCAGCAGGTATGCCGGTTCAGCTTCTGGCAGAGCGCCTTTCGCGACGTAGGCATCACCGAGCATCACGAGCAGATCGGGAGAAACAGCGCCCGCCTTGCGCAGGTTTTCGATGAACCCGATGCACTCGTCAAACTTTCCCGCGGCAAGCATCATTTCCGGCAACTTCTGCGCGGCTTCGGCATTACTCGGATCGAAACGGAGAATCTCCTTCAACTGAAAGAGCGCTTTGTCAGGCTCACGCTTCACCATGTACAGGTAAGAGAGATTCATGCGCGCGGGCGTGAACCGCTCTTCGATCCGCAATACTTGCAGGAAGAGCGCCTCGGCTTCGTTGAGTCTGTTTTGCTTCGCTCGAATCGTGCCCATCAGGTTGAGCACGTCAGGAGAGTTAGGCGCGCTGCGCGAAATCGAAGCGAGTTGCCGTTCGGCTTCGACGACGCGGTTGTCGCGAATCAGCGTAGCGACATGCTCGAGGCTCTTCGCGAACTCCTGATCCTGGGCCGCGCATTGAAAACAAATTGCGACCGTTAGCAGTGCTATCGTGAGAGTCTTTAGGATAAACACGGATTACAACTTACTTCTTAACGAATTCCTTCTCGGCGATCTTACCCTGACCTTCTTTGATCGTCACGATGCGATTCACTCCGGCATTCGTTACTTTGTCGATAGTTCCACTCGGCCAGCGCACCTGAATCAGATCTACTTTCGTCCGTTGCTCGAGACCAAAATGCAGCCGTTGATCGCTCTGCGAAATATAACTGTCGCCGCTGCGCACCTCGTCGACCTGCGAGAGGTCCCCGGAAATAACTTTCACTTGCGCGCCGATCCCGCTCCGATTGCTCTTCACTCCCACCGTCTTGATCAGAATCGAATTGTTTGCATTTCCGCCGTCGTTGCGCAGCACCTGCGGCGGACCATCAAGATCGCAGATGATGAGATCCACGTCACCGTCGTTGTCGATGTCGCCGAACGCAACGCCGCGACTCGCGCGAAGCTCCGTCAGCACGGCGCCGAACTGTCCCGATACTTCGGTGAACGTACCGTCTCGATTGTTTCGGTGCAGCAAACGAGGCTGTCGATAATTCGGGAGTTGCGGATAAACGTGTCCATTCGCAACAAAAATATCGACCCATCCATCATTGTCGTAGTCGAAGAATTTCGTGCCCCAACCGACGTGCGGCAAACTCACCGCCGCAACCTTGGCGGCATACGCGAGATCGGTGAACGAGTTTGCGCCGTCGTTACGATACAGGGTGTTGTACTCGTCGGCGAAGTTGGTAATGAAGATATCGATCTTGCCGTCGTGATCGTAGTCGCCGGCGGTGACGCCCATCGAACCCTGTTCGCTGCCGTTCTCGTTAACAGCCGTACCGGCGTTGAATCCGATCTCCTCGAACGTGCCGTTGCCTTTGTTGCGATAGTGGAAATTCGGCGTCGAGTCGTTTGCGACGAAGATATCGGTCCAGCCGTCGTCGTCGAAATCGCTGGTAATTATCCCAAGACCGTAGAAGCCCATCGGATCCGCCACGCCCGCCTGCTTCGTAACGTCGGTGAACGTGCCGTTGCCGTTGTTGCGGAAGAGTGAGTCGCCCGCGCCTTTCAAACCTCTTGGACCACACTGCACGGGGACCGACTTGTACTGGCACGTCTGTCCTTTACCAAACTCCGGCAAGTTGTTGATGTCGAAGTCGACGTAGTTGGAAACGAAGAGATCGAGATCCCCGTCGTTGTCGTAATCGACGAACGCTGCGCCAGTGGTCCAACGCGGATCGTTTACCCCCGCTTTGTCGGTGACGTCACTGAACGTACCGTCGCCGTTGTTCTTCAGCAGGTGATCCGGACCGAGACAGGTGACGTAAATATCTTCGAAGCCGTCGTTGTTGTAATCGCCCGTGGCGACTCCCATGCCCCAGCCAATGTCAGTGACACCGGCTTTCACGGAGACGTCGGTAAACTTGCCGTCGCCGTCGTTGCGATAGAGTTCGCTCTTCGTCTTGCCTTTCGACTTCACCAGATCGACGGTGAGCGAGTTGACGAAATAGATGTCGAGATCGCCGTCGTTGTCGTAATCGAACAACGCGACGCCGCCACTCATCGACTCGACGATGTAGCGCTTCTCGGGAGACGCGACGTGTTTGAACGTGATGCCGGCCGCGGCAGTGATGTCGGTGAATTGGATTTTTGGAGATTGAGTGCCGGGAAGAAGAAGCGGCGCTGAGCACAGCAAGGTTGTTAGTAAAACGAGTTTTCTTAACACAGATTTACTAATTTCCTTTTGCGCGCGCCTTTTCCTTCAACTCACGAGAGATCTCGAGCTGGCTTTCGCCTTCGGCTTTGCGGCCCGCCGCGATGTACGCACGTCCGAGTTGATAGTGAACGTGAGGCTGGTTCGGCTTGAGTTTCGCCGCCATCTCCAGCATCTCGACACTTCCTTTGACGTCGCCCTTCTGCAACAACGCTTTGCCGAGCTCGTAGCGAGCGTCGGCGGAGTCAGGCCGTTCCTGCACGACTTCGCGCATCAACTTCAAGCCCCGGTCCATGTCACGTTGGGCCAACACCACGAACGCCAGATGATACTTCGCTTCCAGATCCTTCGGATTCAGCGCCAGTTCACTTTCGAACTCGCGCGCGGCCTCGGCAAACTTGCCCGCCTTCAGATAAATCAACCCGCTGTAGAAATGGGCCAACCTGACTTTATTATCGAGCGCCAGAGCGGCGCGCAACTCTTCGAGCGCTTTATCGACGTCGCCGCGTTCGTAGTGCGCCTGGCTGAAAAGGATGTGCAGTTGCGGACTGTCGCCGCCGGCCGCCACCATCTGCTCGATCACTCGATTAGCAGCTTCCGCTTTTCCGTCCTTGAGCAGCGACAGCGCGAGCGGGTACTGCAGCGTGACCTCCTGAGGCTTGGCTGCAACCACGTCCGTCAATAGCGTTGCCGCTTTCGCAAAATCACTGGTCATGAAATAACTCATGCCCAGCAACTGCTTGATCCCGACGTTGTTCGGGTCGACTTTCAACTCGTTCTCGAGTGCAGGCACGGCCTCTTTATACGACTCGGACTTGTAATAAGCGAGACCGAGATTGTAGTTAAGGCCCTGTTGCGTCGGGTTCCATTTCGCCGCCAGCGCAAACTGGACCGACGCTTCACGAAAGTCCTGCTGCTCGGCACGCAGCAACCCGATACTGTTGTGCGCCGCAGCTACCACCTTCGTGAAGTAGCTCTCGTCCGCCTTCAATTTTTCCGCGGTCTTGGGATCCAGCGCCACCGCTTCGTCGACGACGCCTTCAGCCTTTACCAGTTCCGTGTTCGCACCGTCCTGAGGCGCAGGCACATTGCCACTGAGAAACGCACCGACCTTCTTCTCGTCCATCTTGAAGCCTT
>DATANW010000460.1:0-17626 GCA_036266055.1 Pyrinomonadaceae bacterium | reverse complement strand
CAACGTATGGTTAACGACTCTCGATCCGGTGCATGTCGAACATTGGGGCACGTACGTCACCACTCCGGAAGTCAGCGCGCAATCCGCCAGCGTCGTGGTCCAAACAAGAGTTAATAACGGCTCGATCAGTGCGACGCCCGTAGACCTCACGACGATCATTCAAGACGCAAGCGGCAGACAAATCTCACGACAAACGGACAAAGGAGCGGCAGGTAAGGGTGCTCAGGCGACGGTGAATCAGACGCTGAAAATTGCAGAGCCGATGCTGTGGTCCGACGAGCGTCCTTATCTTTACAAAGTAATCTCCGAGTTAACCCAGGGCGGCAGAGTGGTCGATCGTTACGAGACGCCGCTGGGCGTTCGCACGTTTCGTTTCGACGTCGAAAAGGGTTTCTTCCTCAACGGCAAGCCGGTGAAGATTCGCGGTGTCTGTAATCATCACGATCTGGGTTCGCTGGGTGCCGCCGTCAACAAGCGCGCGATCGAACGGCAGTTGGAGATGTTGAAAGCGATGGGCGTGAACGCTCTGCGCACCTCGCACAATCCACCGGCTCCCGAACTCCTCGATCTCGCCGACAGGATTGGCATCATCGTGATGGACGAGGCGTTCGACGTCTGGAAGATTCAGAAAACAAAATTCGACTATCACCCCGATTGGGACGAGTGGCACAAGCGCGATCTCGAAGACATGGTGCTGCGCGATCGCAACCACCCCAGCATCATCATCTGGAGCATCGGAAACGAGGTGATGGAGCAGTGGGGAAAGAATCCTGAGGGCGGCAGGATTAGCCGGGAATTAACGGCGATCATTCGCAATCTCGATCGCACCCGTCCGATTACGTCGGCGTGCAATGGTGTGAGCACTGACAACAAGGTGATCACTGAAGGCGACCTCGACCTGGTCGGCACGAATTATCACCACGACCACCTGCGGGAGTTTGCGAGCATGTTTCCGGGCCGCCCGATCATTGGCGCAGAAACGAATTCTTCGGTTCATACGCGCGGCAGTTATGCCATGCCCTCCGATAAGATTTTGCGTTGGCCCAGAAAAGAGGAGGACATTCTGAAGATTGGCCCAACCTACGAGTGTTCCGCCTACGACAATTCAGTTGTCGCGTGGGGTTCGGCGCACGAAGAACACTGGAAGCTGGTCAAGAACCGCGACTGGTTTTCGGGAGTGTTCATCTGGACCGGCTGGGACTATCTCGGCGAGCCGACGCCGTTTCCGTGGCCCGCCGTCAGTTCGTATTTCGGCATCATCGACCGCGCCGGTTTTCCGAAAGATGCGTTCTATTTTTACCAGAGTGAATGGACCAACGCGCCCGTGCTGCATCTGTTTCCGCACTGGAACTGGAAACAAGGCGAGCAGGTTGATGTCGTTGCGTACTTCAACAACGCCGACGAAGTCGAGCTATTTCTGAACGGTCGTTCACAGGGTAAGAAACGCAAACAGGGCGACGACATGCGCGTATTCTGGCGACTTGCGTTTGAGCCGGGGGTGTTGGGCGCCGTGTCACGCAAGAACGGCGCAGTCGTGGCAACGAAAGAAGTGCGAACGGCGGAAGCGCCGGCGAGAATTCTTCTCACTCCGGATCGGCAAACGATCAATGCCGACGGCAGCGATCTTTCTTTCGTCACTGTGAGAGTCGTCGACAAGAACGGGACGCTCGTGCCGGCGGCTGATCACCTTATCAGCTTCGACGTGACCGGGCCGGGAACGATTGCCGGCGTCGATAACGGCAACCAGATCAGTCACGAGCCGTTCAAGGCAAGTCAGCGCAAGGCATTTCACGGAATGGCGCTCGCGATCGTTCAGGCAAAACAAAAGCCCGGCCGCATCGTTTTGAAAGCGACGTCACCCAATCTCGCCCCCGCTACAGTCGTTTTGAACGTACGCTGATCCAAAATTTTGTTGCCTCCGCGTGTTGTCACCGATATACTGCGCGCGCTACATCGGTTTCCCGCGACTTTGTTTCTTCTGACAACTGAATAAAGCTTGAGCTTTCGAGAGGAGGTTCACGTGCGACGCGTTGCTCCCCAGGTATTCGCACAACTTTTCTGCATAACACTGCTGTTGTTTTGTGTCTCTCAATCCCAGGCCCAAGTTCCGCCTCAGGTAGAAATTCAGAATCGAGGCTGGATGCTTTCGAATATGCGACGCGTAGTGGGCGTCGACGAACGCGCTCGAGAGAAACTACTCGTTCGCCTTGCTCTCAGAGATGACTATCGCAAGTTGCAAGTGGTCAACAACGACTTGATGAAGCGCGTATTTAAACCTGCCGCTAACGAGACGATCAGCGAGAAAGAAATCAGCTCGCGACTCAGCGAGATAAAGAAACTCGCTGAGCGATTGCGATCGAACTTTGGTTTTCCGAAGGTAGAAGGAAACGAACCGGCGGATGATCTGGCTTTGAAGCCGGGTCTGCTTCAACTTGACCAGACCATCATCAGCTTTGTCGACAATCCTCTACTGCGGGAACCAAGAGTTTACGACACCAAACTAGCGTCTGACGCCGCAAGGGACCTCAGTTCAGTCTCGCGGCTCGCCGAGGCACTGAAAAGATTGGTCAAAGTAAAGTAGACTTTCAGGCTTGGCACGTTAGCGCAAAGCTTCTTCAGAATGGCGCTTCACCTAATGCATAGCCGGCGACAGTTGAACGTCTGCCTGTTGCTGCTGGTACTCGCGGCTCTCGTTCTCACAAACCTCACGCGCTTTTCCGAAGCTCAAACTACTGAATCGTACAAGGTGACGTTGGCCATCCGCGTGGACCAACCGCGGTGGGTGATCAACCGCAATATCTACGGGCAGTTCGCCGAGCATCTTGGGCGATTGATCTACGACGGCATTTGGGTCGGTGAAGAATCGCCGATCCCGAACACCCGCGGCATCCGCAACGACGTCGTGATGGCGTTGAAGGAGCTGCACGTTCCAGTTCTGCGTTGGCCAGGCGGTTGCTTCGCTGACGAGTATCACTGGCGCGACGGGATTGGTCCGCGCGATAAACGACCGCGACGGCCTAATTCGAGTTGGGGCGGCGTCGATACGAATGCGTTCGGCACGCATGAGTTCCTCGATCTGTGCGCGATGTTGGGAGCCGACCCGTATATCAACGGCAATGTCGGCAGCGGCTCGCCACAGGAGATGATGGAATGGATCGAGTACATGACCTCCGCCGCCGATTCCGATCTGGCAAACCTGCGCCGCCGCAATGGCCGCGATAAGCCGTGGAACATTCCTTACTTTGCCGTCGGCAATGAAACGTGGGGTTGTGGCGGCAACATGCGACCCGAGTACTATGCTGACGTCTATCGACACTTCGCGACGTTCATCAAGAACCATTCAGGCAATCGGATCCAGAGGCTCGCGGTTGGAGGTTACGATGAGAACTACAACTGGACCGAAGTACTGATGTCGCAGGCAGCGAAGCAGATGGATGGATTGTCGCTGCACTATTACAC
This sequence comes from Pyrinomonadaceae bacterium, assembly GCA_036266055.1. GTDB lineage: Bacteria > Acidobacteriota > Blastocatellia > Pyrinomonadales > Pyrinomonadaceae > PSRF01. The sequence continues at coordinate 14,167 of DATANW010000460.1, read as the reverse complement.
GCTGCCGACCGGCAACTGGAACAAGAAGGGTTCGGCGACGGAGTTTGACGAGAAGGGGTGGCATGCGACGTTACTCAGGACGCTGCGGATGGATGAGTTCATTCAGAAGCACGGCGCGATCATGGACAAGTATGACCCAGAGAAGCGCGTTGGCCTGATGGTTGACGAATGGGGCACGTGGTATGACAAGGAGCCCGGACGCGATATGGGCTCGCTGTATCAGCAGAACACGATGCGCGACGCGATCGTGGCCGCTGTTAACCTGAACATCTTCCACAAGCACGCCGACCGCGTTCGCATGGCGAACATCGCACAGATGATCAACGTGCTTCAGGCGATGTTGCTGACGGACAAAGAAAAGATAGTGCTGACCCCGACCTACCACGTCTTTCGCATGTACCGAGTGCATCAGGGAGCGACGATGATTCCCATCGATCTCAGCGCACCTGAATACAAGCTCGGCGATGCAACTGTGCCATCGGTGAGCGCTTCAGCTTCACGCGACGGCGCAGGGCGTTTGCATGTGTCACTGGTCAATCTCGATCCTAATCGTCCGGCAGAGATCAGCGCGACGCTTGCGGGCGCCGGAATCAAGACTGTTACGGGTGAGGTGCTTACGTCGGCGGCGATGAACGCGATGAACACGTTCGACCAGCCAAACACTGTCAAACCGGTGCCATTCAAAGAGTACAAGCTGGAATCCTCGCGCCTGCTTTTGAGTATTCCGCCAAAGTCTGTGGTGGTTCTTGAATTGCGGTGAGAATCGCTTGAGGGAACATGGCGTTCTAGCTTAGAGTTCCGTGTCGATTAGTAAGTGTCTGCAGTTACATCGAACGTCAGGCGCATTGACCACGGACATGCGGTTTATTAATCAAGTCATCCGGGGCTTCACAATCGCTCTTCTGCTGATAGCGGTCGCGATCGAAGCTGTCTTAGCGCAGCAACCATCCGCACAAGATCCCAACGACGACGTCGTACGCATCAATGCCGAACTGGTGCAGACAGCAATCACAGTCGTCGATAAGAACGGAAAATTTGTTGCAGGACTGGATCGCGGAGACTTCGAACTGACGATCGACGGCAAACCGCGTCCGATCCAGTTCCTGGAGCGCGTGACTGCTGGCAGCCAGCGAGAATCACAACTCGCCGAACGCAAACAACCCGACGTCTCAGCACCCGCGCCAGTTGCCGTCAACACAAACGTTCGCGGCCGCACGGTCATTTTTTACATCGACGATCTGCACCTTTCATTTAGCAGCCTGCATCGCGCGCGACAGATGATCGCGAAATTTGTAGATAACGAGATCGGTCGCAAGGATTTGGTCGCGATTGCTTCGGCCACCGGGCAGATCGGATTCCTGCAACAGTTCACGAGTAACAGGGAAGTGCTTCGCGCCGCTCTCGCTCGCGTCAACACCCAACCATCGGAAGAGCGCACGGTGAGCATGGGCAGTACCCCGATGTCTGAATTCACGGCGATGACGATCGAAAGCAAGCCCGATAGTCGTCCGAACAACGTGATGGCTGTTTACATCGACGAGTGTTTGAAACAGAGTGGTCCAAGTGCCGGAGATCGCCGCACTGCCATGGCTCTGCGCCTCAACTGCGAACGACTCGTGCGCAGCAACGCGCGCAACGTTCTTACGCAGCGAGGTTTCGCCACCGAACGGATGTACGACTCGCTCGAGAGTCTCATGCGTTCGTCCGCGCGCTTGACGGGACGCAAGATCGTTTTCTTTATTTCGGACGGTTTCCTTTCGCAAGGTGGTCCGCTCGGCGATAACCTCTCAAATAAACTCAAGCAGATCACGGATGCGGCCCAACGCGCGAACGTCGTCGTCTATTCGATCGACGCTCGCGGGTTGATCTCGGGTACGCTCGACGCCACCAATAACGTCTTGCCTGATGCGAACGGGCGCATGGCGACACTCGACAGCATTGAGATACTCGCCACGCAGGCCGCGTCGGCAGCGCCATGCAGTGGATCGTGATCCCGGATTTAAGCACCGGCCAGTTGACGTTGAGTAGTTTGATCATCGGTGGACGGGTTGGGGATGAGGCAAAGAGCACAGAGACGAGTGAGCAGGTTCAAGTCAGCGTCGATCATCAGTTCTTCCGTTCCGGTCACATCGGATACGTGATCTTCACCTACAACGCCAAACGCGACGCTAAGGGCGCGACTAATCTTATGGCCGAGACGCAGGTGCTGCACGAGGGAAAGGTGGTACTGAACAACGTGCAGAAGTTGAGTAACGACTCGCCGGATCGAGATCGAATTCCGCACGGCGAGGCGTTGTCTTTGAAAACGTTAGCGCCCGGCAGCTACGAGTTGAGAGTTAAGGTCGTCGACGCGGTGGCGGGGACCAGCGCCACGCAGAGTACGGATTTTGTTGTTCAGTAAGCTTACTGCCGAACTGCCGACACCTTCGGGTTCGCGGCGATGTAGGCCCTGATGAACTCGTCGAGTTGCCGGTTCAGAGCCTTGAGCACGGCCTCGTCAGTAATTGGCCCGGGTTCAATTGTGTCCGCTTCCCATGTTACTGCGTGGAAATCGTTTCGGAGATCGCGCACCGGACGCACCTTCTGCCAGAATTTAGTCTCAACATCGATGGCCGGCGCGTAATCCGCTGGGCCAGCCAACTTCACCCAAAAAGTAAGGATTGGGTCGCCGGCAGCTTCAGACTCGTTCGCATACTTCAATAACGGAATTCCCGCTTCCTTCAACTTCTTTTCCGCCTCGGCATTGATCAAGTTCTTTAACGCCGCGGTACGCTGAGGATCAGCTCCAAACTCTTCTCTAATCGGTGTGTGAAATCTAACGCCGGGTAGCCCTTGCAGCGAGTTTGCGTTTTCGTTGACGTGTGCCGTGGCGTTACTGGCACTCGCAGCCGCGACCGGTTTCTCATTCGCGCGTTTGTAGTCTTTGATAAATCCCGCGACCTGACCGTCAAAGACATCGAACACCATCTTGGTTGAAGCGTCAGGACCGCCGATTCCTCTCTGGACCCATGTTGCCAAGATCGCTTGTTTCGACTCATCACGCCTCAACCGAACTCTTTCGATCAACTCCGTTTCGACCTGGACCGGCATCGAACGACCCGTCTCTTTGTTGACGGTTACAATGAACATCAGGCGCAATTGACCCGCGAGCTCCGGGTCGTTGTTTGCTTGAAGTAGAGGCATGTCCGCTTGCATCAACCGGCCCATTGCGCGGTTTTGCAGCTCCGTTAAGATGGGCCCGCGCATCTCCTCCGGCAGCCCGTCCACGGTTGCATACTTAACACTCACCGCAAGCCCACTTATGCCTCGCAAGGCTTCTTCGGGACTTCGATTCTGCGCTGCTGCGTAAACGCTGAGACTGAGTAATAGAAGCGAGACGGCAAGGACGTGCTTTTTCATCGCGTGCTCCTTAGTTATAGCGATGTCTGGGACTTCGGATTCTAGCAGCAATTTCGTCGCGCTGAAATGTTTTGGGCGACTACTTCGGTGTGTTCTTGTAAACGACGCCGCCTTTCATCACGAACACGACGCGTCGCACTGCGGTGATGTCCTTCAAGGGATCGCCATTGACGGCGATGATGTCGGCCTGTAGTCCCGGCGCGATCGAACCGATTTGATTCGAGAGCTGGAGTGCCTCCGCGTTGAGCGAGGTTGCGGCGACAAACGCCGACATCGGATCGACGCCGCAATCGCGTACGCGATCGACAAACTCTTCGGCATTGCGTCCGTGCGAACCGGCCAGCGCATCCGACCCGAATAAGATCTTCAACCCGGGCACCTTCACCGCCTGTTTCATGAAGTCGTGAAACTGCGGAATCAGGTCCTTGATCATCGGAAATACTTCTTCAGGAAATCCCGGCGTGCCGGCAAACTTGTCTTTGTTATCCACGTAGTTTTCGAAGACGAGCCCGGCCTGTGGATCCAGCCACGTGCCTCGCTGGGCCAACAGTTTTAGATCGTCATTCGTTGCGTTGGTTCCGTGCTCGACTTGCGTGCACCCGGCGAGGCTTGCAGCGCGCACCGCAACCCCGTAAGCGTGGACGAGCGTGCGCAATCCCTGCTTCTTCGCTTCGTCACACGCGGCGTTCAATTGTTCCTGCGACAGCGACATCTCCGGGCGTCGCACACTATTCGAAGCGAAGATCTTGATCAGGTCGGCGCCCGCTGCTTTCTGTTTTCTGACGAACGCGCGGATCTCATCCGGAGTACCCGACTTTTCTCCTTGGCCGATAAGCGGCTCCGCCGAAGTCAGGATGCGCGGACCCGGAAGCGCGCCGCGGTTGATTGCATCGCGTAACTGAAGGTCGTTCGTATTGCCGACGCTTTGCACGGTAGTGAAGCCGGCGAGCAGGGTGGCCCAGGCATTCGCTGCTGCCTGGAGCGTGGCGTACTGCGACGTTTCACCCGCGCCGGCGTTCTTGCCGTTCTGGTCGAAACTCCACGTGATGTGAACGTGCGCGTCGATCCAGCCGGGCATGACTGTCAGACCGCGCAAGTCGTAGTCGATTGGACCAGCATTCGGATCGATCGCGACGATCTTCGATCCTTCAACGACGACTCGCGTGTTGCGGAGCACATTGCCTTTGCCGTCAAACAGCGTGCTGACCGCGATGACGACGCGTTTTGATTGCGCCCGGGCAGGAGGCGTGCCGCCGCAAGCGACCACCATAATCAGCGCGAGGATCGCGGCGCGTGCGAAACAATTGTTCGGATGAATGTTCAAGACGCCAGATATTACTCCAATCAATCCGTGTTTTTTAACAAATTTCGCTTGGCTGAAATTCGCGACAGCGTCTAAACTGCGCGCATGTTGAGCGACTTCTTCTACGCATTTCGCACGCTGCGCAAAAGCCCCATATTCACAATCACCGTCATAGTTACCATCGCCCTGGCGATCGGCGCCAGCACTGCCATCTTCAGTGTCACCAACGGCGTGCTGCTGCGAAAACTGCCTTACAAAGATCCCGAGCGACTGGTGCTCGCCTGCAACGATCTTCAGCGGCGGAATGTAAAAGACTTCCCACTTTCCAACGTCGACTTTCTCGATCTGCGCAACGGAGCGAAAAACAATTTCGAGGACTTCGCTGCCGTGCAAACAGGGCGGATCACGATGCCGAGTTTGGACGGCACGCCCGAACGGGTCCGCATAGCCGGTGTGTCGACCAACTTCTTTCAAATGATGGGCGGTTCGATGGTCGCGGGTCGCGATTTTCAGGAGTCTGACGGCACGCCGCAAGCGCCTCCACCAGCCGCGCCCGGCGGGAACGCGCCTGCTGCGAACGCTCCGCCTCCACCGCCGACGATGGCGATCCTGAGCAACGAGTATTTCCAACAGCGGTTCGGTGGCGATCAGTCGATCATCGGCAAGCCGCTTCCGGTGTCCGCCACGTTTGGACCAGCGCCAATCGTTGTGGGCGTGCTGGCGCCGGGGTTCGAATTGCTGTTTCCACCGGACGTGAACGTCGAACAGTTTCCGAGCATCTGGCTCGCATCGCGCATTCCATACGACGTCGCTAATCGTAACAACGTGCAGTGGCGCGCGATCGCGCGACTGAAGCCGGGTGTCTCGCTCGAGCAAGGGCAGGCCGAAGTCGAAAATATCGCGCAGAAGATTCGCGCCGAAAACACGATCGCAAATACTGCCGGTCAATTTTTCCGGCTCGTGCCGATGAAGCAGCACCTCGTGGATGCAGTTCGACCGACGATTCTCTCGTTGATGGGTGCGGTGATCTTTCTGCTGCTGATCGCGTGTGCGAATGTGGCGAACCTGATGCTGGTGAGAGCTTCGTCGCGCGAACGAGAGTTGGCAGTGCGCGCGGCGCTCGGTGCTGGTTGGTGGCAGTTGGTTCGACAAACACTTGCCGAAGCGATCGTACTTGCCGCTGTCGGAACGATCATCGGTATTGGGCTCGCGTATTTGGGTATTCGTCAACTGCTTTGGATCGCGCCGGAAAACCTGCCGCGGTTGAATGCAATCGGGCTCGACTGGCGTGTGTTGGCGTTTTCCGTGTTGGCAGGGCTGTTGTGCGCTTTGCTGTTCGGCGTGGTGCCAGCGTTGCGCACCGCCAAACCAAACCTTATGGAGACATTGCGCGCGGCAGGTCGAACGGGTGCGCTCGGCGCCGCCGGGTTGCGTAATGTCGTCGTCATCGTGGAAGTTGCGCTGGCGTTTGTGCTCCTGATCGGCTCGGGTTTGATGTTCCGCACGTTCCTTAATATTCAACGTGTCAACCTGGGTTTCGATCCGCGCGGCCTGCTGACGTTTCAACTTCTTGGCAACGTCGGCGCCACGCCTCAGGAACGAGCGACTTTCAAGCGCCAGCTGCGGGAACAACTCAGCGCGATCCCGGGTGTGAAGAGTGCGACCGCGTCGTTTCCATTGCCGCTGGCCGGCGGTTTTAGTCCGGTGCGATGGGGCGGCGCTGAAGCTCAAAACGATCCGAGCAAGTTTCAGGCTGCGGATCTACAGATCGTCGTGCCGGGTTACTTCGAGGCGATGGGCACGACGCTGCTCGCCGGACGTACGTTTACTGAGGACGACAGCTCGCCCGATCGCAACGTGATCATCATCGATCAAGCACTCGCGGCGAAGGCGTTTCCAAATGAGTCGGCTGTGGGCAAGCGGATCCTGTATCGCGTGCGCACTCCTGAAGCGCAGTGGGGTGAGATCATCGGCGTGGTGGCCCATCAGCGTAACTCTTCGTTGATCGAAGCAGGTCGTGAACAGCTTTACATCACCGATGGCTACGTGAACCACGGTGCTGCTTCGTGGTGGGCACTGCGCACAGATGGAGATCCGGCGGCGCTTGCCGGCTCCGTGCGCGAAGTCGTTCGCAAAGCCGGCAAGGAGACTCTGATCAACGAGATGCAGCCGATGGACTCGCATGTGGTCCAGGCCCAGGCACAGACGCGTTTCTCGTTGCTGCTGATCGGAGTCTTCTCGACGATAGCAGCGCTGCTTGCTGGCGTGGGTCTGTATGGTGTGTTGGCAACGTTGGTGCGACAGCGAACGGCGGAGATTGGTGTGCGCATGGCCCTGGGCGCCGCGCCGTCGCGAATCTTCCGCTTGATGGTAGGGAAGGGACTCTTCCTGAGCGTGATTGGTATCGGGATCGGCCTCGTCGCCGCTTTTGGTCTAACACGCGTCATCGGAAGCATGCTCGTCGACGTCAAGCCCACGGATCCCGTGACCTTCGCGGCGGTCGCGGTGCTCTTCATGTTCATCGCCGTCCTGGCTTCCTGGCTCCCTGCGCTCCGCGCGTCGCGCCTGGATCCGACGACGGCTCTGCGACAGGAGTAATCAAAGGCTCAAAGGTAACCAACGAAAACGCTATGAAGAGATCAGACATCAACCCGATGCCCGAGTACTGGGATCGCTACATCAATCTAGTGCCTGACGTGGAACTATCACAGGCCTTCCAGGACAGCATTCAACAGTTGGACCAACTGGACAGAACCGCTCTGGCGCGAGTTGGAGATAAAACATACGCGGCGGGTAAATGGAGCGTGAAGGATATTATCCAGCACCTCACCGATGCTGAACGGATCATGAGCTATCGCGCGCTGCTGTTCGCGCGTCGAAGTGGGATGACCCCGGATGGCTTCGACCAGGATCCATTCGCCGCGAATGCCCTCGCAAACCGCAGAACAATTGATGACTTACTTGATGAATTGTTGATCGCGCGACGTTCAACCAGGGACCTATACGATAGCTTCGATCACGACATGTTGACGGTTCGTGGTGTTTGCTGGAAGTACGAAGTTTCAGTCCTGGACCTGGGGTTTGCAATCCTCGGACATCAGATCCATCACCTCAACGTGCTCGCCGAGAGATACTCAGCGATCTAAGAGCGGCTCATTAACAACACGAGTCGCGTCAACGAATTGATTCTTTCAGTTCTGCGGCACACGGCCGCGCCAGATTCTGAGTATCGAGTTACTGCTGTGGGTGATGAGTGCTTTTCCATCTGCCGAAAAGAACAGTTGCAAAATGGCGTCCTCGTCTCCTTGTTCGGCATGAACCTCGGCTGTTGGAGACGGTTCGTGCGTGAGCGTCAGTAGCTCTCTCATTGCCGGCATGCCGTAGACCTTCACTGCGGCATCGCGCGCACCGCCTCCGCTCGCAAGGGTGCGACTGTCCGGGGTGAATGCGAGGCTGGTAACAATGTCTTTATGGCCCATGAAGGTTGCCAGTTCCTGTCGTTTGACGAGGTCCCAGATTCTCACCGTTCCGAGTTCATCGCCCGCTGCTAACAACTTTCCATCCGGAGAGAACGCGACCACACTTACGAGTCCTCGCATAACGTCATTTGCAAGGGCGAGCGGTGCGTTACCGGAACTGACTTGCCACAGTTCGACTTTGTTTGAGTCGGAAAACGCCAGGAACTTTCCGTCCGGTGAGATAACCTGAGGATCGTTCTCCTCAGGGTTTATCGACTCGGGATCCACCGGCCTGTTGTTTCGTACGACCTGGGCCACCACGCGTTGCGAGGCAATGTCCCACGCCTTCACTGTCCCGGTTGCCTTATCGAACGTCACTACCATTTTCCCATCGGGCGAGATGAGATACGACCGCAGCTCTACGTCGTTCTTGATTGGTGTCACGTCTTTCTTTTGCACCGCGTCCCAAAGCATCACCGATTTGTCGTCGCGCCCGATGACGCCAAACAACCGACCGTCTTGCGAGAAGGAGGCAAAGCTCCGTAGAGAGCGCATCGGGATCGACGTCAACTTCTGTCCGGATTGCGATTCAACCAAATCCATGCGTCTTGATTCGTGATCGGAGTAAACCCCTGCTTCGAAGGCAAAGAATTTCCGATCCGGTGAGACAAGGGCAGGCATTTGATCGATCGTGGCTCGCACCGGCTGTAACCCGGCGTCGAGGTCCAATTGGGTGATTTTATTGGTGTCACCCTCACCAACGCTTGTGACCGCCAGGTACGCTTTGGGAAACACGCCGAAAACGCCATCGATCTTTTCAAACTCGCGCCCCGCGGTATTGGCCCAGAGTTTGACGGTGTGATCTCTACTCACAGTGGCAACCGTCTTCCCGTCGGCGGCGCATTTGATCGCAGTGATCAACCCCGTGTGTCCTTTGAATGTCGCGAATGGTTTTACGTTCTCGGCATTCACTCCATTACCACTCTGATACGAACTGAAGTCCCACAGCTTGACGGTTTGATCCAGCCCCCCGCTGTAGAGAGTCTTACCGTCCGGCGAAAACGCCAGCGCCGACACCCAGCCCTCGTGACCTTTCAATCTGGCGACGACTTTTCGCGTCGAGATATTCCACAGCACGATCTGTTGACTTCTATCGCCGATCGCGAGCATTCGGTTGTCAGGCGAAATCGCAACTGACTCGAGCTGTTGAATGCTGTCTGCCACGTCGGCATCTTCCTGTCCTGGTCCACGCAAATCATTACGAGTCACGGTGTCCCAGAGACCTACGCCGTAGTGGTCCCCGTAAGCCAGGATTCTTCCGTCCGCGGAAAAAGTTGCAAACTGGGCGCAACCCGACACCGGTGGCCCTTCTCCAAGCGCGACGACTTGAACGAGCGAAGTTGCATTGACAACAGCCACTACGCCACACGAATAGTCAACGGCGATTAGCTTCCCATCCGGCGAGAAGTGCGGAGTTCCGCCACCCGCTAACTGCCAGAAACGCTGTCTTCCTTCTTCGGTATCGAGTACGGAATTGTCTCTCTGTTTCTCACTTAAAAATGGAAACGAGATCTTGCGCGACGATCCGGAGGCGACATCAAGCAGCAGCGTTCCTCCGTCGCTATCGCCATAGGCGATCGTGTTTCCGTCAGGCGAGAGGTCCATTGCCCCACCAGCGAGCGGGATGTTCGCAGTCTCGCGGCGTGATGCCGTATCCCACATCTTGACGCCATCGCTTGTTACGGTTGCGAAGCGCGAACCATCGCGCGTGAACGCTATGTCGTCAGTCGATTCAAATGAGGCGAGATGTTCGTTGTAGAGATTCCAAAGGTAGTACCACTCGAAGCCACGAAGATCTACTTCACCTGACTTGGGTTGGTGGGATTCGAGTAGCTGTCTCCCGAGGCCCACGTTGGCCACGTCGTACGCTCGTTGTGCAACATTCATGTCTGAGGCATACAACAACTGTTGCGCATGATCGCGCTCGCTCGCGGCCTGTTGGCGCGAAATGATTGCGAACACCAGCGCTACTGAAAGAGCTGCGATAACTGCCAGCGATACTCCGGCAAATATCGCGCGGCGCCGGGCTTGTCGTTTCGCGTCGAGACGTTCAATCTCCGCGCGTTCAGTGCCGAAGATTTTTGCGAGCAGCGTGTACCACGAATCGTGATACACGCCTTTGTTTAGTTTTCCGGGAGCGCGCTCGAATTCCGTGAACTCGACTGCCAGCGGCATCGCCGACGCATCGCAAAGAGCTTGCGGAAAAGCGTATTCCTCAGGTTTAGCCTGGCTGTCGTTATTTGGCTTGCCCGAGAGAAGGACCGGGATGAGCCGGCTCGCCTCGTTGGTTTTTAGAAACTCCTTGATCTCGTCGTTGACGTAGTTACTAACGCGCGCGTTTGGTGAACAGATCACGACGAGGTACTGCGACCGGTTCAGGTATCCGGCGATGGTCTTGAAGTAGTCGGCGTCGTTGGGAACCAGGTCCTTCTTGTCGCGAAAGACGTTCAGACGTTTCCTGGCGATCGAGCGGGAGTTAACGTCTTTCGGGAGCGTGTAGTTCTCCAGCGCCTCTTCCAGCCTTCGGCCAAACGCCTCGTCTTTCCGTGAATAACTCAGAAAAACATCGAATTGGTATTTCGAGTCTTCCATATCTAACAGTTAATGGTCGTAACGGCCATTCTGTTTCAAGGGCTTGGACCGCGGGCGTTACTCGGTTCGCAGCGCAACCAGCGGATCGACCCTGGTCGCGCGACGGGCCGGGACGTAGCAGGCGAGCAACGCGACCACGAGCGCGCCGACCGAGACGGCCATAAACGTAAACACATCTGCCGGTCCAATCCCAAATACCATCGTCGCCATCACTTTCGTCAAAGCGATCGCACCTGCCAGACCTATCGCAGTGCCGGTCGCCGCCAGCTTCATGCCGTCGCGCACGATCAGCAGGAGAACGTTACGACGTTGCGCGCCGAGGGCCATGCGGATGCCGATCTCGCTTGTGCGTTCGACGACGTGATACGAGAGCATGCCGTAAATCCCCGTAGCCGCAATTATTAACGCAAGCAAACTCACTGTTCCGGAAAACCATGCGCCCATGCGCGCCGGCTCCAACATCCGACTCACATTCGCTTCGAGCGGCTCAACCGAGACGAAGGCGTCTTTGTCCAACGAACCTGCCGCTTCTCGAACAGCGCTCATGCTCGCCAGCGCGTCACCGTTGGTCCGCAAGATAAAACTCAGACCACCCAACTTGCCTGGTGCCGCTGCCATGTAAAACAAGGGACCATCAATTCTGCCAACCTGCCTGCTGCTTATGTCGTCGACGACGCCGATGATCGTGTGCGACGTGCCGCCATCTCTGAAGCGCTTGCCGATCGGATCGACACCAGACCAGAAACGATTTGCCATTGCCTCGCTGATGACGACCGGTGATTCTCCGCTGCGAGCGTCGTCTTCAGTGAACAGACGACCGCGGCGAAGCGGAATCCCCAGCGTTTGAAAGTACTCGGCTGAAACGAGATTAGCTCCCACGCTCAGTGACGATGCGGCAGGAGAACTTTCATCAATCTCAATCGCCGTCTCACGCGCACCCGAAAACGGCGGCACCTCGACCAGGCTCACCGACTTAATCGCCGGCGACGTTTTTAATCGTTCTGCGAGCTGTGCGTAAAGCGTTGCGGCGCGAGCTTCGTCGTAACCCTGGGTTGTTAGATCCAGTGACATGACAAGCAAGTTCTTCTGATCGAAGCCGAGGTCCGTCGACTGCGCGCGTTGTAGGCCGCGCACCAACAACCCGGCTGCAATCAGCAGGACCAGCGAAACCGCGACCTGGCCGATCACGAGCAAACTGCGCAAGCGCGCTCGCGCCAGACGAGGTGCGCCTTTCGTCGACTTCAGCGCGTCAGTCAGGTTGGGTTTCGTCGACTGGATCGCCGGCGCCAGTCCAAACACGATGCCCGTGATCAACGAAATCAGGAACATGTAACCGAAGACAACGGCATCAGGTTTGAAGTCGATATCAAGACCGACCTCCGGTATCGCCGTAAACAAGATCGGCGGCAAGACGAGTGCGAGCAACAAACCGACCACACCGCCCATCACTGCCAGCAGCACGCTCTCAGTCAACAACAGCCGGATCAATCGCCAACGGCTCGCACCGACCGCCAGTCGCACCGCAATCTCTTTGCGGCGCGCGCCCGCACGGGCCAGCATGAGATTCGAAACGTTCGCGCAGGCGATCAGCAGCACCAAACCAACCGCGGCCATCACGAGGATCGCCACCGGTGTGCCTTCGTCGCGAACTTCAGGAAAATTCAGGTATGAACCGGGCATGACGTTCACGGTCGTCCTGCGACCGGGATACTCATGGTCCATCTGCGCCGCGACGAGTTGCATCTCCGCCTGCACCTGCGGTAACGAGACTCCCTCTTTCAATCGCCCGACGACACTCAGCCAACTGCAGTTTGCAACGTCCAGAAACTTGTGGTCAGGCATCACCGCCGGCTGCATCGTTACCGGAATCCAGACGTCGGGAAGAGTCATCTCCGCGCCGCGAAACTCTCGCGCCGCGACTCCCACCACAGTGAAGTGCTGGCGATTGAGTGTTATCGAGGTGCCCACCACACTCGGATCAGATCCAAACCTTCGCTGCCAGAAACTGTAACTAAGCACGGCGACGGGACACGGAAGCGTCGTCTGACATTCGTTGTCGAACAACGTGCGACCGGTAGCGCTGCCGCCTCCAAGCAACGAAAAATAATTGTCGCTAACCATCAACCCGTTGATGCGCTCGACGTTGTTGCCGCCGAGATACAACTTCACGTCAGCGGACGCGGCCAGTCCGGAAAGGCCCGCGACTCGATCTCGATAGTTCAGGTATTCGGGATATGAAAGGAGAGCGACGTTACCTTCGACCTCACGCGAGAACTCACCCTCGAGGATCTGGTAGACGTTCACCACGCGGGCCGCGTCCTTAACGGGCAACGGACGGAACGCAACCGAATACAGCAGCGTGAAGATGCTCGTGTTTATGCCGATGCCGAGGGCGAGCGTCAGCAAAGCGGCCAGGGTGAAAGTGCGATGCTTGATCAAAGCTCGGAACGAATAACGCACGTCGTGGAAAATACTGGTTAGCATATTGATCTGATGGCTCCGTTTCCGCCGGGTGTCAGTCAGTACGCTAGCACAGCCCCACGGGTTCGCATTAATACTCGCTGCCACGATCACCGCGGCAACAATCTTGTTCGGCGCCTTTCCTCTTGTTTTCCCATATGAGCTTGTGTATAGTCCTATGGCCACGCCATAGGAGAACGTCCGGATGTCGAAAACCGAAATCTGGCAGGGAACACTGGCCCTCATGATCCTGAAGACACTCGAAACGCTCGGGCCGCTTCACGGGTATGGAATCGCGCGCCGTATCGAGCAGATCAGCGGCGATCGACTCTGTTTGAACTACGGAACGCTTTACCCGTCGCTGCTCAAGTTGGAGCAGGAGGGCTGGATCGCCTCCGAGTGGGGCGTCTCTGAAAACAATCGCAAGGCCAAGTATTACAAGCTCACTCGCTCAGGTCGCAAGCAGCTTGAAAGAGAAGCGCAAGAGTGGAACCAGACGACGTCCATCGTCGCGCGGTTTTTCGAACCGGTGGGGGACCAGTCATGAGACAACTGCGCGCCTGGCTGTCGAGATTCAAGGGATTGTTGTTAAAAGACGTTCGCGAACGTGAGCTCGCCGATGAGATCGAGAGCCATTTGCAAATGCACATCGACGACAACATCCGTGCGGGCATGTCGCCGTCGGAAGCGCGGCGCGTGGCGGTGATGAAGTTGGGCGGCGTCGATCAGGCAAAAGAGGCTTATCGCGATCGCGCGACCATTCCGTTTCTCGAAAGCGTAGTTCAGGATCTGCGGTTCACGCTCAGACAGTTGCGCAAAAACCCGGCGTTTACCGTTACGGCGACGATGATGGTCGCGCTTGGTATCGGCGCCAGCGTCGCGATCTTTGCTTTCG
>DATANW010000459.1:0-17826 GCA_036266055.1 Pyrinomonadaceae bacterium | reverse complement strand
CCAGATCGAAGGCCGTGACGCCACGCAGATCGCCGGCGAACTCACCCGGGCGTTCGATCAGCACTGCGCTTCTTAATAAAGGAGAAAAATCCGTGTCTTTAATCTCCCGACATTCTCTCGTGCTCATGGTATTGCTTGTATCCGCGGTCGCCGTGTCCGCCCAGGACCCGATCGACACGTGGAAGAATTTCGACTTCAGCCAGAACGCACTGAAACAGGCTGAAGTTCAGAAGCTCGAGATGTGGGACCTGAAGCTGCTGCGCGGCCTGGTATTTGGCCGTCACGGTCGCGTCTTCAAAGACGCTGAGATCAAACAGTATCTCGAAGCGCAGCCGTGGTATCAGCCGAACCCCGAGTTCAACAACTCGATGCTGAACGACACCGAGCGGCGCAATCTCGATCTGATCCGCATCGCCGAGGCGTCGAAGCACGACACGATTCAACCCGGCGACATGCGTTACTGGCGCGATCGCGCGATCACCGCGAGGAAGTTAGGCAAGCACAGCGGCGCCGAGTGGAAAGTGCTGCAAGCGGAGATCGAAGCGATTCACGGCAAACGTTTTGACGACGAGCCGTGGCTGCAACAGTATTTCGACGAGCGCTACTGGTATCGCGCCAACGCCAAATACGACTCGAAGAAGCTCACCGCGATCGAACGCAAGAACCTCGAGATGTTGAGCACCGCGCAGAAGAAGCAACGCAAGGTCGCGCTGCTTCCGGGCGACATGGAGCTCTTTGAAAATAAGACGATAGCAGACCCGATGCTGAACGGGTTGAGCTTGCACGAGCTGCGGCTGCTGCGAAACGAAGTCTACGCGCGCCACGGGCGCATGTTTCGCGCCGAGTGGCTGCAACAGTATTTCTACCAGCAACCGTGGTATACGCCCGACGAGAATTTTAAAGACGATAGTCTTTCAGGCAATGACAAGGTCAACGTCGAGACAATCGTCAAATTCGAGAACCGCATTCACCAGGAGCTCGGCACGAAGCCGATCACGCGCGCGCTGTTGGAGGGATTGTTCATCGAAGACGTGAGTCAGATGCGGCACGAGATCTACGCGCGGCACGGGAAGATGTTCAAGGAGCCGTGGCTGCAAAAGTACTTTTCGAGTTTCGACTGGTACAAAGCCGATCCAAACTTCACAGACGCTGCGTTGACGGAGGTTGAAAAGAAAAACATCGCCACGATTGCGGCATATGAAAAACGTGCCGTCACGGCGATGAGCACGATTGAGGGTTGATAAGGCCCAACTCAGGCCCCGCGTGACGGGGCCACACAAAAACAAACACGGATTAAAGTCGATAACGAACGCCGGCGCGCTTGGCAGCTTCTTCCTCGAGATCGAGGTTTTGAAGACGCAGAGTGACGTCGGCGTTCATATCTAAACTGCCGCGTTCGCCCGCCAACAACTTCACCGTCCCCGCCGCCGCGATCATCGCCGCGTTGTCGGTCGAGAGATGCGGCGACGGAAAGTAAACGGGCAACGCCAGCGACGCCGCCGTCTCTCGCGCAACCTCGCGCAACTTCCCATTGCACGCAACCCCACCAGCGATGATCAGTGTCTTCGGATAGTACTCGTCTGCGATCTTCTCCATCGTCTTCACCAGCGACTGCACCACCACGTGCTGAAAACTGGCAGCGAGATCCTTAATTCCTTGCGATACCTCGCCCCCATTTTCAACCGGCGCCAACCCGGTCTCACGCACATGCTTCGTCACCGCCGTCTTCAAACCGCTAAAACTGAAATCAGGCAGTCCATCACCCATGCGCGGAATCGAAAACGGCACCGCGTGCGGATCTCCCTCGCGTGCCAGTCGCTCGATCACGGGTCCACCGGGATAACCAAGCCCGAGCATCTTTGCCACCTTGTCAAATGCCTCTCCCGCCGCGTCGTCGCGCGTGCGCGAAACGACTTTGTACTTGCCCGGCTCCGGGATGAAAAAGATGTTCGTGTGCCCGCCGGAAACGATCAACGCCTCGGCGGGATACTCGATCGGCGGGTTCTCAAACGCGACGGAATAGATGTGCCCCTCGATATGATTCACGCCGACAAACGGTTTCTTCAGCGCGTACGCCATCGCCTTCGCGTACGAAACGCCGACGAGCAACGAGCCCACGAGCCCCGGTCCGATCGTCACGGCAATGCCGTCGATGTCGGACGCGGTCACGTTCGCGCGTTCAAAAGCCTCGCTGACGACGGGGACGATTTTGTCGAGGTGTTCGCGTGAAGCGAGCTCGGGCACAACGCCGCCGTAGCGTTTGTGAATCGGAACTTGAGACGAGATGACGGACGACACGATCTCGCGGCCGTCGCGCACGACCGCAGCGGCTGTTTCGTCGCAGGATGTTTCAATGCCGAGAACTAACATGCGCGAGTATTCTAACCTTCGTAGAAGCTCAGTGACGAATCGCCTTGTTTTAAAATCCGTGTTCTAACTAACGTACCGATTGTCTCAGGCAACGTGTTTTTGTGATGATGCTCGACGATTAACAGACCTCCGTAGTTACCGAGCAGATCCAGAGTTTGTAAATAATCCTCCTGATATGGAGGATCGAAAAAAACGATATCCCACGAATAATCTTTCGACTGGCGAAGATAATCTTCCGCAGTCATTTGATAGATCTCAAACTGCTCCTCCGGGATCCGGCACAACTGAACGTTCGACTCGATCAACTGGCAACTTCTTCTCGAACGGTCGACGAACGTGGCGTGCCGCGCCCCACGCGACAACGCCTCGATTCCAACCGCGCCCGATCCGGCGCACAAATCCAGAAATCGCACGTCGTCAATTCGCGGCGCGATGATATTGAACAGCGTCTCCCGCAGCCGATCCGACGTCGGCCGCACCGCCATCGACGGCGGGCTCTTGAGGTTTCGACCTTTATAGGCGCCGGCAATAACTCGCATTCATCAAACCCTGTCTTATCTTGTTGGCTTTTGCGGGCTGCGTTTGTGCCTTTTGTGGTTACCCGACCGCAGCCAATCCTAACCGCGCGTCCTTCATCACGTGCTCGATCATGCGGATCGTTGTCGCCGACTTCTCCCGGCTTAGATAAAACTCCGCCTCGTGCCGCGCCTGCTCCAACAGCTGCTGATCGCGCACCAGATTGCCAATGCGAAACTCCGGCAGCCCTGACTGTTTAGTGCCCATTAGTTCACCCGGCCCACGCAACTCCAGATCTTTCTCCGCGATCAGGAACCCGTTGCTCGTCTTCGCCATGATGCCGAGACGTTCCTCCGCGATCGCAGTGCGCTTGTCGCTCGTCAGCAACACGCAGTAGCTCTTCTCTGCCCCACGCCCGACACGCCCGCGCAGTTGATGAAGCTGCGACAACCCAAACCGTTCCGCATGCTCGACAATCATCACGGACGCGTTCGGCACGTCAACTCCAACCTCAATCACGCTAGTCGAAACCAGTATCTTGATACTTCCCGCGACGAACTCGTTCATCACCTGCTCTTTCTCGGCGGGCTTCATCTTTCCATGCAGCAACCCGACGGGCAGTCGTGGAAAAACTGTGTCGCGCAGGTACTCATAGCGTTCCTTCGCATTGCGCAAGTCCATTTTCTCCGACTCCTCGACCAGCGGATAAACAACGTAAACCTGTCGCCCCGCACTGACTTCCCGCTTGATCAGCTTCTTCACTTCCTGACGCTGGTCCTCGCCGACGACCATCGTCTCGATCGGCGTGCGACCGGGCGGCAGTTCATCAATCACAGACACGTCGAGGTCGCCGTACACAGTCATCGCAAGCGAACGCGGAATCGGCGTCGCCGTCATCACCAGCACGTCGGGATTCAAACCCCGGGCGCGCAACTCGGCCCGCTGCATCACTCCGAAACGATGCTGCTCGTCGACGATTGCGAGTCCAAGCCGCGCGAACGACACGCCTTCCTGAATCAGCGCCTGCGTACCAATCACGGCGTTGATCTCGCCCTCCTTCAAAGCCGTTTGCAGACGTCGTTTTTCGGCCGAACGAAGTGACCCGGTCAAAAGCTCGATGCGATACGGCGTCTTTGCCAGCAGGCGTTTGATGTTGCGCGCGTGCTGTTCGGCGAGGATCTCCGTCGGCGCCATCAACGCCGTTTGCAGACCATTTTCAATCGCGGCGATCATCGCAATCAGCGCGACGATCGTCTTCCCACTGCCGACGTCGCCCTGCAGCAAACGATTCATCGGCGCGGTTGACTTCATGTCGTTGAAGATGTCGGCCGTCACCTTTCGCTGCGCGCCAGTCAGCTTGAAGGGCATCACGGCCTTCACCGCATCTTTCACGAGTTTGTCGATGCGGATCGTGACTTCCTTCGTTTCTTTGACACGCCGGCCGCGCTTGAAACCAAGCGCGAACGTTACCCAGAAGAAGTCTTCGAAGATCAGTCGCAGGTGCGCCGGGCTGCGCGACTGTTCGTAGTCAGACAACGACACGTCTGGGGGCGGAAAGTGAATCTCGTGCAACGCCTGCGCGCGACCAACCAGGTTCGCTCGCTGAAGCAGATCCGCAGGCAACGTTTCTTCAATCGTGTGGTCGTCGAGTTGGGCCAACACCGCGTGCATCACTTCGCGCACGCGTTTCGAATTGAAGTCGCCGAGCTTTCGATAGACCGGAACACGTCGGGCGACGTGAATTGCCGCCAACGCGGGATCAGGGACGCTTTCTTCAATCTGCTCCGGATCCTGTTCAAGGGCTTCGACGTTCGGCAGATTGGCGGGTTGGTCAGGAAGCGCGATGATTTCGAGCTCGTCCGCCGGACGTTGCAGACGCAGTTTGTAAGTGCCGCGGCGAGGTTCAAGTTCCCATCGTCCAAACGTGATGAAGCGTGTGCCCGGCACCATTCTGGCGGTGTAGTACTTGACGATGTCGTACGCGCGGCGACCGGAAACGAACCACCAAACGACGACGTCACGCCCCGTCTTGCCGGCATCGCTGGCGGCCACTTCGAAGATAAATAGTCTCGCCGCTTTGCCGAAGTTGGCCTTGCCGCGCACCGGATAACCGTGAGCATGCGTGACGGTCAGATCGAGCGACGCTTCGAGCCCGTCCTGAAGGTCTCTGATGGCGGCGGTACGCGAGCGGTCCTCGTAACGCATCGGCAGATACGTGAGCAGATCTTCGACCGTAACTTCCGATCGATTTCGCTTGTGGACCTGCGCGGCGAGCGCGGACGCGAGTTTGCGTGAAGGATTCTCACCTAGCCGTGCGATGCGAAAGTTGTGAAGATCCTCGACCGGAGTGTCGAGGGAGATGGCGCTGGGCATCGCCGGGATCATAAGCTATTTTTCGCTTGAAGAAGAAACACGGGATAAGGGGGCTCGAAATGGCAGACGAAAACGTATCGGAGATCACGCGCGACGAGTTGAAGCAATTGCGTCAGGGAATGCTGCGGCTGCACAAAACGCTGCTCGACATGGAGCGGCGCGGCTACGAGCGGGCGCGAGGACAGATCGGCAACAGTTACGAGTTCTTACAATTGGTGTTGAAAGACCCGTGGTTCGATTGGCTGCACCGTTTGTCGGAACTGATCGTCCAGATCGATGAGACGTTGGACAATCGCGATCCCGAGCACCCGACGACGGAAGAAGATGCCAAGGCGCTGCTCGCGCGCGGCAAGGGTTTACTCGCGCCTTCGGAAACGGGCTCCGAGTTTCAGAAGAATTATTTTCTGGCGTTGCAGCAGTCACCGGACGTGGTGCTGCTGCATGCAGAGTTGATGAGACTCTTAGGCAAATAGGATCGCCGACTAAGAGATTTATCCAAAAATATCTCGCACCTTATCGACGAGCTTTTTATCCGCCAGATCCGTGGTCTCGACCTCGGAGAGTTGTTCGAGCAGCTTGCGCTGTTCGCGCGTGAGGCTGGTCGGCGTCATCACGGTGACGGAGACGAACAGATCGCCGCGGCCGCGTCCGCCAAGTGCCGGCATTCCCTTTCCTCGCAGGCGAAACACGGTGCCGGTTTGAGTGCCCATCGGCACCTTCAGTTTCTCTTCACCGTCGAGCGTCTTCACCATCAGTTCAGCACCCAGGGCTGCTTGCGTGAACGTGATCGGCACTGCTTCGTAAAGGTTGTTTCCCTGCCGCTCAAACTGCTCGTGCTCGGAAACGTGAATCACCACGTAGAGATCGCCCGGAGCGCCGCCGTTCGTTCCGCCTTCACCTTCGCCCGGCACGCGGAGTCGTGAACCAGTCTCGACGCCCGCGGGGATCTTGACCTCCATCTGTTTCTCGCGCTCGACTCGTCCAGCCCCGTTACACTTCTCGCACGGAGTCTTGACCACCCGACCCGCGCCACGACATGCATGACACGTTCGCGCGACGGAGAAGAACCCTTGTTGATAGCGAACCTGGCCCGTACCGTTACAAGTGTTGCAAGTCTCGGGCTGTGTGCCCGGCGCCGCGCCGGTGCTCTTACAATTCTCGCAAGCTTCGAGACGCGGGATGCGCAACTGCGCCGTCATCCCGTTCGCCGCATCTTCGAGTGTGATTTCGAGATCGTAACGAAGGTCAGCGCCACGTTGCGCCGACGACCGTCGCGACCCACCGCGACCGCCGCCAAACACGTCGCCAAATCCAAACAGATCGCCAAGAATGTCTTCGATGCCGCCAAAACCCGGCGCACCCCACGAGCCCGCACCGGCGGCACTGCTTGAAACGCCGGCGTGTCCGAACCGGTCGTAACGCTTTCGCTGTTCCGCATTCGACAACACGCTATAGGCTTCGGCTGCTTCCTTGAAACTCTCTTCCGCCGCGGCGTCATTCGGGTTTTTGTCGGGATGGTACTTGACCGCCAGACGCCGGTAGGCTGTCTTCAGCTCCTGATCGCTGGCCGTGCGGCTCACGCCAAGTACTTCGTAATAATCACGCTTACTCATTCGGTCTCGTTATAACCTTTCCAAAATCCAATTGTAAAAAGGGACGCGCCCACGCGCCTAGACTTCGCTGGTAGTTGCGTCGGGTGTGGGGTTCAGCATTGCGTTTGTGAGTTGCCCGGCGACGCGCTCCAGTTTGTTCATGATGATGTTAAGTTCTTCGATTTTTTCTGTCTGCCCCGCTGCTTCAGCGTCTCTGAAAACAGCCTCGGCCGTCTCCTGATCCATCTCCGAAAGCAGGCCGCCAAATTCTGAAAACGACTTCCTCGTATTCCTCAGCAGCGACTCAATCTTCGTCTTCGTTACCAGCAGATCCTTCTCTACCTTGTCGCTGTCGGCAAATTCTTCCGCCTCACGGATGAGCCTGTCAATCTCGTCCGGTGAGAGTCCGGAGGTCGGCGTGATGCGGATCTGCTGCTCGCGTCCAGTGGCTTTGTCCTGCGCCGACACCGAAACGATGCCGTTGCCATCCACTTCAAACGAGACCTCGATCTGCGGCACGCCACGCGGGTTCGCCGGAATTCCGACCAGCTCAAATTTCCCGAGCGAACGATTGCCCTTCGCGATCTCACGCTCGCCCTGCAAAACGTGAATCTCCACGGATGACTGATTGTCGACAACGGTTGTAAACGTGCGGCTCTCGCGCAACGGAATCGTGGAGTTGCGCTCGATGATCTTGGTGAACAACCCGCCACGCGTCTCGAGGCCCAGACTCAACGGCAACACGTCGAGCAGCACGATGTCTTTTACTTCGCCGGTCAGCACGCCGCCTTGAATGGCCGCGCCCATCGCGACGACTTCGTCGGGATTGATCTCGGCCGACGGTTTTCGTCCGAAGATCTTCTCGACCGTGCGCGCGACGATAGGCGAACGTGTTTGACCACCGACGAGTATCACTTTGTGGACGTCGGCTGGTTGCAGCTTCGCGTCCGTCAGGGCAGTCTGACAAGGCTCGACGGTCTGCTCGACCAGATCGGAAACGAGCGTTTCGAACTGTTGGCGCGTCAGCGTCTTGTTGAAGTGTTTCGGCCCCGTCGCGTCGGCGGCGATGAACGGCAAATTGATGTTGGTTTCGAGCGTCGAAGACAGGTCGCACTTCGCTCGTTCCGCGACTTCTTTCAGACGTTGCAAGGCGAGGCGGTCCTGTTTGAGATCGATACCGGTGTCGGCGAGAAACTGTTCCGCCATCCAGTTCATGATCCGTTCGTCGAAGTCTTCACCGCCGAGAAACGTATTGCCAGACGTCGACAGCACTTCGAAAACGCCGTCGTTCATTTCGAGGATCGAGATGTCGAACGTGCCGCCGCCGAGGTCGTACACCGCGATGCGTTCGGAGTCTGACTTTCCGAGACCGTACGCGAGCGCCGCTGCCGTTGGTTCGTTGATGATTCGCTCGACCTTCAGCCCGGCGATCTTGCCCGCGTCTTTCGTTGCCTGCCGCTGGGTGTCGTCGAAGTAAGCGGGAACGGTGATGATCGCGTCAGTGACCGATTCGCCGAGAAACTCCTCGGCCGCGGCTTTGAGACGCTGCAAGACGATGCCGGACAATTCCGGCGGACTGTAGTTTCGACCCTGCACGTTCACGCGAGCATCGCCATTCGTTGAGTCGACGATCTCGAAGGCAGAAGTCCCGCGCATACGTTCAACCTCGCGGGAGCTGAACTTCCGTCCGATCAATCGCTTCACGGCATAGACTGTGTTGGCGGCGTTCGTTACCGCCTGGCGTTTCGCGATCTGTCCGACGAGGCGCTCACCCTTATCGGTGAAGCCGACGACACTCGGCGTCGTGCGCCCGCCTTCTTTATTGGGCACGATCTGCACGGCCCCGCCTTCGAGAACGGCGACGCAGCAGTTCGTCGTACCTAAATCTATGCCAATCGATTTGCCCATCTACTTGATCAGCTACTTTCGGGTAGAGACTTTTACGAGCGCGGGGCGGATCAGTTTGTCGCCCAGCCGGTAGCCGCTGCGGATCTCCTGAATCACCGTATCGGGCTCGTATTCGTCCGATGCTTCGGTCACGACTGCCTCATGAAGGTGCGGATTAAACGGTTCTCCAACGGCGACAATCGGCTTCACACCGAGCGCGTCCAGCACGCCGTTGAGTTGTTTCCAGATCAGATCGACGCCGCTCAGAAAATGACGAAATTCGTCTGACTCCGCCGCTTCCACTGACGCTTCCGTCTCGAGCGCGCGTTTCAGATTGTCGGAAACCGGCAACAGCTTCTCGGCGATATCGGCGACGACGCGGTTGTAGGTCTCGCTTCGCTCACGATCGACCCGCTTACGATAGTTTTCAAAGTCCGCCTGGCGGCGCGCGAGACTGTTCTTGAGTTCTGCGTTTTCCGCTTCGACTCGCTTCAGCTCGGCACGGGTGGCGATCAGCTCGGCCATGTCAGGCCCGCCGATTCCGGGATCCTCGGTGCCCAGATCGTCGAGCCCAAGGGCTTCATCAGTTCTCAGTTGATCTTCCCCGGCGGCTGAAAGGCCTTCGCTTTCCAAATCGTCGGTGTTGAAGTCGGGATCTAGTCTATCCATCTCGGCTGGTGTGCTCGTCGGGGATTCAGTCTCATCTTCAGCGTCGCTGAACCTGATTGGGATGCGGAAGCGCTTGTCTTTCCTGTCAGATGTCATTAGGAAGGATCGAAATCTCCGCGAGATTAGCGTGCGGTCTGTTCGCCAAGACGCTGCTCTATCAACCGCGCCATGTAGTTTACCATAGCCATTATCCGTGCATATTCGATTCTCATGGGCCCAACGACACCGAGCGTGCCGATGTTTTCGTTCGATCCGACGCGATACGGCGCAGTGATCAGGGCGCAGTCGCGCATCGAGCTCGCGAGGTGCTCGCGGCCGATGGTTACATGCACGTCGCCGGGATAAGTCGTGGCGTCGTGAACGCATTCGTTCAGAATCTTGATCAGCCGCGACTTCTCTTCAAACATCCTGAACAGGTCGCGCATGCGTTCGATATCGTCGAAGTCGGGTTTCGTAAGAATGTTCGAAGCGCCGTCGACGTAAACTTCGCCCGTCGTCTCCTCGCCTGCCAGACTCCGCTCGCACAGCAGCACCGCGTTTTGCAGCAGTCGATCGTAGAGTGCCTTCTCTTCCTTCATAAGCTCGACGATCTCCGTCCGGATCGTCGCCAGACTCTTGCCGTGAAACTCGACGTTCAGATAGCTGGCGGTACGATCCAGCTCGGCCTGCGAAAACTCGTCGGCGACGCGGATCACTTTGTTGTGAATGATGCCGGAGAGCGAAACGAGCACGACGAGAATGCGTTTGTCGGGAAGCTGAACGAACTCGATGTGCTTCAACCGATTTTCCGCGAGCGACGGCGAAACGACGATCCCGACGTTCTGCGACAGCGCCGAAAGCACGTGTGAAGCCGTCTCCATCAAGCGGTCCGGCGACGACGACCCGTCGATGTCGTGCGCGGAAAACAGTTCATCGATAGCCTTCAGATCGCTGCGTGACAGCCTTGCCTCGCCGAGCATGTTGTCGACGTAGTAACGGTAGCCTTTATCGGTCGGGACGCGGCCGGCGGAAGTGTGCGGCTGATCGACGAGTCCGGCCTCTTCCAGGTTTCCCATCACGTTCCGGATCGTGGCGGGACTCCAACCGTAGCCGTGCGCGAACCGGTCGGACAGCACGCGCGACCCGACCGCCTCGCCGGTGACCAGATGTTCCTTGATCAGCGCCGCGAGCAGCACTTCGGCTCGCGGATCCAGCGCGGTTTTCTCGTTATGTTGGAGATTTGAGCCTCGTTTAGGCATAAATTACACGGTTTTGGAGTATACAGTTAAATCCGGGTTCCTGTCTGCCTGGCCAAACCAGGAAACAGAGAAGACCGGGGACGCCCGCCGCGGGTTGACGGGCCGCGCTCCGCCTCCTTAAGATTACCCCCGCTGGAGTTTCAAAAAACCTGGTCACGCCAGTTTTACTCGGTCCGGTCAAAAACAACTTACTCCTTTCGATTGCCGGTAGGCGTTACTGTCCCCGACCAGAAGTTTGTAGCTGCGAGTATCCGCATGAACGAATTAACACAATACTTCGCAGACGCATTTCGCCACATGGGTGGCCACCGTGGTGTGCCACCGATTGAAGTGCGCTTCTACCCCTACGCCGGCCTCCGACACACGATCCGACTGCGCTCAGGACGCGTCTACGTGCGTCTTTCGGACATTTGCAAAGACTCCCCGCCCGACGTTTTGCGCGCTCTGGCGTGGATTCTCGTCGCCCGGCTGCTGGGAAAGCGCGTGCCGACGATTCACGACCGCGTTTATCGAGACTATTCATTGACTCCGACCGTGATGCGCTCGTCTGACCTCGCGCGACGTGGCCGCGGGCGCAAGATGATCTCGACAGCCCAGGGCGAGGTTTACGATCTCGAACGGATGTTCGGCAAATTGAACCGTCGCTACTTCGACGGCGAATTAGCGAAACCGACCTTGACGTGGTCGCAGCGCCGGACACGTAGCATCCTTGGTCATCACGACCACATTTACGACAGCATCACGATCAGCAAGACGCTCGATTCAAAAGACGTTCCGGAGTGGTTCGTCGAGTACATCCTTTATCACGAGATGCTGCACATCAAACACCCGGCGCGCCTGATCAAAGGGCGGCGCTACTATCACACGAGCGCCTTCCGTCTCGACGAGCGGCGCTTTCCGCATTACGAAGAGGCGCAGCGCTGGCTCGAACGTCTCGCGCGCCTGCGTCGTGTCCCGCGCGCTCGCGCAGCCTGAGTTGCAATAGATATTGGAACCATCTTAAAACTCCTGCGTTTATCACAGCGAGGTAGGTGGGCTCCTCAAGGGGAAGGGCAGTTTTGCCAACGCATTGATTTAGGCAGGCTGCCCTTTTCATTCCCTCAGGAGAAGTTGCGCTGCATCGGTTCGCTCGCCACGCGAATTCGATATTGACCCGATATCGGCAAACCGCGTAACATACTCCAACCCCACAATCCAACCCCCTTTTGAAGTTCTTGATGAACAAGGAGGGATTAATGCCCAGACGCCCGAACGTCTCTTTAACGAAGTTCATTCAACTGTTTGTGGTGCTCGCATTCAGTCTCGCTTTCGCCGCGACGGCGAATGCTGATCCAATCGTTGTCAGTGGCACTGCTACCGCCGTCAACAGCGCGTTTTTTGGTCCGGCGATCGGATTCAACCTGACGGGCACAAACTTCTCAGCGAGTGTCTCTGATAGCGGCGGCGTCGATCATATTGGCAATTTCGGGATCACGCCGTGCAGCCTGTCGGTGGGCGGTCTGCTTGGACCTTGCACGACCGCAAACAACGGCTATTCGAGCCAGTCGGATCTGCGAGGATCGGTTTTCTTCAACGGAATATCCTTCCAGGCCAGTATAATCAACTCGCTCAATTTTCAGTTGCTCAGCCCGACGTTCGTCATCCCTCCGGAACTTCTGGATGACGATGCGATTCGGATCATCGCGCCATTCACGTTTACGGGATTCGGTGCCGGACCAGACCTGGGCGTCCAAACGATCGAGCTAACAGGGCAAGGCACGGTGGTGCTGTTCCTGACCAGACAAACCCGCGGTAGCATTACGGGTCTCTTTCTTGATCATGCGGATTACACTTTCGGTCCAACCGTGGCCGGTGTAACGATCGAGTCAGTCCCTGAACCAGCAACGTTAATGCTCCTCTTCACTGGTTTAGGCGCCGTGGCGGTCCGCGTGAAGCAAAACTCCCGCTGGCGTCGGTAGATCATTACGCCGAACCTCGTTAGGTCGTCCTTGTGTTCGTTACGCCGAAGGCGTTGGCTAATGCCAGCCCAGGGTTGCTTCAACCCTGGGTTGCGTTAGGTCCAAGCTCCTGAACTCTGAAGGAGTTCCAATTCCAAGCCGAACACCCAGCCCACTAGACAACTCCCAACCCGCCTCGTTAGACTACCGACTTTGCTAAGTGTGCCCTACCTTTACCTATTGGAGACTTCAGTTTTATGGCAATTCCTGCAACTCAGATTCGACGCGGCATGGTGATCGTTTTCGAAGGCCAGCCGTGCAAAGTCGTCGAATTCCGTCACCACACGCCCGGCAATCTGCGCGCGATGGTGCAAACCAAGCTGCGAAATATTCGTACCGGATCTTCTTTTGAACATCGTTTCCGCTCCGCCGATACCGTGGACCGCGCGTCACTCGAGCAGCACGAGATGGAGTATCTCTACTCCGACGGCTCGCACCACCATTTCATGAACACCGAAAACTACGAACAGATCGCGTTGAGCGAAGACGATCTCGGCGAGGCGACCCCGTGGCTCACGCCGGGACTCAAGCTCCAGGCCGAGTTTTACGAAGGCGCGCCGATCGGTATCGACCTACCGCCGTCGATGGAACTGGTCGTGACGCAAACGGAGCCGCAGCTTAAGAGCGCGACAGTTTCGAACGTAAACAAACCCGCGACGCTCGAAAATGGCGTGACGATCACGGTACCGCCGTTCATCAACGAAGGCGACCGCATTCGCGTGGATCCGACCGAAGGGCGATACATCGAGCGGGCGAAATAAGATCCGCGTTGTTAGCATAATGTACCTGGCTTACAGCCTCCTGTTATCGCTCGGTCTTCTCGTTCTAATCCCTCACTTCCTGTATCAAGCGTTGGCCCACGGCAAGTACCTTGAAGGTCTGCGCCAACGTTTGGGCACGCTTTCTCCCGTAGCAGAGGGGCAACAACGTCCGCTGATCTGGCTGCACTGTGTTTCCGTCGGCGAAACGCAGGCGGCGCGCCCGTTGGTCGATCGGCTGCGTAAAGAATTTCCGGAGCATGCGCTGGTCGTGTCGACGATCACGCGCACCGGGCAAAAGCTGGCCCAGGACGTTTTCGGACGTCAGGTCGATAAGGTTTTTTACTTTCCGTTCGATTGGCGCTGGAGCGTGCGCCGGGCGTTGAGAGTAATCAACCCGTCGGTCGTGTTGTTGATGGAGACTGAGCTGTGGCCGAACTTTTTGCGTGAATGCAAAACGCGCGAGATTCCGGTCGCACTCGTGAACGGACGGATCTCGCGGCAGTCGTTTCGACGTTATTCGCTGATCAAGTTCTTCCTGCGGCGAGTGTTGGAGTCGTTGAGTGTGGCTGTGATGCAATCGGAAACCGATGCGGAGCGATTGCAGGCGTTGGGCATGCCTGCGGATCGGATTCGCACGGCAGGCAATCTGAAATTTGACGCAACATCCGTGTCTTCGGCTGGTGAAAAAACCAGGCAGATCGGCGGTCGTTTCGGCCTCGGTTCAGGTGAGCTGCTTATTCTCGCGGCGAGCACACACGCTCCGGAAGAGAAGATCATACTCGACAGTTTCAAACAGATGAGCGGCTCGCGACTGATGATTGCCCCTCGTCATCCGGAACGTTTTGCCGAAGTCGCATCGTTGATACAAAACTCCGGATTGAGTTGGGCCAGAAGAACAGACGCTGCGGCTCCAACCGACGCGCGAGCGAGTGTGATCCTGCTCGACACTATCGGCGAATTGCCGGCAGTTTATTCACTGGCGACGATTGTGTTTGTCGGCGGCAGCATCGTCGATCGCGGTGGTCACAATGTGCTGGAACCTGCGGCAGCGGGCGTTCCCGTCGTAACGGGCGCGCACACGCACAATTTCCACGCGATCGTCGGATCGTTGAATGAGCAGAAAGCTCTTGTTCAACTGCCGCCCCTCGAAGGCGATGCTGCGGCTACGGAATTGACGAAGGTCTTTACCAGTTTGCTTACCAACCCCGAGCGCCGCACTGAACTCGCAACCCGCGCCACGCAATTGATTGCCACCAACCAGGGCGCCTCTGACAGGACCATCAAGATCATCACGCCGTTGCTGTCAACCAAACGCCGCGACAGCTCTCATTCAAACTCCGTCTTGCCGGCCCCCCAGACTTCATGAAGTCGCTCATTCTGCCACCACTGAGCGTTCTTTACAGCGCAGTCACCCGAACGCGCCTGTCGCTCTATCGCCGCGGAACTTTCCACTCGGTCAAACTTGATCGACCCGTGATCAGCGTCGGCAACATCACCACGGGCGGCACCGGCAAGACTCCGCTAGTCGAATGGGTTGCACGAAACCTCGCCGCCGCGGGCAAGAAGGTTTGCATACTCACGCGCGGTTACGGTCGCCATAATCCGGATCGAATGGTCGTCGTGTCCGACGGCGAAACCATCATGGCCACGCATGCAGCAGCCGGTGACGAACCTTTTCTTTTGGCAACCAATCTCGCCGGCGCAGCGGCAGTGATCAGCAGCGCCGATCGAGTAGCGGCGGGCAACGAAGCAATCAAGCAGTTCGATACCGATTGCTTCGTTTTAGACGATGGTTTTCAACACCTGCGTCTCGAACGTGACTTGAACATCGTCACGATCGACGCGACGAATCCGTGGGGCGGCGGACACCTGCTGCCGTACGGCCATTTGCGCGAACCGTTGAGCGGACTCAGCCGGGCAGATTGCATCATCATCACGCGCACCGATCAGGCAAACAATATCGACGACCTTCGCAACGAGATTCGCCGCCACGCCGCAGGCGTGCCGATATTTCAGTCACGCATGCGTACCTCGCGCATCTCGCCATTGCATCAATCGTCAGCATCGCTCATCTCGCCCGTTGCAGCATTCTGCGCGATCGGTAATCCACGTTCATTCTTCAACGCAATCGAACACCAATGCGTGTTGCGGAAAGCCTTCCCCGATCATCATCGCTATTCGCAGAGCGACATCGATTCGTTGATTGAAGAAGCACGACGGGCCGGCGCAAACAGCCTCATCACCACTGCGAAAGACGCTGTCAAGCTGCGTTCACTCACAGTTTCATTACCCTGCTACGTCCTCGAGATCGAACCACAGATTGAAAACGAAGATG
Source organism: Pyrinomonadaceae bacterium (assembly GCA_036266055.1). Classification (GTDB taxonomy): domain Bacteria; phylum Acidobacteriota; class Blastocatellia; order Pyrinomonadales; family Pyrinomonadaceae; genus PSRF01. The sequence goes on along the minus strand of DATANW010000459.1, from coordinate 2,088 downwards.
AACTGGTTCGGCTAGTTCTGAAAGCGGTCAACCAGCACTGATCAGCGTTGATTGGGCGATGGCGTGGGCGTGGCGGGCTTTGGCGTCGGCAGCGACGGCGGCGGAGCGGTGTCCGGTTTTACACTTCGCGTGGGCTCGGGTAGCGGAGGAGCTTTGCTGTTGGAGTTTGCATTGCTATTCGCGTTGCTGTTCGCATTTTTATTCGCCGTGGGACTCACGTCCGCGATGGGCGTCTGAATCTCTTCAGCGTTCACGTTGGGCGAGGCGTTGACGTTCGCTGACGGCTTGACGGCTCCGCCGGAAGGCAGTCCCTCTTCGGCTTTCCCGGTCGGAGGTTGCGCCGCCTGGACCGGCTGGCTGTTCGGATCGGCGGCGAGTGTTGGGGCCGGCTGGTTCGCATTAGTGCTCGGCGATGTTGGGTTCTTCGTGAGCGCGTAAATGGCCGCGAAAATCACGAGCAACGCGACCGCCGACGGAATCAATATCTTCCACGGGTTGAAACCACCGGCAGCCCCGGCTGCCGCCGGCTGAACGGGAACAGTGAGCGGCGCGCGGCGTGGTCCACTCGAATACTGATCTTGCGCAGCAGCCGCATACTGACCTTGAACCGGGACCTGCGCGGGCTGTCCGCCGGCCGCGGCGTACTGTCCTGACGCCGGATACTGCTCTCTTGGTCTGACGACCGTAATCTCATCCGCATCATCGCTTCGCACGGCATTGGTTGCCGTCGTCGTCGAAGCGACTGGCGATACCGGAACGGGCATAATCATCCCCGACGCGATCGTCAGGTCTTCTACCAACTCCACAATGTTTTGATAACGATTGTCCGGCACCTTCGCCATCGCCCGCGCCACAACGCGACCAATCGGCGGCGGCACGTCCTTGCGCTCCTCGAGCACCGACGGCACCGGCTCCTGCAGGTGCTTCATCATCACCATCGTCGGCGAATCACCTGAAAACGGCACATGCCCGATCAGCATCTCGTAAAGGATCACGCCTAGCGAATAAATGTCCGAACGATGATCGATCTCCGAATCCTGCGAACACTGCTCGGGCGACATGTACTGCGGCGTGCCGATAACGAGGTTCGGCGCAGTCAAACCGGGATCGAAGGTCCCATCCGGTTCATTGATCTTGGCGATGCCGAAATCAAGCACCTTCGCGTAATCGCCGACGTTGATGTTGTCGAGCAACATGATGTTGTCGCTCTTCAGGTCGCGATGTACTACGCCCTGCGCGTGCGCGGCGGCGAGCGCGTCGCCGACCTGGCGCGTGATCTCGACGATTCGCGGTAACGGCAACGGTCCTTCTTCGCGGATCACCTGCTTCAGCGTCTTGCCGCTCAAATACTCCATCACGAGAAAAACCGTTCCGTGGTCTTCGCCGATGTCGGTGACGCTGAGAGCGTTGGGATGTGAGATACGCGAAGCGGCGCGCGCTTCTCGCGAGAAACGCGCGACGATCTTTTCGTCGGCTGCCAGCGACGGACGCAGCACTTTGATGGCGACGGTCTTGTCCATCAGCACGTGCGTGCCTTTGTAGACATTGCCCATGCCGCCTTCGTTCAGGCGCGCGTCGACGCGATATTTTCCGGCGAGCGTCGTGCCGATGAGTGCGTCGTTAGTCGTTTCGAGCGCGACGCCGTCGGCGGGGCACAGCGTCGTCGTATCTGAATATTCAACTCCGCACTTCGGACATTTTTTCATTAGCAGTGCCCCGATTATTCCATCCGCCCTATTCGCGGTCAACAAAGAAGCGGGCGAGAGCGTGTAGACTCTCGCCCGCACTAACAGAAACGCTTTGATTCCGATCTGTCGCTTTTAGGTTGCTGTTGCCTTCACGACCGCGAACACAACGACCAGTGCGAACAGCACCAGCGACTCGATCAGCGCCAAACCAAGAATCATCATGGTTTGAATACGACCGGCCGCGCCAGGATTTCGCGCCGCACCTTCGCACGCCGCCGCGCCGATGCGCGACTGTCCGATTGCGCCACCCAGCACCGCGATGGCGAATCCGACGCCCGCTGCGATGGCGCGGTACTTGTTCACTGAAAAAGCATTGTCACCAGCACCAGCAGCGCCTTCG
>DATANW010000458.1:0-15824 GCA_036266055.1 Pyrinomonadaceae bacterium | reverse complement strand
ATGTTCTTTATGGTCCACCGCCACGCGCCCTGGACGTCATCGCAGTCGAAACACGCGACGGGCAAATTTGGGCCACCGGCAGAAGTGGCTTTGACTCAAGAGTCTGAATCCCACCCACGTCAGTGGGTGGATTGTTAACTTCCAGCCTACGGGTCTGGTTTAAAGTTTTTAGAATCCCACCAACGAAAGTTGGTGGAAGTTTCACTTACCTAAGTTAGTGGCCGAAATGAACGATCCACCAACTATCGTTGGTGGGATTTACAGAAGTTCGTGAACTGTTGTGTAGGTTGCCGTTGAACAATCCACCCACTGACGTGGGTGGGATTCGAGACTTTTAGGGCAGCAGAAACGCTGCGACGCCGAACGATGGAGGCTGACGTGAAAACTTCGTCAATCACGAACCGTCGAACGAAGACCGGACAAACCGCCGTATGGCAAGCGCGGTTGATCATGCTCGTCATGATCAATATCGCGCAGCTTTGGATCCTTGCGGCGACGGTCGATGCTGCGCTGGCTCGTCATTATTCCGTGTTGTTGCCACTCGTCGTCGCCTCCGGTATCTGCTTTCTGATTACGTTGTCCATCCTCAAGTGGTGGCGACCTACCTCGCGCCGCAAGACCAGCACTGGTTACATTCGCGACTCCGATCGATGAAACAAAAGATCACCGATTTCGATCAGGACGACGAGCAGCATTGGCGCGCTGTCTTGGCGTGCGGGCATCGACAACACGTCCGGCACGATCCACCGCTGACTACCCGCGAGTGGGTCCTGACGGAAGAAGGTCGCGCCTCACGCATTGGTTTTGAGCTCGACTGCAAACGCTGTGACGAAGAATCTGAAGCCGCGAATGAGTGACGCCCGACCAAATGTTCTCTCGCGCGCGGCGGCGGATCTGTTTCCCGGCTACTTCGCGCTTGTCATGGCGACGGGAATCATTTCCATCGCCTGTTTTCTGCTCGGAATGAAGACGATCTCGCTCGTCTTACTCGTGATCAATATCGTTGCTTACGTCGTGCTTTGCGTGTTGTTAGTAGTGCGGCTGCTGTTTTTCTTCTCACGCGTTAAGGCTGACATTCAGAATCATGTGCGAGGTCCGGGATTTTTCACGGTCGTCGCCGGCACCTGCGTCCTCGGAAGCGCACTGCTGATTGTCCTAGACCAATATCGTCCGGCGCTGGTGCTTTGGTTTGCCGGCGTCGCCTTGTGGATCGTGATCATGTACACGTTCTTCACCGCCGTGACCGTGAGTGAAAACAAGCCGTCGATCGAAGCGGGTTTGAACGGAGGCTGGTTACTTGCGGTGGTGGCTACGCAATCGATTTCCGTTCTTGGAACTTTACTGGTCAGCCGTCATGAGAATTACAGTCAGCCGGTTCTTTTTTTCACGCTGTGCATGTTTCTGCTCGGCTGCATGCTCTATCTGCTGCTCATAACATTAATTTTTTATCGTTTCACTTTCGTCAACGTAACCATGGCGGCACTGACTCCGCCTTACTGGATCAACATGGGCGCGGTGGCGATAACAACGCTTGCTGGTGCTCGCTTGATCATCGCCGCGCCCGGATCGCCGTTGGTGAACGACATCACTCCGTTTCTAAAGGGATTCACGCTTTTCTTTTGGGCCGCCGGAACGTGGTGGATTCCGCTTTTGCTGTCGCTGGGATTTTGGCGACATGTCTACAAACGCTTCCCGCTGAAATATGACCCGCAATACTGGGGCATGGTCTTTCCGTTGGGCATGTACACGGTTTGCACGATCCAACTCTCGTACGCAATCGGCTTCCCGCCGTTACTGGTTATTCCGCGCTATTTTGTTTTCCTGGCACTGGCAGGCTGGATCGCCGTTTCTCTTGGCTTGGTGGTCAACTCTATTCAGAACTTGAGAAATCCGATCCGCGAATGAGCTGGAGGTGGTTGAGGTTTACGTTTTCTTGACCGGCGCGGGCTTCTCTCCATACCAGTACCAAGTTGGCTCCGGCTCACTGCCGTAACGCCGCAATAAATCGTCAATCGGCTTGTTCACCGGAACATGTCGCGGTGGGACTTTCGCGCCGGCGGCGATCAGTGTCTCGATGATCTCGGCATAGAGTTTGGGATCGCCGCCGTGCGCGGCGGACCACAGCGTTTGTCCGAGGACTGTACCGCCGTACATGTTTCGTGACTCCAGCGGCGCGTTGCGTTTCAGCAGAAACTTAACCATTTCCAAGTTCTCGTGGATGACGGCAACGTGCAACGGCGTTTGGCCATCTCCGCCGCCATCGGCGAGATCGACGCCCTGGTCCAACAGGAACTCGACTACGTCGTTCTGTCCGTAACCACACGCGTATAAGAACGCCGTGCGCAGCCGCTTCTTTGCCGGCCGTTTTTTTAAATAACCTTTCACGACGTCGAGTCGACCCACGCCTGCCGCCGCCTCGAGGCCCAACCGGGCGCCGCGTTCGGCGAGGTACGACGCTGCTTCTCCGCAGCCATTCGCCAGCGCGCCGAGGACCGAACTCTGACGAGTGCCGGCGCTCGTCTGGTGATCGATCTCGGCTCCGTGATCGAGCAGTAGTTGTATCAAGGGATTTTGCACACCGGCGAGAAACGGATGCACGCTGGTCGCAACGAGACCGAGCGTCGTCGCCCCGCCGCCGTAAACATCTGCCTCCGCATCGACCTCAGCGCCGGCTGCCAACAACAATTCTGCGATCTCGACAATGTTAGCCGGCGTCTTTTGCCGGTATCCCTCGACGCCGTTGGCCGACACGTAATGAAGCAACGTGGCGCCATGCTCGCGTGTTGACGTCGCGTGGACCAGCCGCGGATCTTCGCGCAACAGTCGTTTCAGCTTTCGGACGTCGCCTTTGACGATGGCGTCTGCGGCGGATTCAAAGCGCGCGATGGTTGAGCTCTTTTTTGTCAGGCCGTTGAGGTGCCTGGAGAAATTAGCCCACGTAGTAAAGCCGTGAGATCGTGCGATCATGAGCCGGGCATCGGCCAAACGACAGTTGCCGTCGCGCTCCTGTAACTCTCGTCTGACAAATTCCGCGAACTGGTCCGCCCAGCGTGACGCGACAACCGGCAGCGGTCTGATGGACTTAATCCGACTCTGTTTTGCGAGCCTGGTGGCCCACTTCCCTGCCCAGTCGTCGATCGCCTGTTTGTCGTCTGATTTACATGCCTGGAGCAATTGCTTTGCGAGCTGCTTGTAACGCTCGAGGTTTGGACGTTGCGGGAGCGGGAGTGCGTCTTGTGCGTTGGGAAACATGAGTCCTGCAGAAAGACTATCACACGGGATTAAAGTCCAGCGATGAGGTGGCGTAATATGCAACATTGAATGACAGCATCCGCAATCGAACGGCTAACGTTGCGAGCGGCGCAATGGAATGTTGCGCTCGGCGAAACTCGAGAGACGCAAAGCTCGTTACTCGGCTTTGGTTTGGGCAACGGAAATCGCGTCGTAATCAAGATAAGCAAGACCGGGAGTGACGAGTGGAATTCAGGCGACGTGCTACGTGCGTTTCAAGGCAACGGTACGGTCAGAGTTCTCGAGTCCGCTGACGGAGCCGTGTTGTTGGAACGACTCGATCCGGCGACGGAACTCGTCGAACTCGTGCGTGAAGGCCGCGATGAGGAAGCGACTGCGATTTGCGCTCGAGTGATAGCTCTCATGGCCCATCACGCACCACCCTCCAGTTGTCCTACCGTATTCGATTGGGCACTCGGATTCGATCGTTATCTCAACCAACACGACGACGGGCCGATACCGGTGGAATTGGTCCACAAAGCCCGGGAGATCTATCGCCACCTCGCAACATCACAGAAGGAAGTGATGTTGCTTCACGGCGATTTACATCACTACAACATACTGCTCGATTCAAACCGCGGTTGGGTAGCGATCGATCCGAAAGGCGTCGTCGGAGAACTCGAGTATGAGTTGGGCGCCATCATCAGGAATCCTGTCGAGCTTCCCGAATTTTATGTTTCCGCCGCGGTGGTTCAAAGAAGGTTGAAGCAATTAACCGGCGCGCTCTCTCTGGACTACGATCGAGCGCTCGGTTGGACGTTTGCCCAAGCAGTACTGTCGCCAATCTGGGGTGTGGAAGATGGCTTCACGGTTACTCCAACCCACCCGCATCTGCGGCTGGCTAAATTGATCAGTCCATGAATCGTCAAACGCTGTAGAAAAACACCGATTTTTGGATCGACAACTCATCACCTCTGCGCTGCAACGAAAGACCACAAACCTTCACTAACAATCAGGAGGTGCATGATGCGCGGATTTCTTCGACAAGACCTGAGCTTCAGTCTCAGGACGTTGCTCAAGAACCTTGGGTTCACTCTGACTGCGGTCTTCACGCTGGCGCTCGGCATCGGAGCGACAACCGCCATCTTCAGTGTTGTCTACGCTGTCTTCGAGCCGATGCCCTATCCGAAGCCTGACCAGCTCGTCATGCTGTGGTCGAAGATACAAGGCGAGAAGAACTCCGTTTCGCCCGGCGACTACCTCGAGTGGAAGCGCAGAAGCACGTCGTTTCAGGACATCAATGCCTGGGGCGGCGGCTCGTACAACGTCGCGACGAAGGAACGTCCCGAACAGATCGACGGTTCACCGCGCACGCCAGGGTTCTTCAAGATGGAAGGATTGCCGATGATGCTCGGCCGCGATTTCCTTCCGGAAGAAGGTCAGCCCGGCAGAGATCGCGTCGTGATACTCAGCAACCGGATGTGGAGTAAGCACTTCGCTTCCGACCCCGCAATCATCGGCAAAGAGATTCGCATGAACGGCGATCCATACCAGGTCGTCGGCGTGCTTCCGCCGGGAATGTACGATCGCCTGCCCATGCAAGTCTGGGTGCCGCTCGCGTTCAAGCCCGAAGACATCACCAACCACGAGGCGCATTTCGTGCTCGTGATGGGCCGGTTAAAAGACGGGGTTTCGATCGAGCAGGCACAGTCGGAGATGACCGGGATTGCCGCGCAACTACAAACCGAGTTTCCGAAGTCGAATGGGAACTGGGGCGTCAGCATCGAACCGCTGCATCTCAATTTCGTCGATCCCGGTACTCGTCGAAATCTTTGGCTGCTGTTGGGCGCGGTCTGCTTCCTGTTGTTGATTGCGTGTGTAAACGTTGCGAACCTGCTGATGGCTCGCGGCACGTCGCGTCAACGCGAAGTTGCGGTGCGGGCGGCGCTGGGCGCGTCGCGGTTCCGGATCTTCAATCAGTTTCTCACCGAAAATTTGGTGCTGGCCTTTCTCGGCGGTGCACTTGGGATCCTGCTCTCGGTGGCTATTCTGGCTGCAATCCAACTGGTTACGCCGGTCGGCACCATGCTGCCCTCAGAGGCTGAGATCAGACTCAGCGTTCCGGTCCTGCTTTTTACAATCGCGGTGACGGCGGTTTCAGGATTGCTGTTTGGGACCGCGCCTGCCTGGCAGGCAACACGACTCGATCTCAACGAAGTGCTCAAAACGGGTGGCCGTACCGGTGGCGGCGCGAGACGCAAAGCTCTTCGCCTGCTCGTCGTCGCAGAGTTCTCGCTGGCATTGACGTTGTTGGCCACCGGCGGTCTGGCGCTTAAAGGTTTTTGGAACCTGGCGCGTGTGGACCTCGGCATTCGTCCCGAACACGTGCTGACGTTCCAGTTGCCGGTGCCCGATGAACGATTGAAAGGACCCGATCAAATCAGAACGTATTACCGCCAGATGCTCGAACGGGTGAATGCTGTGCCTGGGGTAACGAATGCTGCAGTGATGACCGGCGTTCCCGCGCGTGGACCATTCTTTGGAATGCAGATCAAGATCGTGGGCCAGCCTGATGTAAATCCTTCGGATCGTCCGGGCTCGGCGTTTCAAATGGTCACCGCGGAATACGCGGATGCGTTGGGGATTCGGGTGACCAAAGGTCGCAGCATCGACGAGCGCGACACGGCAACGAGTCCGCGCGTGGCTGTCGTAAACCAAAGGTTTGTCGACCGCTTCTTTTCGGGTGTCGATCCGCTGACACAGCGAATCGCCGTCGACGAAATTATTCCGGGCGGACGCGTTGGCGAATCGCGCGAGTGGCAGGTTGTCGGCGTGTTTCAGAACGTGCGCGGTGCAGGAGCGCGCGAGGAGTATCCGGAAATCAACGTGCCGTTCTGGCAGAGTCCGTGGCCGCAAGTGTCGATGGTGGTGCGGACGGAAGGAGAGCCAAGGAGCGTGATCACGAGTGTGGCGAGTGCGATCAATTCGGTCGATCCCGATTTGCCGCTCGCAGGCGTGAAGACGATCGACGAGATCGTCAGCGAGTCGCTCGCGATAGATCGGTTCAGCATGGTTCTGTTCTCGAGCTTTGGACTGCTGGGTTTGGCGCTCGCCGGAGTAGGGATCTACGGCGTGATGGCGTTTGGCGTGGCCCAACGCACGCAGGAATTTGGGATTCGCATGGCCCTCGGCGCACAGCGCTCGCAGGTTATTCGGTTGGTGCTGAAAGAAGGAGCAATAGTAGCTATTGCGGGAGCGGCCCTCGGTCTCGGTGGCGCGTACCTTGTTGGCCGCGCGATGCATTCAACGCTATACGGAGTCGGCACGATGGACGTTTCCGCGGTCGGAGGGACGGCCGTTCTGTTGCTCGTCGTGGCGTGCCTTGCGTGTTTGGTTCCCGCGTTACGCGCGAGCCGGGTGGAACCGATGACGGCGTTGCGGGATGAGTAAACCGGTCTAAACGAAATACCGCCTGCCTCTAATTCCTGGAAATGATTTGCATACCTCCGTCTGATTCGGGGCTATAATGCCGCCGTCTCTCCCGCCTCATGGTCCAGAGCATCTTTCACTGATCTTTTACAAAGGAGCCATGATATGTCACTCAAATCTTCGATCACTCGTGCGCTTCCGTTGATTCTCTTGCTCGCGTCGGTTGTATCGGCACAAACGTTTCGCGGCACAATCCTCGGCACGGTCACCGATCCGAACGGCGCCGTCGTTCCCGGCGCGAAGGTCACAGTCAAGAACACGAGCACGGGTCTCGAGCGTTCGACTACCACAGACGAATCCGGCAACTACTCCATTCCTGAACTGCCGATTGGTCCATACGAAGTGCGGGTCGAGCAGTCGGGCTTCGTTGCGTCACGTGTCGAGAACGTCACGGTTGAGGTCGCTAGTGAACGACGCGTCGACGTGAAGCTGAGTGTCGCCGGCACGGAAACGACGGTGACGATAGCTTCAAACATTCAGATCGAAACGACGAGCAACACCCTCGGCGGCACGATCACGACGAAAGCCGCCGCAGACTTGCCGATCAACGGCCGCGACTTTACGAAGTTGCTCGTGATGGTTCCCGGCGCCACCGGCGATCCCTCCGGCGCGACCGACTCACCCGGATCGTTCGGGTTGTTCAGCGCCAACGGCAATCGCGGCCGCGCGAACAACTACCTGCTCGACGGCACCGACATGAACGACGGCTATCGCAACCTTCCCGCGATCAACGAAGCCGGCGTGTTCGGAACGCCAGCGACAATCCTGCCCATCGAAGCAATCTCCGAAGCGGCGATACTCTCGAACTTCGAAGCCGAGTACGGCCGCAATGCCGGCGCGATCGTCAATATCGTCACCAAGTCCGGCACCAACGATTTTCACGGCTCGGTCTTCGAGTTTTTCCGCAACAACGCACTCGACGCTCGCAACTTCTTCAACATCGAGCCCAACCCGCAGACCGCGTTCAGAAACAATCAGTTCGGCGGCGCGATCGGTGGTCCAATCAAACGCAACCAGACGTTCTTTTACTTCGCTTACGAAGGTCAACGCGAACGCGTCGGACTGAACTCGACGGCGCGCGTTCCGGATCCGCGCGAGATTGCCGCGCTTGGTGGTCCAACGAACCCCGTTATCGCCAGTTTGCTCGCGCGCAATCCCTGGCCGGCGCCGAATCGGCCATTGCCGCTCTTCGACAACAGCGGTGAGCCGAACCTCTTCGTCACCACACCGGCGTCGAACGACGTCGACAGCCTGATCGCCAAGATCGATCACTCGTTTAATAAGGACAACCAGCTTACGGGACGGTACTTCTTCGGCACGAGCGATCAGTCGTTCCCGCTCGCCATTCTCGCCGGCAACATTCTTCCCGGTTACAACACAACTACGCCGACTACGGTCCATCTCGTGTCGCTCTCGTATTTGAAGATCATCTCCACGAACAAAGTTAACGAACTGCGGTTTGGTTACAACCGCTTTGACGAAGGATTCTTCCCCGAAGACAACGATTTCGATCCGCGCTCGATCGGGCTTAACACCGGGATCACCAACGCCCAGGACTTCGGCTTGCCGCAGATCCGCATCCGGGACGATCTGGGAATCGCCAACATCGGCGCCACGCTCTCCGTTCCGCGGGCGCGCGTCGATAGCAACTTCCACGTCATTGATAACTTTTCGTGGAAACGCGATCGACACGATCTGAAGTTTGGTTACGAGTTTCGCCGCACGACTGTCGACCAATTTTTCGACGCCGGCTATCGTGGCCGGCTGGATTTTGGTTCTCTCGAGGATTTCCTTTCCGGAACGTTGAGCGGCGGCCGCGCTGCGCGTGGCAACTCGAATCGCAACACTTTTCAGAACTCACATGCTGGTTACGTGCAGGACACGCTTCGCTGGAGTCCGCAACTCACACTGAATCTCGGCCTGCGTTGGGACTACTTCGGCGTCATCGAAGAGAAGAACAACCTGTTGAGCAATTTCGATCCGACCGTGGGGTTGGTCCAGGTCGGTTCACCCGGACTGCCACGTCTTTACGAGCGCGATTGGAACAACTTCTCGCCGCGACTTGGCCTCGCGTGGAATGTCAAAGGAGACGGCAAGACCGTGGTGCGCGCCGGTTGGGGGTTGTTTTATGACGCATTCTCGCAGGACTTCTTCGCGGGACAACTCCCGTTCAATACGTTCAATCCTGGACCAGCCTTTAATCCGGTTGGGCCAGCGCCGGTTCTCTTCTCATTCTCGACCGAGCCGGTAATTCAGAATGGTGTGCCGATCTTTACCGACTTCCTCGACTCCGACGTATTCGCAGTCGATCCCAACCTCCGCACGCCGTACATCCAAAACTACAATCTCAACATTCAGCGTGAGTTGTTCAGAAACGTCGTGGCGGAAGTCGGATACGTCGGCTCGACGGGCAAGAAGCTGTTTCGCTATCGCGACATCAATCAACCGCTGAACCCGAGCGTTTCTTCCGAGCGCCCGTTCGATAACGGACCGTTCGCGCCTTCGGGCGGCACGTTCTTCTACGTGAACCAGCTCGAGACCACCGCGTTCTCGAATTACAACGCGCTGCAAACGACTCTCTCGATTCGCGATCGGAAGGGCTTCTCGGCGGAGATCTATTACACGTGGTCGCATTCGATCGACAATGCGTCTGATGGACAGGATTACGTGGCGAATGCGACGCAGCCTGACAACAGTCACTGCACGCGATGTGAGAAGGCGAACTCGAACTTCGACGTTCGTCATCGCTTCGTCGTCAGCGCCAGCTATGCGCTGCCAAACCTTTGGGAGTCACATCCGCGTTTCGGCAAAGGTTGGCAACTAAACACGGTCGTGACGATGAGCAGCGGCAATCCGTTTCACCTGACGCTGTTTGATGATTACAACAACACCGGCGAGTTTTTCCCGCGACCCGATCTGATCGGCGATCCTTACGCGGGCACGAGCGAGCCGGATCGATTCATCAACCTCGCGGCTTTCAAGGTGCCCTGCACGCTTGATCCCGCAGGTGATGGGAGTGCTGGGTCGTGCATTCCCGGCACATGGCACTTCGGCTCGCTTGGCCGCAACGCTCTGCGCGGTCCGAGTTATCACAACGTCGACTTCTCGATTTTCAAAGACACTGACATCACGGAGAACTTGCGCATACAACTGCGAGCTGAAGTCTTCAACATCTTCAATCATCCGAACTTTTCCAATCCCCTCCTCCCGAGCTTCGCCGCCGACATGACTTCATCGATCGACCCGGCGACGGGACGCGGCACAGGTTTTCTTCCGATCACCGTCACTCCCGACGTCGGCATTGGCAACCCGTTCATGGGTGGCGGCGGACCGAGGAATATTCAACTGGCACTGAAGTTGATATTTTGATGTGACGTGAGGTTTTCTTGTAACAAAACAGGGCGGTACACAGTCGTCGGGATCATCGCTCTGATCACTGTGGCAGCAATCTCAACCGCGTGCTCTCGAACCGGCCGAGCGCGCAACACCAGCGTCAGCACCGTGCAGACTGTGGTCGCCGCGGTGGAGACGGAACCCGTAAACACTGGCGGCGATTCCGCCGATGACGCAACGCTCTGGGTCAACGCGTCCGATCCTTCTCAGAGTCTCGTGATTGGGACGAATAAGAAAAGCGGATTGGGTGTTTACGATCTTTCCGGCAAGGAGATCCAATTTGTTCGCGACGGTCAAATGAACAACGTTGACCATCGGGACGGCTTTCTCCTTGCTGGACAACCAACGTCGATCGTGACTGCAAGCAATCGCACCGATAATTCGATCGCGATCTACAGAATCAATGCCGCAACGCGGCGACTGGAAACTGTATCGTCCGCACCGCTCGACACAATCGAAGCCTACGGTTTGTGCATGTACAAGAGCGGCAAGACCGGGAAGCTTTATTACTTCGTCACCAGCAAGCAGGGCGTGGTCCAGCAGTACGAGTTGTTCGAGAGCGGCAAGAGCGTCGCGGCAAAGAAGGTGCGAGAGATCAAAGTCGGAACGCAAGTGGAAGGCTGCGTTGCTGACGACGAACTCGGACAACTCTACATCGGCGAAGAGGACGTTGGCATTTGGAAGTACCAGGCTGAGCCTGACGGCGGCAGCGCGAGAACCAAAGTCGACGGCGTCGGACGAAACGGACATCTCGTGGCCGACGTCGAAGGCCTAACGATCGCTTACGAAGCTGATGGTAAGGGCTATCTGATTGCCTCGAGTCAGGGTAACGACACGTTCGTTATCTACCGGCGCGAGAGTGACAATGCGTACGTTAAGTCGTTTCGGATCGTCGCGGGTGACAAAATTGATGCGGTCACGAACACCGACGGCATTCATGTTACGACCGCTAACCTTGGCCCACTCTTTCCGAGAGGCGTCTTCATCGCACAGGATGGCGCTGACGATAAAGGCACGCAGAATTTTAAGCTCGTCCCCTGGCAGTCGATCCTCGGCGATTGAGCGCGAAAAGGCGTTGACTCAAAAGTCTGAAAATTCCACCCACGTCAGTGGGTGGATTCTTAACTTCCAGCCTACGGGTCTGGTTTAGAGGTTTTCGAATCCCACCAACGAAAGTTGGTGGAAGTTTCACTCCTTACCTAAGTGGTGGCCGAAATGAACGATCCACCAACTGTCGTTGGTGGGATTCACAGAAGTTCGTGAACTGTTGTGTAGGTTGCCGTTTGAACAATCCACCCACTGACGTGGGTGGGATTTCAGACTTTAGGGCAAGGCCATCACGAAAGAAAAAGCCCGGCGGAGTAATAACCGCCGGGCCTTTTTGCTCTTTCGTCAAAGCTCTCAGAACGAGAACTTCAACTGATAGCGAATCACGCGGCCGCCACCTTCGGAGAACTCCGGATGGAGGAACTGACCGGCTGCGGAAGTGAAAACGTTCGCCGGTACTCCGGTGGCCAACGGCGCGAATGGACTCACGCTGGTGGTGCCGTACTGCGGATGGTTGAAGAGGTTGTAGAACTCCGCCCGCAGTTCGAAGAACTTTGCTTCACCAACGTTCACTCGCTTCAGCAGGTTGAGGTTCCAGTTGTTCTGACCCGGAGTGCGCAGCGTGTTACGGCCAAGCGTACCGCGTCGCCCCGTGCCTGCAAGCAACCCGATGTATTGCGCGTTCGCCGGATTGATACAGGCGCCGCCGGCGTCGGGATTGGTGTAGAACGTCGACCCAACCGTCACGCCGCATGGATTGACTGTCGCCGTGGCGATCGCCGGTACAGCACGAACACCTGTTTGACCATTCGGATTGAAGTCGGGCCGATCGAGGTTGCCGCCGATCGAGTCGGCATCCTGGCCGTTTATGACTGTGAGCGGAACTCCGGTTTCAAATGTCGTAACACCGGAAACCTGAAAACCTCCGAGCAGATGTCCGACAAACCCCTCCTGGTTTCGCATGAACGGAAGCTCGTAGACATACGTCAACGAGAACCGGTGCGTGCGATCGAAGAACGATACCGCCTTCTCCAAAGCCTGGCCGCCGAAGATCGACGGGAACGAAGACTGCTGCGGCAGGTTAGTATCCGCCACACCAAAGACCTCGCTGCCGTTGTCAATAAGCTTGGACCAGGTGTAAGCCGAGCTCAGTGAGAAGCCGTTGGTGAAGCGACGGGTCACCAGCAGTTGGGCCGAGTGATACATGGACGAACCACCGTTCGTGCGAATCAGACGCGACCCCTGCAGGTTATCGAGCCGGCCCGAGATCAAACAACCCGTCGTGTTGGGCGTGCAGGTAGTTGATCCGGTGAAGCCCGCCGGCGTAATGCGCTGAATGCCGGGATTGAATGCATTGGCTACGGCCGGCACGCTCGGATTCAGATCCTCGTTGACGTAAAGCTTGGTTCCCTTTGAGCCGACGTAAGACGCGTCGACAACCAGGTTGCCGGGGACTTCACGCTGAAACCCGAAGGACCAACGTTGATAGTAAGGATTGACGAGGTTCTTCACGACCAGCGTCTGCGAATCCAATGGGGAGAGTGGCCGTGGGGTTAACGGTAACGCACCCGTGACGTTTGACAAGCCTCGTGGCGCACCGGCCGTAATCGCCGACGGCACCGCGGTCGCGACAACGTTAGGAGACGAAGTCGCGGCGTTCGAGGCGATGTTGTTGAAGAACGAATCGTAACCGAGTTGATAACCCATGCGGATGACCATCTGACGGTTGCCGAAGATTCTGCCCAGCAATCCACCCTCGAATGAAGGTGAGTAAGCGAGACCAAAGGTCGGCGCAAAGTTGTTGTTGTCGTTCTCGACCTTATTAGGCTGACTGTATGGACCAGCAAACGTCACCGGATCTACGTTGAAGAGTCCCGTGAACGCAGCCGTGTGCAGAGTGTTGATAGCGTTGCCGAAGTTCTCGTAGCGCAAGCCGAGTGTGAGCGTTGTCGAGTCGGAAACGCGCCAGCGATCCTGCGCGAAGTACGCCTGCCGGAACAGAAACGGATAGTACCGCGGGCTGCCGAAGTCGCGCTGTGTGCCACCGCCGGAACCGGCAAAGTTGTCGATGTAATTACCGAGCGCTGTGAAGCCGCCGCCCGAACGGTACGTCAAGAGACCGCGTTCGACGATGGGCGCAAACTGGCGCGACCGTTGCTCGAGTAAGTCGAGGCCAAAACGGAAAGTGTGGTTGCCGCGAACGTGAGTGACCGTGTCCTGAAACACGTAGTTGTTTGCGACGCGCCCCTGGGGCAGGTTCGTCGCGACACCAAACTGGCTCAACGTGGAGATATCGAAACGCGGTAACACGAGACCGAGCGGATCATCCGGATTCAGCGGAAAATCGATCAGGATGCGGTTGTAGGCCAGCCGCGCTTCGTTGGTCCAACGCGATGAGAAGATGTGCGTCTCGGTGAGGAGCAAGTTCTGGTACGTGTTGTTGTTGGCGGTGCTGAATCCCGGGAACGTGATGCCGCCGCCTAATGGATCTTTCTGATCGTCAAACAAGTAACGCGCTGAGAACTGATCGTTCTCGCCGATCTTGTGATCGATGCGAAACTGCGCCTGACGCTCGCGATACGTTTGCGGAACGAAAAGGGAGCCCGTGCCGAATTGAATGTTGCACGGCGCGGGACAACCGGGACGAGCGCCGATGTCGATGTTCTGGAAGTTCGTCTCGCCGATGACGTTCTTGGTAACATCCATCAGCAGATCGACTCGTGGATTCACGCCGGGCGCGAAGAGACTTCTCAATTGATTGCGTCCCGCTTGGCTCAAGACAGTCCTCGTCGCCTGTGCGGAAGCACTCCGAAACTGTTCCTGCCACGCGGCGAAGAAGAAAGTTCGCTGACGACCGTCGTAGGTCCACATCGGTTTGCCTTCGCCGAAGTGCGGGAACAGCAATGGACCACCTAGTGTTCCGGCGTAGTACTGTTCGGTTCCACGCGGCGGGTGACCACGTTGTTGAATCGCAGCCGAAGTGGACTGCGTGTTGGTAATCGCATCGTCGTGAGTGCTGTCCAGCAGATACGCGATACTGCCGTGGAAATCGTCAGTGCCTGACTTCGTAATCGTATTCACGACGGCGCCGCCCGCGCGACCAAACTCCGCATCGTAATTCGAAGTCTGCACCGAAACTTCCTGTACTGCGTCGGGATTCGTGATCTGGAACGCCTGTCCGGCGACGGAGATGTCGTTGTTCTCAGTGCCGTCGATCAGGAAGTTGTTGGACCGCCCGCGCGAACCATTCACGGAAAACGTGCCCACGCCGAAGCCGAAGCGGTTGGTTGAAACTCCGGGCAGCGTCAACGCGAGAGCGACAGGATTGCGACCGGCAACCGGCAGTTCCGTAATCCTCACCTTGTCGATGTTGCCGCCGCGCACCGGTGCTTCCACTTGCAGCAGCTGGCCCGCATCAGCAGCAACGTTAACCGTTTCGACCTGTCCGGCCGGGGCCATTTGCGCTGTCACATCGGAAGCTTGATTCGCTCTTACTTCGATGCCCGTGTGGACCACCTCGCCGAAGCCCGTGGCCGTGACCTTCAGGGAGTAAGGTCCGGGATCGACCGCTTCGAACCGGTAGAAGCCTTCACTGTTAGTTGTGGTAGTGCGGCTCAACTTGGTTGCGCCGCTGGTTAGGGTAACTTCAGCGCCGGCGATGACGGCGCCATTCGGGTCGGTCACTGTTCCGGTCACAGTGCCGCGACTCGTTTGCCCAAAGGCAATAGCTGAAAACGCGATCGTTACGATCACGATGAGTAACGCTCGGAAAGTCATGACTTCCTCCTTGGAACTGAGTTGAGCCGATGCGTACAGTTTTTCGTATTACGGTGCGAACGAGAGCTTGAAACCCAGGCAATTAGGTCGTGCGTGCCTGATGCGAAATACGCAAGGGTCATTCCGATTTTCAGTCGCCGAACGTTATCGCTCGCACGTGATCTTGTTTGCTGGGAGAAACGAGCGCGTAGACAAATGAATGGATCGAGATACAGGTTTCTGCAGGCGAGATCTTTCCAATCTTGGATGGATCATTGAATTTTCAGCTTTCGTCTGCGTGCTGGAGAACGGTGAGGCTCTACTGGCGCGTACAAAATCTCGGACGCTCCAAAACGTTTGCCAGCGGTTTGCGAGTTGAACTAACGTACCGAAGCCATGAATGCAGGATGGACAGTTCACAAGTTCGGCGGCACGAGCGTCGCCAATGCGGATTGTTATCGAGCCGCGTGTGAAATAGTTCTCGCGCAACGATCGGTTGCGCGTGTTGCCGTTGTGGTTTCCGCGATGAGTGGTGTCACTAACGCGCTCATCGAAGCGGTGAATCTGGCTGCCGCTAAGGATGATTCGTATTTACAAAAACTGGAGTCGCTTGAAAGACGGCACCTCGACACTATCGCCGCACTACAACTTCAAGGCGCGTCCGCGCTGGAGTCGACGATTGTTTCGGATTTCAACGCGATCAAAGAAGTGTTGCGAGGTGTTTGGATCACCAGACTCGCATCGGAGCGCATCGTCGAATTTGTCTCCGGTCACGGAGAGTTGTGGTCGGCCCAACTCCTGCACGCCTATCTCGAATCGGGAAATCAGCGCGCCGGTTGGCTCGATGCGCGCAAGACTCTGGTGGTCGAACCGACTGCCAACAGCGTCACTGTCGATTGGGAAATTAC
>DATANW010000457.1:0-16300 GCA_036266055.1 Pyrinomonadaceae bacterium | reverse complement strand
GCTCCTGGATCCG
This sequence comes from Pyrinomonadaceae bacterium, assembly GCA_036266055.1. Classification (GTDB taxonomy): domain Bacteria; phylum Acidobacteriota; class Blastocatellia; order Pyrinomonadales; family Pyrinomonadaceae; genus PSRF01. The sequence continues at coordinate 16,287 of DATANW010000457.1, read as the reverse complement.
CTCCGGAGTTGAACGAGATAGGTCTCTCAACTCTTCTTCGGCACGTGACAAATCAAGCCGCGCTCCCAACTCTCGAAACGTATTCAACGCGCGACTCAGATGTTCACCAGCGCGGTCCGGCAAGATCGTTGCGTAAGCACGACCGAGCTCGAGATGCGCACGCGCCGCGCGATAACGATCGCCGAGCATGTCGAAGATCGAAACACTGCTGCCGAAATGTTGCGCTGCGGCGGCGGCATCGCCTTGCGCCATGTTCAGCATTCCGTTCAAACGGTGCGACTCGCCAGTGAAACCGAGATCGGTTGCCGAGTCGGTGGTTGCTTCGGCGACTCGCTGAAGTTCCGCGGCGCATTGGTCAAACTGCTTCGTTTGCAGGTGAGCCTCCGCGGCGATCAGCCACGACTCGCAAATCGCCTGACGGTCGCCGATCTGTTCGGCAAGCGCGAGTGCTTCCTTTGCCTTCGCCAGCGCTGTCGCCGGATCGTCAAGCGCAAGACAGCAGCGGCCCAGTGTTCTCAACGCCTGGCCGGCGTACCACTTATTTCCGTTTTCAGTCGCCAGCGCGACGGCTTGCGTCAGGTACTCCTTCGCCGTATCGAGATCGCCGCGCAGCATGTGCAGCTCGCCCAACGAATCAAGGATCATTGGGACTTTCGCGCCGCGTTCGTCGACCTCTTTCGCCAACGACAGCGCGCGGTCCAATGCTTCCTGCGCACGGTCCCATTGTCCGATCAGAATCAGATTGATGCCGAGATTGTTGTAACCGTCAGCGGCGTTTGTTTTGTGGTCCGTGCGCTCGTAATAGGTGATCGCCTTTTTGAGGTGGTCGATGCCTTCCTGCGGACGTTTCAGAAACCAGCAAGCGCCGGCCATGTTCGCGTAGATGCGGCCGAGCAAGTGGGCGGCGGGACGGTCCCCGATCAGCTTCAGCGCCTGTTCAAAATTCTCAAGACCTGATTCGTAGTTACCTTCGTAAACTTCCGACAGGCCCATGCCGAAGTACGAGTCGGCAAGCCCGCGCCATTCGCCGCTCTGGCGGAAACTTTCGAGCGCCCGCTGCGCAAGGTCGCGTGCGATCGGATACTCGCTGATACTTCGATAGGTTCGCGACAGTGCGGCGTAAATCGGTCCCAGGTTTACCGCGCCGCTTTCAGCATATTCGCGCAAGGTCGCCTGCAACATTGCGATCGCCTTCGGATGATCGCCGTTGTAGTTATAACCGAGCCCAATCTGAACGCGGAGATAGCTCACCGTTTGCGCGTCGAGCTTCGCGCGCGACTCCGGCGACTCGTACATCGATACGGCTGCGAGCGAATCACGATAGTGGCCCTGCTGTTCGAGTGCGGTCGAAAGCGCGCAACGCGCCAGTGCGAGCACGGACGGAAAGTTTCGGGCGTTGGAAATGAGTGTTGCGAGACGCTGCTTGGCTTCAGTGGACAGACCCTGGTCCAGCAGTGAGCGGATTTCATCAAGCTCACGAAGCAGCGATTCGTTTGAGGGCTTGGGGCGGGATCGAATTCTCACACGGGCATCAGCGAGATCGACCACACCTCTCTCGTTAAGGGGCTTTTGATCACGGCCTGGGGGCCCGTGACCCACACGTTTATCCATTTAGTACCTATAAAAGATCAATCAAGCCGACTTTTCAACGCGTTTTGTTTGATGGGAGGGAACCGTTTCAAATCTGCTTTTTGACTACGGTAGCCGCAAACGTGTTATCGGTGGTGAATTTAACATATGCATCGACAGGCGTACAGGTGTTCGCGCGACTTTTAACATAAATGTCAATAAACTTTTCAAAAGGGGTAGTTTAGCGGGTTCAGACCGTTCGGCCACTCGCCTTGACACCCCAAAACTCGGCCGCTATCATTCCCGTTTCCGTTTGCAGCACGGAACTTCGCCTAGAGTTATGTTTGAGTCGCTCTCGGATAAATTAAAGCGCACTTTAAAGAATCTCCGAGGTGAAGGCGTGTTGACAAAGGAGCACGTCGACGCCGCGCTGAGAGAGATCCGGCTCGCGCTGCTGGAAGCCGACGTCAACTATAAAGTCGCCAAAGATTTTATAGCGTCCGTCCAACAGAAGGCCGAAGGCCAGCAGGTTTGGCAAGAACTCAAGCCTTCAGAACAAGTCGTCAAGATCGTTTTCGACGAGTTGGTTGAACTACTCGGCGGCCAATCTTCGCGGCTCGTTTTTACGAAACAACTGCCAAACACTGTGATGGTAGTTGGCCTGCAAGGATCAGGCAAAACAACTTCTACCGGAAAGATCGCGCGCTGGCTCGCAAAGAACCAGGAGCGAAAGCCGCTACTGCTTTCGGTTGACGTTTACCGGCCGGCGGCGCGCGAACAGTTGAAGGTCATCGCCAAAGCGACTGGCCAGCAGATCTTTGAATATCCGGAAAGCAACGACCCGCTGACTCTCGTCCGCGAAGCGCAGAAACACGCGCAACAGACCGGGTTCGACACGCTGCTGATCGATACAGCCGGACGGCTGCACATCGACGACGAGCTGATGGAAGAGCTGGTCCAGATCAAGACGGAAACGCGTCCCGTCGAAATTCTCTTCGTCGCCGACGCGATGACTGGTCAGGACGCAGTTCGATCCGCGGAAGAGTTTCATCGCCGCGTGGGCATCACCGGCGTGATCCTGACGAAGATGGACGGCGACGCACGCGGAGGCGCCGCGCTTTCGATCAAACAAGTCACTGGTCAACCGGTGAAGTTTGTGGGCGTCGGCGAACGTTACGACGCGCTCGAGCCGTTTTATCCCGACCGCGTTGCTCAGCGCATCCTCGGCATGGGCGACGTTTTGTCGCTAATCGAAGAAGTACAGGCGAAGGTCGATCAGGAAGAAGCAGAAGAGCAGCTTAAGAAGCTGCAGAAGAACGAGTTCACGTTAGACGACTTTCGCTCGCAGTTGCGCCAGGTCAAGAAGCTCGGGTCTTTCTCAAAGATCATGAAGTTATTGCCCGACCAGCTCCTTGGCGGCATGGGCATGCCGCAGTTGAACGACGAGCAGTCGGCGATGATGGAGAAGGAGCTGAAACGCACCGAAGCCATCATCGACTCGATGACGTGGGAAGAACGAAACGATCATCGAATCCTGAACGCGAATCGCAGACGACGCATTGCGCGTGGTTCCGGAACAAACGTCGCCGCCGTCAATCAGCTCATCAAGCAGTACGTCGAGATGCGACAGATGATGCGCCAACTGTCTAGTTCGGGACTGTTCGGCGGGGGTGGTTTGAAAAGCAAAATGTTGCGAAAGATGACCGGCATGCCCGACATGGCCGGTTTTTCCGGTGACGACGGCGAGGCACCGCAATTACCAAGCGGACCCATGGGAGCTGCAGGTCCGTCACGTAAGAAACATAAGAAGAAACGAAAGAAACGAAGAAAGTAGCAAGACTGCCACGCACGCGCGCGGCGCTTCTGAAGGAGGAACGATTTTGTTAGCTATCAAGTTAATGCGCACCGGGGCCAAAAAGAGCCCGTCGTACCGTGTCGTCGTGAAAGAGAAACAGTCTAAGCGCGACGGGGCTTACCTGGAAAACGTAGGCACTTACAACCCGACGCGTAATCCGGCCGAGATCAAACTCAACCTGACTCGCGTCAATTACTGGATCGAAAAAGGTGCCCAACCTACTGACACAGTGAACCGGCTGATCAAGGCCAGCACGAAAGCCGCCAACGCGGCAGCCGCCGAAGCCCAAGCGTAACCGTTGGGTCAGACGTCTTCTTGTACAAATCATGCGCGACGCCATTGAAATGATCGTCAAAGCGTTGGTCGACGAGGCCGACAATGTTGACGTTCGTGAAGTGGAGCAAAAGAACGGTACGACGTTGATCGAGGTGCGAGTCGCGCAGAACGACGTCGGCAAGATCATCGGCAAGCAGGGACGGACCATTCGCGCCCTGCGATCGCTCGCGAAAATAGCCGGCACGAAGAAGAACCGTCGTTATCTCCTGGAAATCGTGGAGTAAACGAGATGCCGGAACCCGGCTCGGATTTGGTCTTGATCGCGCGAGCCGTGAAGACCCACGGGTTGAAAGGTGAAGTAGTAGCGGAACTCCTGACGGATTTCCCCGAACGTTTTGAGGATCTCGACGAAGTGGTCCTTGTTTTCCCTGGTGGCGAACAGAAAACCGCCAGCATCGAGGAGTTCTGGTTTCAAAAAGACCGCGTTGTTTTGAAGATCAGCGGTTACGACGATGTCGACGCCGCGAAGCTATTGATCGGATGCAGTTTCGCCGTTCCCGAATCCGATCGCGTTCAACTCGAAGATGACGAGTTTTACGACTGGGAACTCGAGGGATGCACCGTTAAAGTCGGTGACCAAAGCATCGGGCAGGTTAGCTCGGTGTTGAAAACGGGCGGCGCGGATGTGCTGGTAATCAGCGACCAGGCCGGGAAGGAACGACTCGTGCCGTTAGCTGCTCCGATTGTGGTGAAGATCGACCCCGAAGCAAAAACCATCGTGGTCGATCCTCCTGAAGGACTTTTGGATCTTTGAGATGCTGCGCTTCGATATCATCACGATCTTTCCCGAATTCTTTCGCGAAGCGATCGACTGCGGAATCGTGAGACGAGCGCGGAACGCCGGAATCGTCGACATTCACGCGCACGACCTGCGACAGTGGACCACCGACAAGCATCACGTCGTCGACGATCGTCCATTCGGCGGCGGCGACGGGATGATCCTGAAACCGGAGCCGATCTTCACGGCAGTCGAAGCGCTGACCGGAATCTCCCGGAAAGAAGACTTTACGCCGGAGATTCGGGTCGTGTTGTTGTCAGCCCAGGGTCGCACGTTTACCCAGTCGCTGGCGAAGGATCTTGCAAACGACGAGACCCGGATCGTGCTGATTTGCGGACGTTACGAAGGTGTCGACGAACGCGTCTCTGAAGCATTAGCAACCGACGAGATCTCGATCGGCGATTATGTTTTATCCGGTGGTGAGCCGGCGGCGATGGTTGTGCTCGATGCTGTGGTCCGGTTGTTACCCGGTGCGTTAGGCAGTGAGACCTCGGCGGTGTTTGAATCTTTTTCGGAAGGGCTGTTGGACCACCCGCAGTACACGCGGCCGCCGGAATTCAGAGGCATGAAAGTGCCCGATGTTCTGTTGAGCGGCAATCATGCGGAGATTGAACGTTGGCGCAAGGAAGCAGCGCTGACAAAAACGCGGCGTAACCGCCCTGATTTATTGCAATCATAAGGAGTTTTGAGAGATGAACCGTTTAGACAAAATTGAAGAGACCCAATTGCGGAAGAACATTCCGCAATTTCAGCCGGGCGATACGGTCCGTGTTCATGTGCGCATCAAGGAATCTGAGACGAAGGAAAGATTGCAGGCGTTTGAAGGCGTCGTGATTGCTCGGAAGCACGGCGGCGCGCGCGAAACGATCACCGTGCGCAAGACGAGCTTTGGAGTCGGCGTCGAGAGAATCTTTCCGTTGCACGCCACCATCATCGATCACATCGATCTCGTAAAGCGCGGACGCGTCCGCAGGGCGAAGCTCTATTACCTGCGTGGCTTGCGCGGCAAAGCGGCCCGCATCCGCGAGCGCGACACTCGTGGCCAGCAATCGGAAGACGCGCAGGCCACAGGCGCCGGCAAGAAGTAGGTGTTATCTAAACTTGTGTTTCTTCTGAAGCCTTGCGCATCGCAATCGACGCCCATTCAGTTGGCACCAAGCTCGGAGGAAACGAAAGCTACGCCGTTAACCTCATCGAATCGCTTGCGCAGATCGATGAGGTTAACGATTACACACTCTACGTAACGACAGCAGAGGCCCGCGATCGCTTCCACCAACGCTGGCCGAATTTCAAAGTTCGCAACACGCTTCCTCACACACCGCTAATTCGTATACCGCTGACACTCAGCGCCGAGCTGCGAAAAAATCCAGTCGACGTGCTACACGTTCAATTCACGGCGCCGCCGTTTTGTCCATGTCCGGTCGTGGTCAGCATTCACGATCTCTCGTTCGAACACCTGCCGGAAACATTTCACCGCCGGAGTCGCACGCAGCTTCGATTGACAGTGCGACACTCAGCGCGTCGAGCCGCGCGGATCGTTACGCTTTCCGAGCACACACGCAGCGACATCATCGCTACGTACGGTATCGAACCCTCGCGCATCACGGCGATCCCGCTCGCTGCACCGCGACATTTCGCCCCAGTCGAAGACTACAGGGAACTGCAACGGGTGCGACACAATTACGGGATAGACGGCCCATACATTCTGTCGGTCGGTTCTATTCAGCCCCGCAAAAATCTGGCACGTCTGGTAAAGGCCTATGCTTCGCTGCGGGGTAAGTATGCTCAAACTGAGTTGCCTAAGCTGGTCCTGGTTGGAAAGTGTGCATGGCTTTACGACGACACATTGCGCGCTCTCAAAGAAACCGGGCTAACTGAGTCCGTGATTATGACGGGCTACGTACCTGAAACTGATCTGCCGGCGTTGTATTCAGGAGCGCTCTGTTTTGTTTATCCATCGTATTTTGAAGGCTTCGGTTTGCCGCCCCTGGAAGCCATGAAATGCGGCGCGCCGGTGATTGTCGGGAACCAGACGAGCCTGCCTGAAGTTGTCGGTGACGCGGCTTTGACAGTCGATCCTTTTGACGTCTCGTCCATCGCGGCGGCGATCGAGAACTTGATAAATGATTCAGTCCTTCGGCAAGCGTTGAGCGTCAAAGGTCGCAAAAGGGCCGAAATGTTCGATTGGCGCGAAACCGCGCGAAAGACTTTGGAGATTTACCAACAAGTGGGAACACGGGTATAAGTATATTGGACCATGCGCATCGCTATCCTCGGCACCCGCGGCATCCCCGCCAGCTACGGCGGATTTGAAACCTTCGCGGAACATCTCTCGACACGACTCGTGGCTCGCGGTCACGAGGTTACGGTTTATTGCCGCGCGCACTACGTCTCACCGCGCCAGATGGAGTATCACGGTGTTCGGCTGCAAGTGCTGCCGACCATCCGTCACAAATACTTCGACACTGTAGTTCACGCCTTTCTTTCCGCAGTCCACGCCGTGTCGCGCCGGTTTGACGCAGCACTGATCTGCAACGCCGCCAACGCGCCCTTTTCGCCGTTCTTGCGACTAACCGGAACGCCGGTCGCGATCAACGTCGACGGGCTCGAGCACAAACGAAAGAAATGGAACTGGCTCGGCCGTCGTTACTACCAACTCGCCGAATACTTATCGACGTTGTTGCCGAACGAGATGGTGACGGACGCGCAGGTGATTCAGGACTATTACCTCGCACAACACAACGCGCGCTCGACGATGATCGCGTACGGAAGTGAAGTTGAACGTCGCCCGGATCGGGAGCTGGTGCGGAAGTGGCGAGTCGAGCCAAACCGGTACGTGCTTTACGTTTCACGACTCGAACCGGAGAACAACGCGCACCTCGTGATCGAGGCTTTTAAGAAAGTTCGCACAGCGTATCGCCTGCTGGTCGTGGGCGACGCGCCCTATGCGGAAGACTACATCGAGGACCTGAAAACTCGCGCCCGCGGCGACAAGCGAATCATCTTTACCGGATTCGTCTTCGGCCAGGATTATCGGGCCCTCCAGCAGAACGCCTACTGTTACGTCCATGCGACCGAAGTCGGCGGCACGCACCCTGCGCTGCTGGAAGCGATGGGTTACGGCAATTGCGTGCTCACACTCGCCACTCCCGAGAATCTCGAAGTCGTGGGCGACGCCGGGGTTCCTTACGAGAATGAGTTTGACCTGGCGGAGAAATTACAGCGAGTGTTGCGCGATGGGTCGCTGGTTCACGCGTACCGTCACCGCGCGCAAGGTCGTATCCGCAGTCACTACGATTGGGACCGGGTCGTCGACCAATACGAGCAACTGTTCGCTCGAATGTGCGGGAAGGCCATAGATTTTGAGCCGGCGACCGAGCGTACAGCGGCAGCCGAGGCATTCGAGACGGTCGCGAAACATTAGACGAAAATTCAGGTCGTAAAGAGAGGAGCCCCGCCAGTTCAGAAGAACCGGCGGGGCGAAACTTTCAGGGCAGGTTCGGGCAAATCAGGGTGGCAGACAAAAGCATGGAATCGTCAAAAACTGCGAAACGACTCGATCGGGCGGCTCACTAGCGGGCGGAGATAATGCCGAATAAATATAACGTCCGCGCCTTACACCGTCCATCACCCCAACACAATTTCAAAACAGCAAGATATCTGGCTACGAAGTTGTGCGAAATTATACGATTAATTTGTAACCTGTCAAGGACATTATTAACTATTTCGCAAAACTCTCGTAACACCCCGCACGAAAATCGGGGATTTATTCACCAGACCGCGCCTGGGCCAACCGTTGGGCCTGGCGCCGGACCGTCTCGGAGACGTTTCGATTCTGCGTGAGTTGAAGGAGGTCCTTGGTCCTGATTCGCAGCAGGACGGTCATTGCGGTGGGTATCGGCGTGCGCGGATTACGGGCCAGGTTATGGATGATCGTGTACGACCTGGCCCAACTTCGATTCATCGCGATCAACCGCAGCACTTCGGCGGCGACGGTCCTCATCGCGGAGATGTTCTCTACTTCCTGCTCGGTGATGCGCGGGTTCTTCACTACAGCCGAGCAAACGATCTTGTTTGAATCGCGAATCAGAATGCCGCGCGCTTCCCGATCGCCCTTCATCGCGAGCTTCATTCGGTCCTTCACGTTCATGAACATGATCTTGCGAATCAGCGAGACGCGTTCAGGCGTAACTTCAACGCCTTCGAGTCGCTCGTTCTCGATGACGCGTTGAGCATTAGCGGCGCTCTGTTCAAACGTCTCCGGCAACAACTCTTCATATCGCTCGGCGGGCAACCACGAATCGTCGAGGTCGGCGTCGGAAACTTCGATGTGCTGCGCAATCAGCCATGCATCGTCGAAGTTCAACTCACCGGTGGTCGTGGTCAAGTCGGCAGACTCGAAAAACTCCGCCGCCGCATTTTGACCGCGCGCCCGCAACTCGTCCGCGATCTGACGCGCGCCACGTTCCTTCTCAAAAAACTCTTTGCGCGTTTCCGTCGCGCGGCGTTCCGCTTCACCGCTGCGCGCAGGGTTCGCGAGTATCGCGTCGATGATGTCGCGACAACGAACGAGTCGTTGCTGGTTGACTGCGATCAGCTCGAGCAACGAACCGTTGGGCGTGGTCGCAGCCAACTTCGCAATCGCGTCATCTGGCGTGCGATTGTTGAGGATCGTTGCTTCGTGAACTTCGTGTGTGCCCGCTGCTTGATTAGCGAGATAAGCCAGGACATTCGGCGATGTTTCAGGAGCTTTCGCGGCTACGAGGAGACTGTCGGGAGTTTCGGCGTTGAGTGTTTGAGTTGCGGCTGTTGAGATCTGCTCGTCGTCGCTGTTTGCCAATGCAACCAGCACTTCCAAGAGATCGCTTTGTTGTAGCGGCAACATTCCGCGCGCGGCAGCGAGGCGTGCGGGTTGCGGAGCTTTGCCGGTGATGATCGCTTCGACGACCGGATTGCTGGAAGTAGTTTCTATTTTACGGACCTCCCGCAAACGGGAAACACAGGGAAAGGAAATCTAAAAAATCTTTCTCACACTGACCGCTCTGTCAGTACAGGTTGAAGTTATATTCGAGCTGCATCCACATTGAAGCGGGTTTTCCATCGCGAGTCGCGGGAATGAACTTGATCTTCTTCGCTGCTTCGATCGCTCGCTCCGTAAGACCGCTGGGCAGCGCCTGCACTATGAGGATGTATTTAACAGTCGCGTCCGATGCAAACACGCACCGCAGCACTATAGTTCCGTCGATCTGCTCGTCGCGTGCCTTTTGTGTATAAGTCGGTTCCGGTTTGCTGATTAGCCGCGCCCTCGTTGTGGCCTCGCGGCCTGTGATGACGTCTCCACCGCCTCCCGCATGGAATCTTAAAATCTCCAACTGCTCCTTCCACACCTGGGCAGCGCCTGAGTCTGTTTCGAATTGTAAATACTTCTGCAGAGCGTCGTCGGCGTTGCGATACAGGATCTGCCGTTCCTCCTTGGGCACTGTAAACGGAGTCAACGAAGCACCGGAACTAAGCCAAGCCTGGGTTTTTAGTAGATACGCCTCCGCAAAATCGGGTTTCAAAGCGATAACGGCATCGGCTTTGGTGATTGCTTCTTCTCTTGCTCCACGCCGAAGGTCCACGATTCCCAACGTGTAAAGCGCTTCAATATTTTTCGGGTCAACGTTCAGCGCCGTGTTTGCCGAAATCACGGCTTTTTCCAGCTCGTTTCGCAGCACGAGTGCGTAGGCATAGCGTCCGTGAACCTGGGCCGCAAGATCGGGCCGCGCTTCTATTGCTTTCTGGAAAGCTTCGGCGCCTTTCTTGAAGTCGTTTGTTTGCAGATAGGCCACGCCGAGGTAGTACCAAGCTTCCCCGTCCGTTTTATCTTTCTTGATTGCCTTCTTGAGCAGGCCGATCGCTTTTTTATTTTCACCCTGACGAATCAACTGGGCCGCGGGTATCAGCTCGGGGTTCGGAGAGGGTTTTGGCGTTTGACCGAAGAAGCTACTAGCGGCGACCACTAAAACGATCGCCGCCATAGTCAACGTCCTCACGCGGAGGAGGTGAGTAAATTTCATGAGTTATGGATGAATGCCCCGACGAATCAGGCGTTAATGCCGTGGCACTTTTTATACTTCTTACCCGAACCGCATGGACACGGCTCGTTGCGTCCGGTCTTCGGTTGATCGCGGACGACTGTTTTGACCTTGCCGTCTTCCTCTCCCGCGGGCGCCGCACCCTGGTTGGGACCAGTGAAACGCAACGATGCCTGTCGACGCGCCGCGCGTCTTTGCTGCAACGTCTCCGGCGGTTGTTCCGCGACGACCTGAAGGTTGAAGAGCGATCGAATGGTCGTCGTATCGATGCGGTCGAGCATCTCCTGGAACAAGTCGAAACTCTGCTTCTTGTATTCGACGAGCGGATCTTTCTGACCGTAACCGACGAGTCCGATGCCCTGCTTGAGGTGATCGAGTGATAGCAGGTGGTCCTTCCACTGCGCGTCGATAATGTTGAGCATGATGATGCGCTCATAAGTGCGCATCGCTTCCGGCCCAATCTGCTGTTCTTTCCGTTCGTAGTTGACTTTGAGACGTTCCCAAATCGCGTCGACAACTTCCGGCGACGTCATGTTCTGGAGCTCGAGACCTTCGCGATCCACGTCGAGGTCGTAGATGGTCTTGATCTGAATCTTGTAGTTTTCGATGTCCCAATCGTCCTGCGAAACGTCGGGATTCAGATACTGTCGCGTGATGTCTGAGAGCAGATCCAGAGCAACTCCAGCCTGCGGCGGATCGCCCAACAGGTAATCGCGCTGATCCGGTTCTTCCATCAACTGGCGGCGCAGACCGTAGATCGTCTCGCGCTGCTTGTTCATGACGTCGTCATACTCGAGCAGGTGTTTGCGCGCTTCGAAGTTGCGGCCTTCTACCGACTTCTGCGCCGCCGCAATTCGCTTCGAAACCATCTTCGACTCGATCGCGACGCCTTGCTCCATGCCCAGCCGTTGCATCAGCGCTTTCACTTTGTCGCCGGCAAAGATGCGCATCAGATCGTCTTCGAGCGACAGGAAAAACCGCGAAGATCCCGGGTCGCCCTGGCGTCCGGCACGTCCGCGAAGCTGGTTGTCGATGCGACGCGACTCGTGGCGTTCAGTGCCCACGATGTGCAGTCCACCGAGCGCGACCACTTCCTGATGCTCCTCTTCGACGATCCGTTTCGCGCGAGCGTAAGCAACCTGCCACTGATCTTCAGTAGCTTCGTCAGGATCGATCTCTTCCTTCTTTAAAAACTCGCGGGCCATGAAATCGGGATTGCCGCCGAGCAGGATGTCGGTACCGCGACCCGCCATGTTCGTCGCGATCGTCACCGAGCCTTTGCGTCCGGCCTGGGCCACGATCTCGGCTTCGCGCTCGTGATACTTCGCGTTGAGCACGTTGTGCGGCACTTTCTCTTTCATCAGCCGCCGCGCGATCAGCTCCGAGTTTTCGACCGAAACGGTACCAACCAGCGCGGGCTGGCCCTTCTCGTAACACTCCTTGATCTCTTCGATCACGGCGTCCCACTTCTCCGGCAACGTGCGATAGATCACGTCGGAGAAGTCGGTGCGGACCATCGGCATGTGTGTCGGAATGACGATGACGTCGAGTTTGTACGTCGAGGCAAACTCCGCGGCTTCCGTTTCCGCTGTACCAGTCATGCCGGAAAGTTTTTCGTAGAGGCGGAAGTAATTTTGCAGCGTGATCGTCGCGAGTGTTTGGTTCTCTTTCTCGATCTCGACGCCTTCCTTCGCTTCGACTGCCTGGTGCAGACCGTCAGACCAGCGGCGTCCCTTCATCAAGCGGCCGGTGAAGTCGTCGACGATGATCACTTCGCCGTCCTGGACCACGTACTGGTGATCGAGCTTGTAAAGCGTGTGCGCCTTCAACGCCTGCTCGACGCAGTGGAGCAATTCCATGTTTGACGGATCGTACAGGTTGCCGACTCCGAGCAGTCGCTCTGCTTTGTCAACGCCCTGTTCCGTCAGCACTGCGGTGTGCGCCTTCTCGTCGACAACGTAATCGCCGGTCTTCTTACCGTCGACGTCTTCGCCCTTTTCGAGGTGCGGAATGATCGCGTCGGCATTTCGATACTTGTCGGTCGCTTCGTCAGATGGACCGGAAATGATCAGCGGCGTTCGCGCTTCGTCGATCAGGATCGAGTCGACCTCGTCGACGACAGCGAAGTAATGACCACGCTGCACGCAGGTCGCGAGGTCAAACTTCATGTTGTCGCGCAGGTAGTCGAAACCGAATTCGTTGTTTGTGCCGTAGGTGATGTCGGCGGCGTATGCTGCTTGCCGTTCGAAATCATCCATGTCGTTTTGAATACAGCCGACTTCGAGACCGAGAAAACGATGGATCTGGCCCATCCACTCCGCGTCGCGTGAAGCAAGATAGTCGTTCACTGTGATGACGTGAACGCCGCCGCGTCCGGTTAGAGCATTCAGGTAGGAAGGCAGCGTGGCGACTAGAGTTTTACCTTCGCCGGTGCGCATCTCAGCGATTTTGCCCTGGTGGAGAACGATGCCGCCGATCAGCTGCACGTCGAAGTGGCGCATGCCAGTCGTGCGGACGCTCGCTTCGCGGACCGTCGCAAAGGCCTCGGGAAGAAGTTCGTCGAGGATCTCTCTTTCGCGTTGCTTTCTTCGCTCTTTGTCGGTGATGCCTTCGACCGCGCGTTGGACCTTCTCTTTGAACGTCGCCGTGCGCGCCCGCAACTCATCGTCGGAGAGCTTCTGTAGGGCGGGCTCGTGGGAATTGATCTCCCCGATCAGTGGCCCAATCGACTTCAAAAATCGTTGATTACTGCTGCCAAATACCTTCGTTAAAAATTTATCGAAACTCATAGTCTGCTTAATTTACTCCAAAAAACGCGCACGAGACCACTAGACACCCGGCTTGGGCGGCGGCTCCGGCTCCATCTGCTTCTTAATCATCTCGACGACGTCCTGTCTCTGCATTGAAAAATTCACAACGACTTTCTTGCCATCGGGCGTGGCGGTCGTACTCTTTATCAACGCGAGTTCAGGCTTATCAGCGCGCGTACCGGCCCCGAGCCAGAGCGCCAAATTCAGACCTTTTGCGTTTTCCCTGGCTTTCTCAGGCGACGCCGTTTCCATCTCGAAGGACGCCAACACTTTTGCGTCACCCTGTGTGACCGTGATTATGACAATCGAACCCGGATTGTCTTTGCTGATGGGTGAGAGGTAGGTCAGCAGTCCACTGTCGTTCAGCGCGCCGACTACGCGGCTAAACAGACCCGTCAGGTTCTCATCGCCCGTATGTTCCACCAGCTTAGGATCTTTTAGCTTCCCTTTTTCATCCCATGTCGCTCGAATAACGACTTTGAATGGCTGGTTGAGATCCAGTTTGCCCTGGCTCTTCAGATCGTTGGCATAATTCGCGAGGTCCTTGAGGGGTTTTTTATTGATCTGGTTCGGATCAGGCAGCCCGACCTTACCCTCCGCGGCAATTTGTTCGAGTTGCTTCTGCGCTTCGTCCTGAGTCAGCGGGCTGGCGCTGGGACTTGGACTGGCTTGCGCGATCGCCGCTGACGGCGACGCCTGCGGACTCGCTGAAGCCGACGCTGACGGTGACGCGGACGGACTCGGCTCCGGGCTCGGTGACGGCGTCTCTTCCGGATCGGGCCCGAATCCCTTCCACTGCGAGATTATCTTGGGCGCAAACGCAGCGTTCGCGGCCGCGACTTCCGGATTCGCAAAGCCCTGACTTTCGAGAGCAAAATAACCGTCCGGATAGCGAAACTTTTCAAGTTGAACGATCTGGACCTCGTCGCCGATTTTGGTCGCGGTGTAGTCTTCGTCCACCCACTTCGTACTCGCGATCAGGGCGGCAATATTGACCGTGTCACGTACGGCGGGAACATAAATGACAGTCCAGACGAGCGCCAGGTGCAGTACAAACGACACCGCCACCAGTTTCAGCAGCACGGAAACTTTGGAGTCGCGATTTACTTCGAAATTCTCGAACAGCTCAGTCATCTTAATTGAAAACGCCAGCCGGCCCTTTTTGTTTCAGTGCGTTTAGACGCCCGCGCCCGCCCACGCGTTGCGAACGTGAATTGTAACTCGCTTGTGTCTCGTTAGCACTTCGCAGGCCACACTCTCGACGTTAGAATAACCCCCGTGCCGCGAAGGTTAAAACAGAGGAAAACACACCGTCCCAAGACCCCGACCCGTACTGAGTTAACAGCCCGTCCGCTCCCGCAATCCAGAGACGTGAAAAAACTGCTGGAAGGAATCGGGACGCCGCGCCCAACCCCTTTCAAGCCGGATCCCTTTCAACTCGAAGCGCTCGCGATGCTCGAGTACGAAGACGTGCTCGTGACCGCGCCCACCGGCAGCGGCAAGACGTGGATCGCCCGCGAGGAGATCCGCCGGCTGTTAGCGAGCGGCCGGCGCGCGTGGTACACAACGCCGCTCAAGGCACTCACCAACTCGAAATACCAGGAATTTATTGACGAGTTTGGCGCCGACCGTGTCGGCATACTCACCGGCGACCGAAAAGAGAACTGGGACGCGCCGCTGATCGTGGGAACGACCGAAATCTACCGCAATCAACTATTCGACTCGTTGCGTGGCGGCAGTGAAGTCACCGCAGACCTCGTTGTACTCGACGAAGCGCACTATCTTGCCGACTTAGACCGCGGTCACGTTTGGGAAGAGGCGATCATTCTGACGCCGCCGCGCATTCGTTTGCTCTTGCTCTCAGCGACGATCGGCAACGCGGGCGAGTTTGCGTCGTGGCTGGAAGAAGTGCGAGGCGTGCGTTGCGGCGTGATTACCGGGCCGGGGAAGCGGCCGGTGCCGCTGCGATCGGTCTTATTGCTACCGAATCGACAGCTAATTCGGATCATAAACGAGGACGGCAACATCAACCCGGAGATCACACGGTTAATTCATGAAGCTTCGAATGCCTGAAATGCCGCCCGCAACTTTAGTGGCGACATTGGACGGTTACAACTTGCTGCCTGCAATCGTGTTCATGCCGACGCGACGTCGTTGCGATCAAGCAGCCTCGGAAGCGGCGCTGGCGCGACGCGATCCTAACGAGAGTCGTCGTGAAGCCCGCCGCGACTTCATGCGCGGCTTCGTCGAACAGAACCCCGAAGTGCGCGGTCATCGACACTGGGACACGATCATTCGCGGCGGCGTTGCGTCGCATCATGCTGGACATATTCCCGCGTGGAAATTGGTGATCGAAAAACTGATGAGCGCGGGATTGCTTGACGCGATCTTCGCGACGGCGACCGTGGCGGCCGGTGTTGATTTTCCGGCGCGCAGCGTGGTGCTGACGGGCGCTGACGCGCGCACGGCCGGGGGTTGGCGTCCGTTATCGGCGTCGGAGCTGCAACAGATGACTGGTCGTGCGGGACGTCGCGGTCGCGACAATGTCGGGTTCGTTGTCGCGGCACCGGGACTGCACCAGGATCCCGCGCGCATCGCGCAGATGTTGAAGGCCCAGCCGGATCCGCTGACAAGCCAGTTTCGCGCGACGTACACCACACTGCTGAACCTGCTCGATGCGTACGGTACGTTTGCCGGCGTGCGAGAGATCGCGGAGCGCAGCTTCGCGTATCGCGACTACGCGCGGCAGATGGGCCAACTCGAGAAGACGCGTCATCAAAGCGAAGAAAAAATCGATGCCAGATTGAAAGAAGCTGGTTGCGATCTTCCGGTCAATGTCGTGCGTGGTCTGGAGCGACTGGT
>DATANW010000456.1:0-10684 GCA_036266055.1 Pyrinomonadaceae bacterium | reverse complement strand
GTTCGCCCAGTTTATGGGCCAAAGGCCGTACGAAGGGCACAGCCCATTCCTATTTCAGCGGTCGCCGGCGAGGCATAGCCACGCCGCACATCCGGCGGCGGAGCCGTTGAAAACCCACTTTGAGTAAAAGCGTCTCTTGAGCGAACTCCTGACAGTTAAGAATCTGGCGAAGAAGTTTGGCGGCAAGCGTGTGCTTTCAGGCGTTGGGTTCAGTGTGCGTCCCGGCGAGGTGTTGGGATTGATTGGGCCGAACGGTGCGGGCAAGACGACGCTGTTCGAGTGTCTCGCGGGTTTGCTGCCGGACGATGGCGGGAGTGTCACGCATGGTGAGGCGCTGCTTGCGTCCGGACGGCGCAAGGAAGTGATGTTCTATATTCCGGACGCGATTGTTCCGTGGGCGGAGCAGCCGGTGCATCGGGTGCTGAACTTCTTCCGCAAGCTTTACGCGCAGTCGCACGACAAGTTGCGCGCGCTCGCGGTGCCGCTGCGGCTCGAGGAAATTCGGAAGTCGCGGCTGGGCACGTTGTCGAAAGGCGAGCGTAAGCGGTTGATGTTGGCGCTTGGTCTATTGACTCCGCATCCGCTGCTGATGCTTGACGAACCGTTCGATGGACTCGACCTGCGGCAGACGCGTGACGTGATGACGTGGCTTCGGCAGGAAGCGGCGAGCGGGCGCGCGTTGCTTTTGTCGATTCATCAGCTTGTCGATGCGGGAAGAGTTTGCGATCGGTTGGTGCTGCTGAATCACGGAGAAACGGTCGCGGAAGGAACGGTCGACGAGCTTCGCGGTCGGGCTGGTTTGAGTGAAGGTGGAATCGAGGAGATCTTCCTTGCGCTCACCTAGTGCCGTCCTTCTGTTGACAAAGGAATTTCGCGAGCTGTTCGCGTCGCGCGCTTTTTGGATCATGTTGGTGATCGTCGGCCTGCTGGTGGGCCACGCGTTCATCACTGCCGTGAACTTGTACGCGGAGATGAGTGGCGCGGGTGGTGGGCCCGCTGCACTCGCGCAAGGCCTGACGCCGCTCGACGGCGTGCTCGTGCCGACGTGGGGCTCGTACGACCTCGCAGCGACACTGCTATTCCCATTCGTCGCGATTCGGCTGATCGC
Source organism: Pyrinomonadaceae bacterium (assembly GCA_036266055.1). Lineage (GTDB taxonomy): Bacteria > Acidobacteriota > Blastocatellia > Pyrinomonadales > Pyrinomonadaceae > PSRF01. The sequence continues at coordinate 9,576 of DATANW010000456.1, read as the reverse complement.
TGTCGAGAAAGAGACCGGCGCGTTGAAGTTGTTATTGCAACTGCGGGGTGCGCTCGGCGTCAAGGTTGCAGCCAAAGGCGCCGTTTTGATTTGCGCGTGGCTGATCGCGTGGTTACCGGGGTTGATTGCGCTACTTCTGTGGCGAAGTTACGGCGGTCATTTTTACGCCGCTGAGACGTGGAACTTGTTGTTGGGCCACCTGGTGCGGGGGGCCTTGAGCGCCGGGTTGGCCGTCGCGGCGGGCGCGCTCGCAGAGAGCGCGTCCAGCGCGGCAATCATTACGTTGGGGATCACAGTCGGCTCGTGGGCGTTGGACTTCGTCGCTGCTGGTCGCGGCGGTTTGTTGCAGCAACTCGCGAGCTACACACCCACCGCGGCTTTGCGCTCGTTCGAGCAGGGACTGCTTCGTTTGAATGTATTGATGGTGATGCTGGCGATCAGTTGCGCTGGTTTCGCCGTGGCGACCATCTGGCTGCACACGGGTCAAGCGATACGCCGGCGCTTGTTGAAAGCGTTGGTGCTGGTGATCGTGCTGGCGGCGGTGGTCTGGGGCGGATCGAAAGCCCGCGCGAGTTGGGACTTGAGCGAGAACCGCCGCAACTCTTTCGCCGCCTCTGACGAAGCAGTGCTGAAGCGCATCGGTCAGCCGTTGAAGATCACGGTGTACCTGTCGCCCGAAGATCCGCGACTGACCGACTTCGAACAGAATGTGCTCAAAAAACTTCGCCGCGTGCTTCCGCGGCTTGATGTCGATTACGCCGCGTCCAGCGCGACGGGCCTTTTCGAGACAGATCGTTACGGCGAGATCTGGTACGAACTCGGCGGGCAGCAAGTGATGGAGCGATCGACGATCGAGGAAGTCGTACTCGATCAGATCTACAAACTGGCGAACGTCGATTCGCCGTCGCGCGAGAGCGAAAACGACTTTCCGGGTTATCCGCTCGCGGCGCAACCAAAATACGCGGCGTGGATTTTCTATTTCGTCTGGCCGTTATTCGTCATTCTTATTTGGAGGGCAACAAAATGGGACCGCGGATCTTTTTGATGTTGTTTGTTGGCTTAACGCTCGTTGGAAATCCGGCGTTGGCGCAACGCGCGTCGAAGCCGAAAGCGATTCACGTCGATCTGTCGAAAGAGAAACCGGGCAAGGACTCGACGAAGTTTCTCGCGGTGGTTGGAAACTGGGGGATCGTCGACGACGGCGGCACGAAGGTGCTTGGCGTTGATGGCCGACAGTGGCTGCGCGGGCAACCGGCGAATAGTCTGGCGCAGAACGCGCGCGCGATTTACGGTTCGCGTCACGAGGAGTTCATCGACAACGTCAAGGCGTTTGCTTACTTTCCGTATGCGGTCGCGAAAGATATCGACGACTTTCACGATGGGAAGATCACGATGCGGTTCAAGCTGGTCGCGGGGCAGTTGGATCAGTGCGCCGGCATTCTTTTCAACCTTAAACCGAATGGCGACTATCTGACGGTTCGCTTCAACGGCAAGGAAGACAACGTCGTGCTCTGGACGTTCCTCAAAGGCAAGCGCAGCTTTGTGAAGAAAGGATCCGAGAACGTTCCGTTGCAGATGAACACGTGGCACTCGCTCGAGATCGACGTGCACGGCACGACGCTCCAGGCGTCGCTCGACGGGAAGCATCTGCTTGATTACACGTTGGCGGAAGCGGTGTCGGGACGCGTCGGTGTTTGGTCGAAAACGGATAGCGTCAGCTATTTCGATCAGTACACGGTGACGAAGTAATTAATCCGTGTCGGCAATGTACGTCCATTGGTAGTAGTTCCGATCTCACGCGAGAATTGCCATTGCCTTCAAACTCTAAATCCACACCGGGTGAATAAAATGGGCTTCAAGAAGATAGTTTCCTTGCCGCTGCTTCTCATCGTTTTCATTACCTTGCCAATCGCTGCGCAAACGCCCAACACGGCGACGATCGTCGTGATGGTCGTCGACCAAACAGGCGCCGTCGTGCCAGACGCGAAAGTCTCGGTGCTGAACACCGCGACCGGCGCTCTGCGCGAGGCCGTCTCCGGCGAAGACGGTAACGCGACGTTTCCCGCGTTATCGCTGACCGGGACGTACGCGGTGACCGTGTCGCGCGAGGGCTTCGGCAGCGAGGAGCGCAAAGACTTGTCCTTGCGCTCAGGTGAGACGGCGAGTTTGAAGGTCACGCTGCAGGCCGGGTCGCAGACCGCGCAAGTTACGGTCTTCGGCACGGCCGAAGGCGTACGCGCCGATCCGCAAGTTGGACTCCCTTTGCGTCCCGAACAGATCGATGAGACGCCGATCCTCGGCCGCAAAACCAGCAGCCTGCCGCTGCTCAATTCCGCCTTTCGACAAGGCAAGGGAACTGGAGACCTCTTCGTTAATCAGACGTATTTCATCACCGGCGCCGGTTCGCGTCGCACCACAACCTACACTCTCGACGGCGCGAACAACGACGAAGCGTGGGGACGCCAGACGTCTGTCGCCACGATTCCACTCGGCGCGATCCAGGAGATGGCAGTCATCTCAAACGCGTTCTCGGCGGAATATGGTTGGACCGCGGGTCCGGCGTTGAATATCGTCACCAAATCCGGAACGAACGATATGCACGGCGAAGGACTGTTCATGATTCGTCCCGGCGACTGGCAGGCCGAGACGTTTTCGACTGATGGTTTCTGTCCACCATCGGTAACGACTTGCGTCACGCCTTCTACGCTTCGTTTCATCAACCCGGTCGACATTCCGGACGCGCTGCAACAGTACTCCGGCACGATCGGTGGTCCAATCGTTCGCGACCGCACGTTCTTCTTCGCGACCGCCGACTACACACGACAAAATCGCACCACCTTCTTGTCGCCCTCGTTGCCGGCCTTTGTGCTGCCGACCGACGGCAATCTCGCCTACACGGGTCACTATCGACAGTTCCTGTTTGATGGACGCGTGGATCACAGGCTGACGACAAACCAAACGCTGATGTTTCGCGTCAATGTCGATCGCTTTTTCGACGACAACCCGCAGGACGCAGTGGGCGGAACGAACGCGCCGAGCGTGGCGCGACGGTATTCGCGGCGCGGCTGGACGGTCCAGGCTAATCACACGACCGTCTTCAGTCCGACAGTGCTCAACGAAGCACGCTTCGCTTATCTGAACGGCGATCCGGTCACGCGCTGGGAAGCGCAGAATCTTTCGACCACCTACACGCGGAACAACGCGCAGGGGTTTACGATCGGACAGTCACGCGCGTCGGACCTCTGGGGGCACCAGTTTCAGTTTTCCGACACGTTGTCGTGGTCGCAGGGCATACACTATTTCCGCTTTGGCGGAAGCGTGATTCATCACACTTCCGGCGGCTTCGGCAGCGAACCCGGCACCGCGATACTCGGGACCTTCACGTTTAAGAACACGACGACCGCTCCGTTTGGTCAACTCACACTCGCCGACGTCCAGAGTTACACGCAGCCGATCAACTTCGGCATCGACAGTTACGAACTCCCACAGTGGCTCAACACGGTTTTTGTCCAGGACAGCATACACCTGCGTCACGACTTCACGCTGGACCTTGGCGTGCGCTACGACCGCCAAACGCTAACCGACGCCAAAAACAACTTCGCCCCACGCATCGGTTTTGGTTGGCACCCCGGCGGCGACGCGCGCACCTCAATTCGCGGCGGGTACGCGATGTACTACACGCAGATCCGGTCGAACCAGGTTGCGGGTTACTTGGTTAACGGTCTCGACGGATTGACGACCTACACCGCCGGTCCGGGTCAAACAGGCTTTCCGACTTGTCTGACCGGTCCGTGTCTGCCGGTTCCCGTCGATCCAAAAACGATTCCCGCCGGACAACTGCCGGCGCGCGACATTACGATCCGCGCGGGCCTGCGCAGTTTCTATCGCGAGCAGTTTGCGAGGTTCGGCTTGAACTTCGATCGCCTCCAAAACTATCCCGACGAGCTGAAGAATCCCCGGAGTCAGGTCTTCACGTTTGGCTTTGAACGGGAGTTCTTCAGAGGTTTCGTTATAGGCTCTGACTACGTTCATCAACACTGGAACAACCTCGATCGCACCGTCGATCTGAATGCGCCGGAGCCGTTCCCGCGCAATGCGCCGAATCAAGTCAGAACGGTTGCCAACGCAAACGACAAGCGGCCGATCAAGCCGGTTAACGGCGGCGTGCGCCAGGTCAACGTGATCATGAATCTCGGCGTTGCCGATTACGACGGATTGCAGACGCAGTTCACTTACCGCGGCAACCGTCGCATGTTCGCGGCGGTGAGTTACACGTTGTCAAAAGCAACGAACACCTTTGAGCCTGACGGCAACGGCATCGGTCCAAATGAGAACCACATCTCGCAACTTGGCGAAACAGAGCGTGGACCAAGCGTCGTCGATCAACGTCATCGGGCGGTGATCACGTTCAACTACCATTTTCCATGGAACATCACCGCGGGCACTGTGTCGATGTTTGCTTCGGCGCGTCCGTTCAACGCGGTGACGGGCGTCGACAACAACGGCGACGGCGTCAATAACGATCGTCCGGTCATCAATGGAGTGGTGATTGGTAAATCGACGTTTCGCGGCACGCCGACTTCAGACGTGGCGGCATTCGTCGAGGATCGAATCCGGTTGTCGGAACGGACCAGTCTGGTGCTCCGGCTGGAAGGTTTCAATCTCTTCAATCACGGAAACTTTCTCGGACGTGGTGTGACGAACTACGGCGACACGGGAACAGCGGCGGCGACATTTGGACAGTTCGTGAGCAACGTGGGTACGGCGACGAATGCGATTCCGGCATTCGCGAACATCGACCCGCCGCGCATGTTTCAGATTCAGGCGCGGCTGGTTTTCTAATGATGTTGGGGGTTTAGACCGGAGGCACTTCCTCGAACGGCAGATCGGGTTGGAAGCTCTTATCGCGTCCGGCAACGTAGAGTCGCATCACGAACCACAGAATTCCGAGTGACAGGCCGATCCAGAAAACTGCCCAGAAGATGGCCGGAATGCCTGTGATGTTTGCCATGTTGACGGCGTCCGTGTGTACGAGCTGAGACTGGAACGGCGACGACAACGAAAACAGGTCTTTGAGATTGAAGAGTGCGTTGAGTACGCACTGCACTGCCAGAAAACTCATGAAGAAAGTCGCGACGCGCGCGCTCGCGAACCTCGCGATCAAGATCAGCGCTACCGAGAGCACCACACCCGCCACCACCGTGAAGGGAATACCTGACCAACCCGACATCGAGTAAACCGGCTTGATGAGTCCGAAGATCATCGTGATCGCGAAGACATAAATGCCGGAAATCAACAATACGATTCGCGCGGCTACTGCCTTCCGAATAAGCACGAGCAACAACGCGCCATAGATGATCGCACCGAGGTAACCGGCGCTCGAGAAGAACATCAAGCCCACTGCGCTGTTCGTCGTCCGGGCAACGGTCAGACCGTTCGCGTCGGTGGCCACCCACATGTATTCGACTGAACCGCCAGTGAGCACGGCTGCGAGCGCGTGTCCGCCCTCGTGAATGAACGTCACGAAAAGTTCGAACGGGTAATAGAGGACCCAGGCCATGGGAATGAACCACAGAAGCAGGGAGATTGCGGTGGCAACGAGCAACGTCATTGCCTGGGGTCGCGCGTCTTGTGCAAGCCTTAAACTCATTTTCAACTCTCCGGTAAATCGGCGGATTAATGGGCGTATTCTAAGGTCGCCATGAATAACGCACAACCTCTACCGGATGTTCCAGAACGCCGCGTCGCCTCGGTCATTTCCTTTGATAATCGCCTGATTTTCCGCCGGTTTTACTTTCCAAACGAATTTCAGTGATCGTCATTCCTTTTTCCAGCGCCTTGCACATGTCGTAAACAGTCAGCGCGGCAATGGAAACGGCCGTCAACGCCTCCATTTCCACACCCGTTTCCGCGTTCGTCGACGCCTCGGCCGTAAGCGATACGCCGTCGTCTTCAACCTTCGCCTGAACATCCACGTGCGTCAGCGGCAGCGGATGACAAAGCGGGATCAGATCCGCGGTGCGTTTCGCGCCCATGATTCCAGCCAGACGAGCCGCTTCCAACGGGTCGCCTTTCGGCGTGCGATGCTCGCGCAACGCCGACACCGTTTCTCGCTTCATCAACACCTTCGCCGAAGCCACTGCCCGCCGTTGTGTGATCTGTTTGTCGCCCGTATCGACCATGCGCACACGGCCCTGTTCATCGACGTGCGAGAGTTGTGTCATGGCTCAGAAGTAGATAACAAAAACGGGCCTTGCAGCAAGTAGATCTCGACATCCGACCGCGTTTTTGTCTATCCTGCGCGGCGACCGGGACGAAGACCTCACGCGAGTTGGTCTCACCGCTTCGACCCAATTCGAGCCTGGGCATTTGTTTTAAAGAATCTGAATCGCAGTCTGTAGCCGTACTTTTAGCGGCGATCTAATACCCGTATGGAGGATTCCCCTGAGTGTTTGAGACTGATAAGGAAGTGCTTGAGTGGTACGAGCGCCAACCACGCGCGCTATCGAAAGAGTACGTCAACAGCATTCGCTGGAATGAGACCAAGAACTATCCGCTCAATCCGGCGTTTGTGCCGGTGCTGATCTACATGCGCGACATCGAGTACTTCACCGACATGTATTACCAGGAATTGCGACGCACGCCGACCGGCAAAGATCCGATCATCAGAAAGTTTATGGACCGCTGGAGCATCGAAGAGCTGCATCACGGCAATCTGCTCAACCGGTTTCTCGAAGAAGCCGGCGTGCCGACAGGGAAGAACTGGCAGGCGGACGCGACGCGAAAGATCCCTCGTCTTTACAAGATCGGCAGTTACCTGGTGGACCATGCTTCGAGGCCCTTCGGCAAATATTTTCACGGCGCGCACATGGTGTGGGGCGCAATCAACGAGATCACTGCGATGAACGCCTATCGACGCTTGTCGCAGCTCGCGGATCATCCGGTGCTGCATCGGTTGCTGATCGGAATCGTGCAGGAGGAGTCGATTCATTCGAGTTTTTATTGGAACGTTGCGCGAGTGAAACTGAGGGAGACGAAGTTTTCGCGGAACCTCGCGCGGTTCATCATCGGGCAGTTCTGGGCGCCGGTGGGCCAGGGGGCGAAACCCGCGGCGCAGGCGAATTACGTGATGGCGACGCTGTTTCCCGGTAAAGAAGGTTTGGATCTGTTCGATCGGAAGATCGGGAATCGTATCGAGCAACTCCCCGGTTTTCTGGGATTCAAGGGATTGACGGAGCGTGTCGCGCCGATCGTGCAGGTTTAGCTTCGCGTCTGTTTTTGACGGTCGTCACGGTAAGCGGATCGCTTTCACCAACGATCCTGCTTCAACTGCTTTGACTCCGGCGGGAATGATCGCGAGCGCCGTTGTCAGCGCAAACGAAACGAAGTCTGATGATCCACCCCACTTCAGCGGAAACGCGATCAATTCGCCATCATCGTTCGTCATCAACTGCGCTGGAAGATAACTCTCACGGTCCATCGTTCCCTTAACACTACGCGCCAGCAACACGGTCTCTTGTTTCAATACAGGCTCGTTCGCCCCCTGCATCGCGAGCAGTGCAGTGCGCGCGAACAAATTGAACGTTACTGAAACTGACACCGGGTTTCCGGGCAGACCGAAGACGAGTGCGCCGCCTGGAAGTCGCGCGAAAACGATCGGCTTGCCTGGTCGTAGCGCAACGCGTTCGAAAAAGATCTCCGCGCCGAGCTCTTTCAGTGCATTCTTCGTGACGTCGTAGACGCCCATCGACACGCCGCCGGACGTCACCAGAACATCGAAGTTGTCTGCGGCCGCGGCGATCTGACGCTTGAGCAGTGACGTTTCGTCACGCGTGAGGGGAAGACGTTGGACCACTGCGCCGGCGAGTTCTGCGTAAGCGCTGATCGAGTAGTTGTTTGAATCGCGAATCTGGTCCTGCCCGGGTTGTTCGTCGACACTAACGAGTTCGCTGCCGGTTGCGGCTACGGCCACGCGCGGACGTCGCGCTACTTCGACTTGCGCGTAACCAAACGCGGCGAGCACGGCCATCATGGCGGCATTGATCGTGACGCCGGGACGCAAGATCGTTTCACCGGCTTTGATCTCCTCGCCACGTTTGACGATCGATTTACCGAGTTCGACTGGAGCGAGCAGTTCGACGACTGTGCCGTCTTTCAGTTCGTGAGTGAGTTCGACCTGCTGAACGCTGTCGGCGCCTTCGGGAATAGGTGCGCCGGTCATGATGCGCACCGCCTCGCCGGAGTTCATTCGCTGGTGCCAACCTTTTCCGGCGGCCGACTCGCCGGCGATCCGTAAACTGATCGGCGCGTTGGTTGTGTCCGAGGCTTGCACGGCGTACCCGTCCATCTGCGAACGATCGAAAGGTGGCAGATCGGAGTCGGCGACGACCTCCTGGGCCAGCACGCGGCCGAGTGCGTTTGGCAGATCGACCTGCTCGGGCTCGAGAGTCTGTGTTTGCTGTCTAACAATCTGAATTGCTTCAGCGACGGAAATCATCTGTCTTTTTTTTCTAATCCGCGTTTAAAAAACCGAAAGGCCGGTTTTGGACCGGCCTCTCAAGGTTGGCGGAGACATTCAGCCTCGATTGGTCACCGTCCTCACCCCGGCAACCACATTCACCGTTGATGGGAATTTTAGTCAAAAAGCGCGGCGGGTCAATAGCATTAAGCAATTTAATTGTTAAGTACGTCGGCGAACACAACGGACCTGAAAAACGTTATTGTTTTGTAGTTTCACCCTTGAGCGGTCACGTCTGGAGGTGGCTATGGACGCCCATTACGATCATGGATGTGGAAGCGTTGGAAAGTGGATCGGTATGTTGTGCGCCGCGCTGGGTATCGGAACCGCATTCCTCATGGTGTACGTGATGAATGCCGGCTGGTTAATCGGGTTGGATCCGCCGATCATGGTTGGCTTGGTGGTGGAGATCTTTGCAGCCGCCTACCTGGGCGAGAAGGCGGGAACATATCTTTGCCGGAAAGGGAATCCACTGGGCCGCGGTATGCTGGTTGGCTTGGGAGTCGCGTTTGGTTCGATAACGATCGCGGTGTACGCGGGGACGATCGCTGGAGTTGTGGGCCATGCGAGCGAGTGGCTTGGCAACCCAAATATCAAACCGTGGAATGCAGTGTATGTATTCTTCGTTCCCTTGTTTTTCGTGTTGTTCTTTGGTGGAGCGCCCGCGGCAGTTCTTGGCATTGTTTACGGGGCTCTCGTCCATGTTCGGTTGCAGAAGTTGGACCGGTAGCGGGCAAAAAGTAAGACCTGCCGAGGTGGCAGGTCTGTGACTCGCTAAATTAAATGGCGGAGCCGACGGGACTCGAACCCGCGACCTCCGACGTGACAGGCCGGCGTTCTAACCAACTGAACTACGACTCCGCATGAGAAGGAGAGGTTAGAGGCTAGAGGTTAGAGGTCAGTAAATCGAACGCTTTTCACAACCCGAACTCCCCCGGGTGTTGCGGACGGCGATTTACTAAACTCTAACCTCTGACCTCTAGCCTCTGCCTTATCTGGTGGGCGCGGAGGGACTCGAACCCCCAACCTCTTCCTTGTAAGGGAAGCCGTCTACCATT
>DATANW010000455.1:0-10210 GCA_036266055.1 Pyrinomonadaceae bacterium | reverse complement strand
TGAGCCTTAGTCATGGCGTTCTTGTCGACGAAAACGGGGCAGTTCACTTATTTCTCACAGCAACTCGGAGAACCGGACTGGCATAACAAGAACGTCCTCGACTTCGGCGGCAACATCGGCAACATGCTCCACGATCCGAATTCGACGATCGACGAGGAGCGGTACTGGTGCATCGACGTTGTGCGGGAGTCGATTGAAAAGGGAAGAGCAGCGTTTGCGAAGGCCCATTGGGTCTTTTACGATCGCTACTGTTTCTTTTTCAATCCGCAGGGAATTTCGCAACTGAAACTTCCTGAACTGGAGCAGTCGTTCGATTACATCGTCGCGTATTCGGTGTTTACGAATACCTCGCGCACGGACATGCTCGACCTGGTCCAACAATTAACGCAGCGTCTGAATGACGGGGGTGCGTTTGCGTTTACGTTCATCGACCCGTATTACTTTTCGTGGCCTGGTCGATACCACGGCAACAATCTTCGCTGGCGACTCGAGCGCGAGATCTTTCTCGAGCAAGAGAAGGGAAATGCGTTAGAGATCGATGTCGACGGCATGTGCGTGCGAGCGAGCGCCGCGCCGTGGTTCGTGTTGGTCAATGGTGAGGATCTGTATCTCGAAACTGACGAGACGAAGACCTATGAGCCCGACCGGCAGCGGACTTTTCATACGTTCTATTCCGTCGAGTACATAACCGAGTTGTTTCCGGAGGCGAAGATCCTGCCGCCCGTGAACGACGAGATGCAGCACTGTTGCGTCATTCGAAAATAGATCATGAACTTCGTGAGACTCACAGAAGCGCAACGAAGGGCCTTCGCGGACGATGGCTTTCTCGTGGTCCGCAATGCGCTCGACGCGCAAACGGTGGCGGATCTCCTCGAAGAATCGGATCGACTCGCCGGTGCTTTTCTTCGTAAGCCCGAGATCTCGGGCAAACCGGAGTACAACCATCTCGATCTGCGTCGCGGGTTGCTCAAGGAAAAGGCGTTACTGGCGCTTGTCTCCAACTCGACTACCGTGCCGCTCGTGGTGCAACTGTTAAGTCCAAACATTCATCTGCACTCGACAACAGTGATCTACAAACGTCCGGAGAACCTGGACGATCCGCCGTTTCGTCGCGGCTGGCATCGCGACATTCGCATTCCGAAAGATCTGGGCCACGAACAGTTGCCGCTCGTCGGCATCAAGATCTGTTACTGCCTGACAGATTTCCCACAACCGAGTTGCGGCATGACGTTGATGGCCCGCGGATCGCATCGACTGCCTGGTCCTTTGAAGGTTCCGAAAGGAGCGGTGGATCCGCTCGATGTCGAGGTGTGCGACCTCCAGCTCAGCGCGGGCGACGCGTTGTTTTTCGAGAACCGGACTTATCACACGGCTGCGCCGAACCGCAGCGATCGCGTTTCGAAGGTCGTGATTTACGGATACGCGTATCGCTGGATGAAGCCGGAGGTCTATCTCGAAAACCCCGACGAGCGACAACTACTCGCAATGGATCCGATCACGCGCCAGTTGCTCGGCGGGTATCGTGACGTGGACACGCCACCTTGGGCCATCGAGCGTTGGGCCAGACGTCACGGGCTCGCGCGTGAGACGGTGGAGTGGACCACCGCGTCCTGAGGAGAAGAACGTATGTCGCTGCACGATGACGCACGAATGGCCGACAACGCGAAACGCCTCTTCGCGAGCGGCCGTTCGTTCTCGTGGAACCTCGTCTCGACCAGGCTGACGCAGTTCCCCTACTTCGACGAACTGCTGGACCATCCGGTCTGGAAAGGACGCAAAATCCTCGATTTTGGTGGAAATGTCGGAACGTTTCTCGCCAGCGCCGGTGACAGAGTCGATCATGAAGACTACTGGTGCATCGACATCAATCCGGCGGTTGTCGAACAAGGACGTCAGACCTATCCGCGCGCGCATTTCGTGCATTTCAACCGCTACAGCCCGCAATACAATCCATTCGGCAAACGTAATCAGCCGCTGCCGGATTGTGGTGTGAAGTTTGACATCGTCCTCGCGTTTTCAGTTTTCACTCACGTCGATAAGAAGGAAATGATCGAGTCTGTGGAGGCCTTGCGCCGCATGGTTGCACCCGGCGGGGCGTTGGCGTTTACGTTTTTCGACCCGCGATTCGATCGCTCGTTGTCCGATTCGCGGTTGCCGCGAGGATCGACAGCGCTGCGGAACCTGGGACCACGCGGTCAGCTCGAAATGGTGAAGCGCGCGCGCTGGTTTACCGTGATTGACGACACGTTGTACGTAGAGCCGGACGACGCGTTGCACCATCAAACGCGCGCCGGCCGGCCGCACGAATCGTATTGCTCGTTCTTCACCGCGGATTTCATGAAATCACTTTTTGCTGGCGCGACTATTCGTGAGCCGGTGTGCCGCGAGTGGCAACACTGCTGCATTATCAAAAACTAAAATGAGCTTGAGATTTCATTGGATGCTTCCGAAGGGCGGTGAGGTCGCGTTGGACGGCCGGCAGACGCCGCGTGAAGCCGCGCGCTACCGCATCGAGTCGATGCGTGCCGGCTCGCCCGCGCCGCGGCCGGACATCGCCGGCTGGACGCACTTCGCGCGACAAGCGGAAGAAGCGGGAATCGAAAAGGTGCTCATCTCGTTCAGCCGTTACGAGCCCGACCCGTTTGTCGTGGCCTGCGCACTGGGCCAGGTGACGAAAAAACTGAAGTTCATCATCGCGTATCGCTCGGGCTTGATGAACCCTGCAACGTTCGTGCAGCAAATGAACACTGTGTCGGCGCTGACGCAGGGCCGCGTTTCTTACAACATCGTCGCCGGCAGCTCGAGTCAGGAACAACGCGGGTACGGCGATTTTCTTTCGCACGACGAGCGTTACGAGCGGGCGGAAGAGTTTCTCGCCGTGTGTAACGCGTTCTGGGGGGGCAATAGCAACCGCAATGGCGACGTCGATTTCGCAGGCAAGCACTATCGCGTCGAGCAGGGAAAACTAGCGACGCCGTTCGTTTCGCCGGGTCGAAAATCGCCGGAGATCTATGTGTCGGGTCACTCGGAACCGTCGGAGCAACTCGCTTACTCACAAGGCACGTGCTGGCTGCGCGTCGCGGAAGATCCGGCCCGGCTGGCCCCGGTGGTTGCGCGCGCGCGGGCACGCGGCGTCGGAGTTTGTTTGCGTCTGTGTCTCGTGTGCCGGCCGACGCGCGACGAGGCGCTTGCAGTCGCGCAGAGTTTGTTGCCGGAAGACAATGCCGAGAGCACCATCACTCTCAAAGACGATTCCCAGATGTATCGCGAAGGCGCGGGTGGCGGCAATGGCCATTGGCTGAATCGTTCGCTTTGGACGGGACTCGTCCCGCACTACGGTCCGGTATGGACCACGTTGCTCGGTTCGCCGCAGGAACTGGCTGAAATGTTTCTCGAATACGAGCGCATCGGCGTGACCGAGTTCATCATTTCCGGTTGGCCCGAGGTCGACACCGTGAACGTCTTCGGACGCGAAGTGCTGCCGCTCATAAGACGACGATGAACCTCAGATTTCACTGGATGTTTCCGAAAGGCGGCGAGGTCGGCATGAAGACCGCGCAGGAGACTTCGCGCGTCGCGACGACGAAGACCGGCTCCGCGGCCGCATTGCCGGACATGGAAGGCTGGGTGCGCTTTGCGCGTTGCGCTGAAGAAGCCGGAATCGAATCGGTGTTGCTGTCGTTCAGTCGTTACGAGCCTGACACGATCTTCATCGCGTGCGCGGTGGGCCAGGCGACAAAGAAACTCAAGTTCATCGTTGCCTACCGGCTTGGGCTGATGCAGCCGGCCACATTTGTTCAGCAGATCAATACCTTGTCAGGTGTGATCAACGGGCGCGTGAGTTTGAATATCGTCGCCGGCAGTTCGATCGTCGAGCAGCGCGGGTACGGCGACTTTCTCGAGCACGACGAGCGCTACGCGCGCGCGGAAGAGTTTCTCGCCGTGTGTCGTTCATTCTGGTCCAACAACGGCGACGACGTTAGTTTCGCCGGCAATTACTGCCGCATCGAGCACGGAAAGCTTTACACGCCGTTTGTCGCTCCGGATCGGACCATGCCGGAGATCTATGTGTCGGGTCATTCAGAGCAGGCGCAGCATCTGGCGCTGACGCAAGGTTCGTGCTGGGTCCGTCTGATCGACACGCCTGAGAACCTCGCGCCGCTGGTGTCGCGCTTTCGCGAAAACGGAGTGGGAGTTTGTCTGCGGCTTTGCGTCGTGTGCCGGCCCACGCGGGAAGAAGCGGTAGCTGCGGCGGAGGCGCTGTTGCCGCCGGAAGAGATTGGCAGGCAAGAGCGACGCATTCTTTCCACGAGCGACTCGAAGACACTGAAGGACGCGCTTACGGCGGCGGACACCGTCGGTTGGATGAACCGGAATTTATGGGCAGGTCTGGTGCCGCACTACGGGTCATCGGCGATCACCCTGGTCGGTTCGCCTGAGGATCTTGCCGAAGCCTTTCTCGAGTACAAGAAGATCGGGGTGACTCAGTTCATCATCGCGGGTTGGCCCAAGCTGGACGAGATGATGATCTTCGGTCGCGAAGTGATACCGCGCGTGCGTGAGGCGGAGTCTCATGAATAGACCTCTCGAACATTTCATGGCAAGGCTGCGCAGCGCCACTGTGGAGCGCGATCCGTTTCCCCACTACGTTCTCGATCAGGTATTTCCGGATGATTACTATCGCGAATTGCTGCGTCATCTGCCGGACAGCACTGTGTATGAAAACCTTTATGAAGTCACGGATTTAAAACTCGATCATTTCCGACATCGCGATCAGCGTGATATGAACCACGGATGGACGGACAGATTACCTCCTGACCAAAGGGAATTTTGGGGTTCGTTTAATCAGTGGTTTTTGAGTGAAGATGTCGCACAGGCCGTGATGAAGTCGTTTGGATGGAAATCGTGGCCGGCGCTGTCAGTCGAGTCGCAATTCATTCGTCACCGGGCAGGCTACTTTCTTGGACCACACTCGGATCTACATACGAAGCTGGTCGTGTTGCTGCTTTATCTCGCGCCGGACGACAGCGCGGAACACCTCGGCACGTCGCTTTATCGTCCGAAGCTGGCGGGCTTCAGTTGTCCTGATAGCAAGCACTACGCGTTTGACGATTTCGTCCGGGTGAAGACAGCCGCCTACAAGCCGAACTCGCTGCTGGCGTTTGTGCGTTCGGATATTTCGTTTCATGGTTTGGAGCCGTTGTCGGAGCGCGACGTCGCGACGACGGCTGGCCGCGATGTGATTCAGTACGTGATACACGACAAGGCGAAGCGTGAAGCGCAACTTGCGGCGCGTCTGGCAGCGGTGCAGGAGGCGAACGCATGAGTACTCGCCGGATTGTTTTCGTCTGTCGCGCGCTCGCCGGCGAGGCATTGCGCTGCGCGCGAGCGATTCAGGCGCTCGACGGTGTTACGTTGCTGAATGTCTGTGTAGAAGATGTCGACGATGTAGCCGGGTTGATCGCAGCTGCTAAGAGTTTCGGCGGCGTCAACCGGATCGTCACCGCACAGGAGACGCTGCTTGCAACGGTAGCTGCCGCAAACGAGGCTCTCGGCTTGACAGCAATGACTGGCGAAGTCGTCGACCGAGTCCTCAATAAATCGAAACTCAAATCGACGCTGAGGCGGGCGGGCGTCGCGACGGCGCGCGATCAAATCATCGAACGTGCTGAGGATGTGCGACGGTTTGTTGATGACGTCGAATTTCCGATCGTCCTCAAGCCGCTAAACGGCAGCGGCGCAGTGACGACGTTTCGCATCACAACCGAAGAGCAACTCGCACGGATGCTGAAACTAATTCAGCCGCCCGTGATTGCAGAGACCTACTTGATTGGTCAGGAGCTCTGCTTCGACACTGTGACCATCGCCAGCGAACCGCAGTGCTATTCAGTCTGCTGCTACGACCCGCCGATCCTCGACGCTTTAGAAAACCAGGCAACCCGATGGCGCTGCGTCATGCCGCGTGATCTAAGCCCGTACAAAGCATTCATAGACGAGGGACTTACCGCTGTGCGAGCCTTAGACGTCGGAAACGCCATGACGCACATGGAAGGATTTATCGATGCTTCCGGACGTCCAGCCGGCTTCGTCGACGCGACGCTCCGCCCGGCCGGCGCGCGCATCGGCCCGATGTTCGGCTCTGCTTACGACGTCGATCCCTATCACGTATGGGCCAGGGTTGCTGTCGACGACGCCTTCGATGGACCACTCGAACGCAAGTATGCTGTCGGCACAATCTTTCTTCGCGACCTGGGCTCCGGATCCGTGGAAATCATCGACGGCATCGAAACAGTGACCGCGGAGCTCTCAGGCACGATCGTCGAATCGCGTTGGCCCAGGATCGGTGGCGCAAAGTCAGCGACCTACACCGGCGACGGTTTCGTCACCGTGCGCGATGCCGACACAGCCGTGGTCCAAAACGCACTCGACTTCATCGATCAATCAATTCGCATCACCTACAGCAGCTCGCAGCCAAGCGAAACTGGTTGGAGTGAGCGTATGGACAACTTTCGAGAACTAAACAAGCCGGCCTGGGAGTTTGAGGCCGCTGCAGTAAAGAGGGAATCGTGACAGCACAAGCACCCCGGGCCTTCAATCGCGAGATGTACCACGACCATCCGGAAAACGTTTTTTACGGCACCGACGATGGCTATCAGGATGGCTCTTTCGGCGAGTTCGCCGAAATCAAAGCCCACTACGACAACGTCGACCCGCAGCGACGCAAAGACATTCACATGATCAGCGTCGTCGGTGGTCTATACGGTCTCAATTTGATCCCGCTCTGGCGCCCGACGCGGTTGACGATCTTCGACATCAATCCCACCGCCGTGACGTATTTCAACATCATCCGGCGCGTGTTCATCAGCAGCCGCGACGTGGACCACTTTCTGCAACGGCTCACCGACGGCGATTACGAAGTCGCCAGCGATCGTGAACATTTTGTTCGCGAAAACATCCGCCTGAAGCAGCGCGGCACACTCCCGCGCGAGCGTGGCTCGACCAAACGGCCTTACGAACAGAGTTGGCAGTACGCGTTCGAACACTTCGAGTTGACCAAACAGATACTCACCGAAGCGCCGCTCGACATCCGCACTGAACCAATGGAAAGCGACGGTTTCCGGAAGTGGATTCGCGAACAGAACAATCTTTGGATCTATTGTTCCAACATCACCGAGTTTCATTACTTCGATCTGGAGTTTGCCGATCCGTCGAATGTCGTGTTGTTGCAGATCATTTTCCCCGGGCAGGTCCAGCTGATGGACCTCGCGCCGCTTGGTGGTGGTCCAGTAAAGGTAAACTTCGAGATCCCGTTGCGGGCGGAGAGGATCAGGTTGGATGGCGAATAAAACACGAATCAAGACAGATGCGGCGCCTCCGGCACTCGGCACTTATTCACAGGCAATTCGCACCGGCGATCTGGTCTTTGTGACAGCACAAACCGGGCGCGACCCTGACACCGGGAAGCTCGAAGAAGGACTCGAACCGCAAACGCGTCGCATGCTGTCGAACATCGACGCTATCCTCAACGCCGCGGGTTGCACGGCTGCTGACATCGTGAAAGTCACGTTGCTGCTCGCGGATATCAAGGACTTCAAAGCGGTGGACCAGATCTACGCGGCGTGGTTGCCGGGACTCGGTATAACTCCGCTGCCGGCGCGCACCGCTTTCGCCGCTGCTGCGCTGCCGGCAGGCGCGCTCGTCATGTTGGACGTCGTCGCGGCGTATCCGGTCGAATGAATTGTGCGTATCACGCTGGTTATCGCTGGACTGGGTGGCGGCGGGGCCGAGCGGGTTTGCATTAACCTTGCGAATGCGTGGGCCAAAAAAGACAGAGCTACAACAATCCTCACGATCTCACAAAACAAGCGCGCGCCGGCATACACGGTCGATCCGGGAGTTGACCTGCGAGATCTTGGTTGGCCTCGCCCCGCTCACCCGGATGAGTTCAACGAACGCACGACTGCACCGTTACTTCGCTTGCTTCACAACGCCCGCTGCCCGCAATTAATTCCGGAGCTGTCGATCCTGACGATGCTGCGACACGCGATTTTGGCGACCGCGCCTGACGTGGTCGTGTCGTTTATCGATCGCACGAATGTGCGCGTGCTGGCGGCGATGGCTGAAACGAACGTGCCGGTCATCGTGACTGAGCAGACTGATGCGCGTCGGATCTCGCTTGGCAAGTGGCAGGGGGCGCGCGAGGAACTGTATCGCCGCGCAGCGGCGGCAGTCGTCGCTCCTGATCCCGCCATCGCAGCTTGGCTGGCAGCTAAAGGCGCACGAGCGCGGGCCATCGCAAATCCCTTGGTCGCTCCTCCGACGCTGAAACACGGATCGAAAAATAACCGGCGGAAAATAATTACGCTCTCTCGCTTGTCCAACGAAAAACGACCGGAGTTTCTGGTGCGATCGTTTGCGAGTATCGCGGCGGATTTCCCCGAATGGGATCTCGAGATCTACGGCGATGGACCACAGCGGAACATGCTCGAACATCTCGTCGAGCAACTCGCCCCAAACCGAATTCGCCTTTGCGGCTTCTCGAACGATCCGTACGGCGCGCTGCAAACTGCCACCTTGTTCGTTTCAGCGTCACGAATTGAAGGCTTCGGAAACGCGATCTGGGAAGCGCTGGCGTGCGGCGTGCCGGTGGTCGCGATGGACGCTGGACCATCGGTTCGAGCGCTGGTGCGACATGGTATCGATGGCGTGATCGTCAGTCAGAACACGATGGCAGCGCTGGCGAACGCTCTCGCGACAGTAATGCGCGACGAAACGCAGCGCAAGGCTTACACCTCACGCGCACCGGAGGTAGTCGAGAGATTTCCGTTTGAAGCCGCGCTCGAACAGTGGGACGAACTGTTCCGCGCGATCTCTTTCTCATACTCGGCGAGATAATCGCGCGTCATCCGCAGGTAGTGAAACTCACGCATCGCCTTCTCGCGACACGCGCGCGGCGAAATGGTCCCGATCCGTTTGACCGCCGCAATAAAATCGCGATCGTCGCGGCAAACGAAGCCGACGTCCGGCGAGATGATCTCCGGACACGCGCCCTTGTTGCTGCAAATCACGGGCGTGCCTGACATCAGCGCCTCCACCATTCCCAAACCAAACGCTTCGTCAACTCGCGTCGGAAAGATAAACGCGCGCGCGCCGGCGAGCAGCTCCGCCTTTCGTTTGCCTCTGACGTCGCCGACGTATGTCGCGCCGATCTGCCTGCAAAGACCCGAGATCCTCATGATGCGTTTGTAGTTGTTCGCGGTCCCCGCGACGACCAGCTTCATGCGCATGCGAACGGCAAGCGAGATCGCGATGTCGAGACCCTTCTTCATCTCCCAATCCATCGACGACATGAACAGAAAATAATCGCCCTTCGATTCGGAGTAGATGCACGCGTCCGGGTCGACTCCGTTCAGCACGAACCGTTCGCGGCCATGGCGCCGTGCGAGCGTGCGTGAAACGAAGATCCAGTTGTCCGTCGTGGGTCGTTGGGCCATACCGCGGGTGCGCATGTCGATGTGACAGGTGGAGACCCATGGTCGTCCGCGTGATTGCCATTCGCCGATCAGTGCATCGTCGCGATCGGAGATCGTGTGCAGGATGTCGGCATCCCACACGGGCCGGGGAACGGGCTGCACACCGGGCGGCAGTGGTTTCGCCGCTCCTTGTCGCAAGAGATAGAAGACTTCATGGCCCAACTCGGCGAGTCCGCGCGCGAGCAGGTCGTGAATCCAAAAGCCAGAGCCGGAGGGATAAGGTTTTGGGTGTGGTCCAGAACCGACGTCGGCGAAGGCGGGGTAGCGGTGCTCGGATGAAAGCAGGATGCGCATGTTGTTAACGGATGTGGACTCCGTGTCGGCCGTCTACGCAGGCGATCCAGGTGCCGTCTGTCAGGAGATGCGCGTCGACGTGATGCATTCCCTTTGCGTTCCAACCTTCGCCGGACGGGATCAGGACCGGACTGTTCCGCTGTTCCTTTTCGACGTACCGGTCGCGAGTTAACTGACTGATTTCAAAAGCCCTGACGCGTGTTCCATATTCCGGAACACAGTCCTGCGCGAAGCGGATCAGATGACCGTCACGCTGGAGAACTCGTCCCGCGGGACGCGCGCGAGACTGGTCGTTGCTGATGATCGGACTGCGTGGATGCTCCTTCCATGGTCCATCGAGATCGCGCGCGAAGTAGAGTCGCAGCACGTCGTGCTGGTAAGGC
>DATANW010000454.1:0-16691 GCA_036266055.1 Pyrinomonadaceae bacterium | reverse complement strand
CGCCTTCTCGAACGATTCAAGCGTCTTGTGAACGGCGTGGGTCTTCAGAAAAATCTCTGTCGAGGCCGCCCAGATCATCACCATTCGCGCACACTTGTTCTTCTTTTTCCAATCATTGATTTCGTCGATGAGCTGTTGGGCCAGGTCAAACTTCGTTTTGCCCGTCTTAACGTTTGTTCCGCTCAGGCGCTTCACGTACGTCTGATCGAAGACGGCCTTCATAGGTTTGATCTTGCGCAGTGGTTCTTTGAGTTGCGCGAGCAGCTCCTTCTCCAGCACGCCCGCGTTTAAGGCGGCGTCGTAAGCAGAGTCGGGGAAGATGTCCCAGGCGCCGAAGACGAGATCTTTCAACTGGGCCAACGGCACGAAGTCTTTGATCAGCGGTACGCGATTGTCGGTTCGTTTGCCGAGACGAATCGTGCTCATCTGGGTCAGGCTGCCGATCGGTTGAGCGAAACCTTTCTTGATTGCTTCGACGCCGGCGATGAACGTGGTGCTGACTGCGCCGAGTCCGACTAGCAGTACTCCGAGTTTTCCGTCAGCGGGGCTGATTTGTATTTGTTTTTCGACGGGCATGATGGCGATCTCCTTTTGCGAACACGGATAAAGCGATAATAACGAGCACTGCGTCAATCGAACCGCTGAATCTTGCTCATTATTGGCGACGCATTGCGCCGTCGTCGCTGCGCGAGATCAAACCCTTGCGAAACTCGCGTGGGGTGGCGCCGGTCGCAAGCCGAAATGCTTTGGTGAAGTGACTCGCGCTCAGGTAGCCGACTTGCGCGCCGACTTCCGTGATCGAGAGCTCAGTGTCGGCGAGCAGTAACTGCGCGCGGGTGGCACGAATGCCGGCGAGATAGTTATGCGGTGTTGCGCCCGTCAGTTTTTTGAAAAGACGCGCGAAGTGAAACGGTGAAAGATACGAGGCCGCCGCCAGTGCACGCAGCGGGAGTTCCTGATCGAGTTGCGTGTGCATCAACTCGACCGAGCGGCGGATACGCCTGTCGATCAACCCGACGCGAGACAGCTCGAGTTGATCGGAGAGTCGAGGCTGCGAGTAGTTTCGCAGTATGTGGACCAGCACCTGTTCCACTAGAGCGCGCATCACGATCTCTTTGCCCGGTTTGTCGTTCGCGAGTTCGACGGCGAACTCGGCCAGCAACGCGTCGAGTTTTTGATCGCCGGCCTGATGAGTACGGGCGAAAGTGATCGTCGACTTCGGCGGGATCAAACGCATCGTCGTCGCGTGTTGCAGGACGAGCGAAGCTGAGAACGTAAAGAACAGGAGTTCCGACTGATTGCCGGTTGCGCTGATCGAGAAATTCGGTTCGAGTACGACCGATTCCCACCCTCTGAGTTCCTGTTTGTTACCGTCGAGGGTGTACTCGAGTGTTCCTTTCAGCACACTGAGCAGTGAATACCCGGCGCTGGCCTGGTTTTGCCAGGTCAGATGTTTCGCGCGGCGGTAATAAACCGAATAGTCAGGTGAGACAAAGAACCTGTTGAGCGGGGGCCCGGAACGCGTCATCGGTTTAACTGTACGCGAATCCGATCCGAAGCTTCAAACAGGCGAGCCCGAATCGATCCCTAGAATGTTGATACCAAAATTCTTCTTGCGTGCGCAGCGCAAAGTTGACAAAATTCGCCGCCGTAACCGGCGACCACCTTTCGAAAACCTCGCCGTCCAACCAGGCGCCGACCACACGCGCCGCCCCAGGAGAATCAAATGGCACTTCCGAAACTGTTCATAGCCTCCTCAAAAACAAACCTGAGAGTCGCACAAGTCCTCGGCAATAACCTCAAAGACGTGGCCGCGGTACGCATCTGGAACGAAGGCGTCTTCGGCATGGGCGACGGTTTTCTCGAACGGCTCGTAGCGATTGTCGAGGATTACGACTTTGCCGCCTTCATCCTCGCGCCAGACGATGTGACGACAAGCAAGGAGCAGACGAGGCCCGCGCCGCGCGACAACGTGCTCTTTGAAAGTGGCCTCTTCATGGGCGTGCTCGGCCGCGATCGCGTCTTCCTTGTGTACGACGAGAGTCAGGACATCAAAATCCCTTCCGATCTTGCGGGCGTCACGCTCGCTACTTACGACGGAAAGCTTATCCAGGGCGTCGAGGCAGCCGGCGCTGTGCGCGAGGCCGTCATCAAAATCGCAGACAGGATCAACACTGCGCGCTTTCCCCACCTGCTCGGCGAGTGGAAGTCGGAGTACCCAATGACATTTGAAGAGGGTTGCCCGATGGTGAAGGAAACACTCTCGATAAGATCGAGCGGCGAGTGCCTTTACTTCGCTACCAAGGAAAGCTCGCAGGACGACTTCTACACGTGCTGGGGCCGCATGACAGCCGAACGACAGATTCAGGGCAAATGGAAGTCACGTGAAGGAACTAACGACATGACGGGACTCTTTTTGCTCACCATCAGTCCCGCCGGAGACTTCATGTACGGCTATTTCACGTCGCCCGACCAGGGAGGCGGCACTGTCTTCGCTACGTGGGTGTGCGCAAAAGTGGCGGAGGGCGATGACGCGAAAACCGAAAGGCGACTCGCGTCAGCGCGCAAGCGGTTGAAGCAGGCGACCGTTGTTGGTCCAATGCAGGAGAGCCCGACCGGGTGAGCGAGAACTCAGTAACGCGTCCGCTCATCTTTTCGCTCCTTACGATTTTCATGTGGGGGCTTTGGGCCTTCTTCGGCAAACTCGCGCTGGAAAAACGGATGCCGCCGACCACCATGTTTGTCGCGGAGACGCTCGTCAGCGCCGTCATCGGTGTCGTTCTCCTGCTGGCGATAGTGCAAAGACATGAGGGCGAGTCGATCTACTCGACGATCAACGTCTACGGCATACTCTCCGGCGTTGCCCTCGCAATTGGTCTGCTTTTCTACTACTTCGCGCTCGAAGGCGCCAAGGTCGCGGTTGTCGTCCCACTCACCGCGACGTACCCCATCGTGGCGGTGCTGCTCGCGTACGCGTTGCTGCGTGAGCGACCGCGCCCGTGGCAGTGGGTGGGCGTGATACTCGTCGTTGCGGGCGTGGCAATGTTGCTCTCCGGGCCGTCAAAGACTCCCGAGCCTTAATCCAAGGTCCTTTTTCGAGATGAATTAAGCGTCTCGCGCGGCGAGCATCGCGGCGGGATCGTTTGTGATGAGCGCATGAATGCCAAGCTCTTGTGCGCGTTTGAGGCCGGCCACGTCGTCGATTGTCCAGGTGACGATCCGGATACCTGCTTCTCGTGCCTGCTCGACGAGCTGCAGCGTGGCGAGGCGTGGAGGGATTGCAATCTCGTCAGCTTCGATCGCGATCGCCTTCTTGAGAACCGATCTCGATAAAGCCGATGACTTAAACAGCGGCGCGGTCTTGAATCCCGGCTCGATGCTCTTGACGAGTTGCAGCTTCGAGTGGTCGAAGCATTCAGAGATGACGCGCTCTTTCAGCCGATGTTGTTCGACGAGACGGCAACATTCTTCCGTCAACCGATTCTCACTGCCTTTGATTTCCAAATAGAGGAGCAGCTTGTTTGACTTAAACAGTTCGAATAACTGCGCCAGACTCGGCACGTCGAAGCCGCTTAGTTGATCGGCAGACGTCTCCGCTACACGCCGGCGCACACCCACCGTCCGATACAACGTCTCGTCATGAATTACCACTGGGACGCCGTCGCTACTCAGCCGCACATCGAATTCGATGCCATCCGCGCCCGCATCAATCGCCGCTGCGAACGCTGCGATAGTGTTCTCCGGCGCCACCGCAGACGCGCCGCGATGTCCGATTATTAATGGTTGTGGCATTTAACAGACGATTCTTACGGGGCGGGAATCGATGGCGGAGCGTCGGTTATGACGCGCTTTAGTTTGATCTCGAAAGTTCCGTAGTCCGTCTTGACGCGACCGCCGACCGGAATGTGTCGCGCATCGGCGGTAACCCAGATCGAAAACTCACCTGTCTCTCTGTCGATGAGCCGCTCTGGTCCAAAGAGTTCGGGATTGACTCGCAACACGTCGACCCGACCAAGCACCGTCTTCATCCGCTTCTTCTCGACGACGCTGACCGGGATCTTGTAGACCTTCCCGCCGTCGCCGATGTAGATCTCGAAACTCTTTCCCACTTGCAGCGGCTGCGTGCGGATGAAATAGATCGCGGACAAAACGTCCTGAAGCTGGCCGGAAAAATCGGTGATCGAATGACGAGGCTCGGCATTCGGGTTGTTTGGATCACGCAGTGTCCACGTCATCTTGCCTTTCGATCTGTCGAACGTGGCTTCAGTAGCGCGGACGCGTTTGCCTTGCTCGTCGAGGATCGTAGTCTTTTGAACGGTGAACGAAACCGGCTCGACGGTCGACTCGACGCGTTCGCGAAACTTCAGATTGAACAGGCGCGCAAAGAAACCTTTGCTGGCAACGTCCGCCGTGAACGTCAACGCGTACGGACTCGCGTCCTTTGACTCAGCGGCCGCAGCCACCGGCGTTCGGCTGGCGCGGAACGTGAGATCCGCCACGTCCAGTTTCCGCAGCATCAACCGCGAAAACTCAGCTTCAAAATGCAACTCCTCAGCGGTTTCGAAATGCCGTGGCGCCGCAGACTTTTGAGCCAGTACGGACGGAACCGCCGCTAACAGAAGGACGAGCGCGAGAGTTTTAAGATGAATTCTCAAAGTCACTTCTATAAGTAGTAAGTCTTAATCAACAGCAATCCCCAGGCGACCATCAGTCCGAGTGCGGCGCGATACTCTCGGTAACGAAGATACAAAGCCCCATCAAACCTGACCGCCGGCGAATTACCTTGCCGGTATGGCGTCAACCGCGGAAAAAACAGCGGTACCGAACGCCTGTAGTTTTCAAAATCCGCGCCAAAAAGCTCGGCCATTGTCGAGGCTTCGACGCGCATTACGGGCATATAGATGCCAATAAAAAGGGCAGCGAACAGGAACGCCAGCAGCCATCGACCCGAAGCGATTGTAAAACCCAGTCCGAGGAGGAAGCTACCGAAGTAAAGCGGATTGCGCGTGAAGGCATAGGGACCAGACGTCGCGAGCTGTGCATTTTTTCGAATATGACCCGAGGCCCACGCGCGAATCGCCAGACCCACCAACGAGACACCCGCTCCGGCAGCGAGCGCCGCGGGCGTCGGTCGTGCGAAGAACAGGAACACGGCGGCGCACAGAAACCCGAGCGGCACTCGCCAGCGCTGAATCCACATTCCACCTCTTCGCATTACAGTTATTTTCTTTGCGTCCTTACTTTGCGTCACTTTGCGTCTTGGCGTCTTTGCGGGAAATGTTCTCCCGCAGAGGCGCAAAGGCGCAAAGGACGCAAGGCGCTAAGGTTGAGCCAGTCTTTTCTCCACAGCGCGAAACACGCGTGCGACTTCGATGTCCATACAGATCCACTTCGAACAAGAACGTCGATGACAATCTACCCGGCAGTCGATGTCGGTTCGCTCGACGCAGACATCCTCGGGGCGCGGACTGCCGTTGCGCCACCATTCAGTCGGCCCGAATAACCCGACGATCGGCGCGCCTGCGGCGACGGCCAGATGCGTCGGTCCCGTGTCACCACCGATGTATACGCGCGCGTTTTTCGCCAGCGCATAGAACGATTTCAATGAAAGATCAACCGGACGCGCCTTGCCGGTTTCCGCTGACCGCCGCACTGCATCGGCGAGCGCCTCTTCGCCAGGCCCGTACGTCACCAGCGAAGTGAGTCCGTAGCTGGACCACAGTGCGTCGGCAAGTTTACCAAACCGGTCGGCGCTCCACAGTTTTGTTGGCCAGCCGCCGCCGGGATTAAGAATGGCGTAGTTGCCGCCGTTCGCGTCCGCAGCCGCCGCAATCGCGGCGTTTTCTTCGTCCGGATTGACAGCAATGGGAAACGAAAACTGCCGCGCATCATGCGGTACGGTTATGCCGAGCGCGCCCTCGACGAGCAGGAGGCCCTTCCTGATCACGTGGGTCTGTTTGGGAACGGATATTCGTTTTGAAAGAAAAATGCTGCTGGCCGGTTCGCGCAATCCGGCGAAAGAGTAGCCAAAAACACGTCGCGCGCCCGACAGGCGCGCTATTGAAGCGGATTTGAGAAGTCCCTGGAAATCTAAGGCGATATCGAAGGCCGAGGCGCGTAACCGACGTAACTGCTGGCGCGGTGCCCGCAGCGTCTCCCCAGACATCAGCCCGCGCCTCAGCGCCTTCGTGTCGACTTCGATGAGGCGATCTAAAAGCGGGTTGTCTCTTAGAATCTCAGATAAATTTCGTTCAACGACCCAGGAGATTTCGGCGTCGGGGAAACCCTTGCGTAAGGCGGCGAGGGCGGGCAGCGTATGAACGATGTCGCCGATACTCCCCAGCTTTACGACTAAAATCCTCATGGCAGAATTCTCATGCGACTTGTTTCAGGTCCCGCCGAAATAGATGAATTTCAGCTTGGCTTCGGCGACCTGTTTCCCGTCTTTGAACTTGGTCAGCGTGCCTTCGAGCACCGGGGTTTCCTCACCCTGCCAGGTCGCCGCGAAGTCTCCGCCTTTTAGAAACTTGCCCGAAAACGTGTAGTAGAGCCCTTTGACGGTAACGGTCGTGAACGTGAAATTGGTTTGCTTCACGACGACGGTCTTGAAACGAAAAGAAGTGCCATCGTTGAGTTGCAGTCCGGACGTCGGCAGCCGCCGCAGTTGTCGCATGTTGAGGTTTATGGCACTAAAGTCGGAAAAATCCGCCGGTGGTTCGCCTGAAATCCAAAAAGCGCCGCTGGGATCGAAACGAGACTTCTTAGTTTGAGCCGCTGTTGAGATCCAGTTCGTCAGGAACAAAACGCCGATCAGAACTGTGATTACCCGTCTATTCATTCACATGACCTCCGATGCGGGTCAGGATCTCCGACGTTGAATGGTCTTTCGGATCGCCGACAATCGCCACGCGGCCGCCGTAAGATCCTACCACGGCGCGCTCCGGAACCGTTTCTTCGGTGTAGTCGGTGCCTTTCGCGTGAACGTCGGGCTTGAGCGTGAGCAGCAGTTGCTCGACCGTCGGCTCGTCGAAGATTGTGACGTAAGTTACAGATTCGAGTGAGGCGACGATCTCAGCGCGTTCCGCTGCGACCATCACCGGGCCCCCGGCGCCTTTGAGGCGCGAGACTTGTTCGTCGGAGTTGACACCTACGACGAGCACGTCACCCAACTCGCGCGCGCCTGCGAGGTAACGAATGTGTCCGACGTGAAGCACGTCGAAACAACCGTTCGCGAGAACGATCCGCGCTCCTCCAGATCGGGCTTTTAAGATCCGTGTGGACAGTTCGTCGCGGTTTAGGATTCTCGAATCGGGCATCAATACTATTCAGAACTGAGAATCGAATGCTCCAGCTCAGCGGCGGTGACGGAAGCGGTGCCGCGTTTCATTACCACGAGACCGCCGGCATAGTTCGCCAGCCGCGCCGCATCTGCAAACGATGCCTTGGAAGCAATGGCGAGTGCGAACGTTGCGATGACAGTATCGCCCGCGCCGGTTACGTCGACTGACTGTTGTGAACCAACGGCGGGAATTTGCAATGGTGCGGCGTCGTCTACAAGCAGCATCATGCCCTGCGCGCCGCGCGTCACGAGTAATGCCTGGTGGCCGAGTTCCTTCTTCAGTATTGCGGCTGCGATTTCCAACTCATCCGTCGAAGTGATGGCGCGGCCGATCAGATGTTCGACTTCGTCTTCGTTTGGTGTAGCGGCAGTGAAACCGGTGAACTGCGACAAGCGAAAACGCGAGTCGACCAGCACCGGCTTTGAACCGGATCCGCGTATCAAATCAACCGCGCGAGCGTCGACGACGCCGTAGTTATAATCAGAAATCACGACGGCGTCTGCTGACGGCAGCGCCTTTTTCAAAGCCCCGAGTATCGAATCACGCGGCTGGTCGCTACCGAGCGTTGCGCCTTCATAGTCAATCCTTATGACCTGTTGTCTGTTTGAGTGAGACTGGCCCGCGAGAATTCTGACCTTGGTCGTGGTCTGAATTTTCTCTGAAACGATCACGCCGCTGACGTCGACGCCGGCTCTTTCAAGCGTCGCCCGCAACTCACGTCCGGATTCGTCGTTTCCGACAGCAGCAATCAACGACACGCGCGCGCCGAGCGCCGCGAGGTTCGTCGCACAGTTTGCCGCGCCACCGGGAACCGTCTGGGTCAGTTCGTGTTTCAGGATGAACACCGGCGCTTCGCGCGACACGCGGCTAATGTTTCCATACAGAAACTGGTCCGCGATCGCATCGCCGATGATCAGCAGTCGCCGATCCCGGAAGCTGCGCACGATTTGGACGAGGTGATTCATTCTTAAGATTTGCTCTGCTTAAAATCCGTGGTTCACTATCGACTTTACGGCTTCGAGCAGGTTCTCACAAACAAGGTCGGGGCGGTGGGCCCATGACTGGCTTTGGTACTCCCATTCGCCGCGGCCATAGCCACTCAACACAAACGCTGAGCGCAATCCGGCGTTGCGGGCCAGCTCAATGTCGCCGTAGCGATCGCCCGCCATCCAACTCGCCGCCAAATCAATCTCAAAATCCCTGGCTGCCTGCTGGATCAAACCAATCTTGGGTTTGCGGCAGTCGCAGTCGACCCGATACGGCGGCTCGCCGACCGACGGATGATGCGCGCAGTAGTAAATGGCATCGAGCCTCGCTGATCCATTGTGAAGGTCTCGCGTAAGTTGATCGTGAACCGCGTGGATCAAGTCTTCCGAGAAGTAGCCGCGCGCGACGCCTGCCTGGTTTGTGATCAGAATTGCCAGCCATCCGGCATCATTCAATATCCTGATCGCCTCCGCCGAATACGGAAACAGTCGAAACCGGGAAGGATGATTCACGTACCCGACTTCTTCCGAGATCGTGCCATCGCGATCGATGAAAACTGCTGGACGCTTCATTTAGGCTCACGCGACCGAGTCGCAAACGCTCCTGACGGTTTTGGCAAAACTGGCGCGCTTCAGCC
The DNA here is from genome assembly GCA_036266055.1 of Pyrinomonadaceae bacterium. GTDB lineage: Bacteria > Acidobacteriota > Blastocatellia > Pyrinomonadales > Pyrinomonadaceae > PSRF01. The sequence continues at coordinate 7,727 of DATANW010000454.1, read as the reverse complement.
GCGCCTGCGAATGTTCGAACACCTCGTCAACGCTGATCGCCGTCATGCAACGATGATCGATCGGACAATCACGCAGCATGCAGGGCGCGCAGTCGGGCGGATGACGCAGTATTTCAGCCTTGAACGAAAACGGCCGGGTCGTGAGCGGGTTTGTCGGACCGAAGATGACGATCGTTGGAGAGCCAAGCGCCGCCGCGATGTGCGCCGGACCGGTGTCGTTCGTTACCACAAGGTCGACCATTCCAAGAACTGCCGTGATCTGATCCAGCGTCGTTTTCCCTGTGAGTACGACCGGCTGATGTCGCATTCGCTTCGTCACTTCGTTTGTGACATCGATCTCGTCGCGTGAACCGATTAGCACCACTTGCCGCTGGTCTTCGAGTAAACGATCCGCCAGCGCCGCATACGACTGTGCGGGCCAACGTTTGGCACGACTGTTTATCGAACCCGGACAGATCGCCACGACACTTTGCCGATCGGTGACGCCGTACGACCGCAGCAACTCCGCGGCTTCGCGCTTTCGCGATTCGGAAATCGACAAACTGATATCCGGATCGGTCTCACAAACAGTGCTCGTTCCCGACAGCAACTGCTCCAGCGCCGTGATCAGGTACAAGTAATAAAAAACTTCATGTTTCGATGATCGCCAATCGGGTAAGGGAAGCGGATGCGTCAGCAACGCCTGCCGCGACTCCGTCGCATAACCGATTCGCACGGGCACGCCTGCCAGAAACGGAATCAACGCCGCTTCAAACGCATTCTGAAACAACACTGCCAGATCAAATTGTCGCCGGCGCCACTCGCGAACTTGCGACACGACAGAAAACGCATTGCGGCGATCGTAGATGAGTAAGTCGTCAATGAAGTCGACTTCCGAGAAGATCCCTTTTGCCGACGGCCGAAGCGCTAGCGTGATCTTCGCATCGGGCAAGAGACCTCGCAGCGCGCGCAACGCAGGGACGGTCATCACAGAATCGCCCACCCAATTCGTGCCCCGCACCACTACTCGCTCAATCTTGTCCACGCTCATACCAATCAGCGTTTAGAACGTCACCCGCAGCCCGTTGTCGATCCCAATCTGCGGCCGCCATTGAAGCTCATTCTCGATCCGGGTCAAATCGGACACATATCGCAGCGGCATCGGCAACGGAATGTTCGGGTCTTCTTCAATCACCGGCTCGATCTCGATCATCCTGCCGATGCGGCCGATAAGATCGTGCAAGCCCACTGCGTTGAGACGCCCGCCGCCGAGATTGTAGAGACCAAAATCTACTTTCGAGTTGATGAACGCCTGGCACGCGCGCGAAAAATCGTCGACATACAGGATGTCCCGCACCGGATCTTCACCCGCCGGCAGCCGGATGGGCCAGCGATGCTTCACCGACTCGACATAGTGCGTGACGAAACCGTTTTCGTTTCCGTCCGTTGGTCTCGCGAATACTGCCGACATGCGAAAGATGCAGGCACGCACACCGCGTTGACGCGCGTAGAATTCCACGTAACGCTCGCCGATCAGTTTCGACAACTCAAAAGCGGATGCGGGGTGCGGATCTAGCGGACAGTCTTCAGGCACAAACTCGTACGCGGCTGCTTCGGCGCCATAAACATCCTTCGTCGACGCATAGATAAACACTGACCCTTCACGCATGTGGCGGATGATGTTGCGCGTGCCGTCCGCGTTGGTGCGGAAACACTCTTCTGCGCCTTCGGGGTTCTTGTCGAGATGACCGGCAAGATGGATCACGACGTCGTAGTTTTCGACGATCTGCGCATCGACATCTTCGAGGATGTTCAGGCTCGAGCGGCGGGAGAAATCAGCCGCCTTAAAGAAATTGCGCACGTAAGTACCGAGATACCCGCTGCCGCCGGTTACTAAGGTGTTCATTGATCAGTATTTTCCTGCAATGGTGCCGGTGTTAGACTCATCCCCGAAGAGTGGCATCAAAGTCACTGTAGCAGGGCAGCCACGTTAGCGAAAGCGGGTATCCCTGTCAAACGAAACGTCGACAGAACTACGGCGCAAATGTAACGTAGTATTGGGCGTAGGTAAGGTCCGAGTCGACGCATCGTAGTTTGCTATGCCAGTACGCTATCCACCGAACAACCCGAAATACCCAGGCGGGCGAGGTCCGCGCGCAGTCTCTTACATCGAACCCGAGATCGGCCGCGGCCGCAGGATCGTCCGCCGGCTTTTCAGTGCGCCGGTGATCATCCCCGTAGTCTTCATAGGCGCGGCGGTACTCGGCCTGCTCATTTATTACTGGACCGTCTTTTCAGCTCGCATCGACACCCTCTTGCAAGGCGAAGTGTTCACTCGTTCTGCCGGCATCTACGCTGCGCCGAAACAACTGCGGGAAAACGAATCAATTACGGTCGACGATCTGCTCGCGTACTTGAAACGAGCGGGTTACGTCGAGAAAAGCCAGCAGGCTGATACGAATCGCGGGCGTTATGTCGTCAGCGGCACGAGCGTCGAGATCGAGCCGAGCAGCGCTTCGACTGTAGACGGACAGAAGCAGTTTCAACATGTGAAGGTGCAGTTTACGGGCAACGGAAAGTCGATCAACGCGTTGACTGATCTCGACGCCCGCAACACGTTGGATCGCACGTGGCTCGAACCCGAGCTCATCAGCTCCGTCAGCGGGACTGAACGGGCAAAACGAAAAGTCATCGGCTTCGGCGATCTGCCGCCGCAACTCGTTAAAGCGATTACCGTCACGGAAGATCGCTCATTCTTCGAGCACTACGGCGTAAACATTCGCGGCATCATTCGCGCTTTCATTCGTCGTGTCGATGCCGATCCGAATTCACCCATCGCGCGACAAGGCGGTTCTAGCATCACGCAGCAGCTCGTCAAGAATCTCTTGCTGTCGCCGGAACAGACGTGGCGACGCAAGACGGCTGAAGCATACATGTCGGTCATTCTCGAAACGCGTCTGAGTAAACAGCAGATTTTCGAGCTGTACTGCAACCAGGTTTACATGGGCCAGCAGGCGGGGTTCTCGATACACGGCTTCGGCGAGGCCGCCAGTGCTTACTTCAACAAAGACGTCACGAACCTGACGCTCTCCGAGTCGGCGTTTCTCGCCGGACTGATTCGCAGTCCGAATCGCTACAACCCGTACAACAAGCTCGACACCGCGACCGCACGCCGCAACCAGGTGCTTGATTCGATGGTCGAAGCCGGCGAACTCAGCGCGGCTGAAGCCAAGACCGCCAAAGATTCGCCATTGCAAGTCGCACCTGTGCGGGGGCGAATCGACGTTTCCGACGCGCCGTACTTTGCCGACTACGTGCAGAATCAGCTTGGCGACATGATCGGCGGGGCCGGCTCCGCAGAACATCTGCGCATCTACACGACCATCGACATGGATCTCCAGCGCGCCGCTTACGCCGCGCTGACGAAACAACTTGCCGCACTCGACAAGGTCCAGGCGAAGCGCTTTGAACCCGGAACTTTGCAGGCTGCACTCGTCGCGATAAATGCGAAGACCGGCGAAATCGTGGCGATGGTCGGGGGACGTGATTATTCGAAGAGCCAGTTGAATCGCGTGTCCGACGCACTGCGCCAACCGGGTTCGGTGTTCAAGCCGTTCGTCTACGCCACCGCATTGAATACTGCTTACGATCAGGTGCCACGCGTGATCACTCCGGCGACGACCTTCATGGACGAGCCGAAGACTTTCACGTTCGATAATCAGGAATACTCGCCCGGGAACTTTGGTGAGACTTACAGTCACGCTCCGGTAACTTTGCGCGATGCACTGGTCCACAGTTTGAACGTCGTAACGGTCGAAGTCGCAATGGATGTGACGATCGGTCGCGTGATGAACCTGGCAGCGAAAGCCGGCTTGCCGAAACCGCCGCGCGCGTACCCGGCGATGGCGCTGGGAACCAACGAAGCGACCCCGTTACAAATCGCTTCGGCTTACACAGCCTTCGCGAACCTCGGCAGTCGCGTGACCCCGATCGCCATCAATCGCATCACGACCGGCGAGGGCATAACGATCGCCGCGCCGACTACGCAGCGCAATGAAGTGCTGCGACCCGAAGTCGCTTACGTCATGACGTCGTTCATGAAAGACGTCGTGAATCGCGGAACGGCGGCGAAAGTGCGCGCCCGTGGTTTGAAACAGGTCCTTGCCGGAAAGACCGGAACCTCTCGCGACGGCTGGTTCGCAGGTTTCACTCCGGATCTCGTCTGCGCGGTGTGGGTCGGGTTTGACGATGGTGCGCAGCTGGGCTTGACTGGCGCCAACTCGGCGTTGCCGATCTGGGCCGACTTCATGCAGGCCGCGCTCGCGAAGCATCCCGATTGGGAGGGCGACTGGGAAATGCCGGCCGGTATCGAACAAGTCGAGATCAATCCGAAGACGGGCGAACTTGCGGCACCCGAGGATCTCGAGAAGCGCACCGAGTTGTTTATCGATGGCACTGGTCCAAATCACGCGTCGGATGCCGCCCCCGAAGCATCGCCGGAAGAGTTGCCGGAGCCGACTCCGCACATCGAGACCCCAACCGAACTGCCGCCACCACCCGGATCGTTACCGTCCCCGTCGCCGCGAAGAGTGGCGCCGCCGGTGCCTGACAGTCGACTCGAAGGGACCATCACGTTGGATATCGATCCGACGACGGGATTGATCGCCGTCGAGTCGTGTCCGGTGATCAGGACGAAGACGTTTGTGCTGGGAACCGAACCGAAGAAGTATTGTGGTCCGCAGTACCACAACGGCAAGACGATCGAACCGTCCGGGTCCGCACGACCGCGAGTCGTCGGCACGCCACAGCCGCAACACTAAGTCAATTTATCGAGTGCGGTGTTGAGTGTTTCGATTGCGAGTGCGGCGGCGTGATGTTTCCGCGACGGCAGTCCACCGACGCCTCCAACCAGATCGCTCTTCGTTATCCGCCTCGCTTCAGCGACAGTCTTTCCCGTTATCAACTCCGTCAAAACTGATCCGCAGACCAAAGTCGGCGGGCAGCCGTAGGCGAGATAGCGCGCCGTCTCGATACGATCGTCCTTTACGATCATTGCGAGCCGCAGGCGATCGCCGCACACGGGATTCTGTCCATCTGCAACGACATCTGCTTCGGGTAATTCACCGGCATTGCGAGGATGTGCGAGTTGGTCTTTGAATTTATTGGAATAAGGCATCACCGGCCAACAACACTCAGCGGCGAGAGTGCGCGAAGTCGCTCGACGGCCCTTGCGAGGACTTCGATAACGTAGTCAACGTCGGCTTCGGTGTTGTCTTTTCCGAAACTAAACCGAATCGATCCGCGTGCGATTTCGTCGTCGACGCCAAGCGCTCGGATCACGGGCGACGGTTCGAGCGTGCCTGACGAACAAGCCGATCCGGTCGATACGGCAACGCCTTCGAGATCGAGGTTGATCAGCAAGCCTTCGCCTTCGATAAAGCGGAACGAGATGTTTGAGAGGTGCGACAGGCGGTGTTCGCGATCGCCGTTCATCACGACGTCGGCGATCTGTTGCTTCACCTGGCTTTCAAAACGATCGCGCAGCGCTGAATCGTGCGCCGTACGCTGCGGCATCTCTTCGCGTGCCAGTTTCGCTGCTTCGCCGAATGCGACGATCGCGGGAACGTTTTCAGTGCCGGCGCGACGCTCGCGTTCCTGGTGTCCGCCGAGGTTTTGCACCGTGAGAGGCACGCCGCGCCGCACGTAAAGCGCGCCGATGCCTTTCGGCGCGTACAACTTGTGCGCCGACATCGACAGCAGATCGCAGCCAACCTCATCGACGTTCAGCGGCAGACGACCCGTGGCTTGAACGGCGTCGGTGTGAAACCAGAGATTTCGCTGACCGGGTTGCCCCCTTTGCCGTCGCTCGCGAATTAACGCGCCGACTTCGCGGATCGGTTGAATCGTGCCGATCTCGTTATTGGCCCACATCAACGACACGAGCACGGTGTCGGGCCGGAGCGCCGCGTTTACGTCTTCGATTCTGACGATGCCGTTTTCGTAAACCGGCAGACGCGTGATCGCCCAGCCGCGTTTCTCGAGCGCCTCGCACACGCCACGCACTGACGGATGTTCGATCGCGGACGTGATGATGTGGCGTCCCTGATCCACCGCTGCTTCGCAAATTCCGCGAATGGCGAGGTTGTTTGCTTCAGTGCCGCCGGAAGTGAAGACGATCTCGTTTGGCTTGGCGCCGATCAGGGCCGCCACTTCGCGACGGGCGCGGTCGACCGCGGCGCGTGCCTGCTGGCCGAAGCCGTGGACACTCGATGGATTACCGAAGTTTTCGGTGAGCGCACGGGCCATCGCCGTCGCGACGCGCGGGTCGACCGGTGTCGTGGCGCTGTGATCCAGATAAATTCGACGGTTGGTATTCATTTTCCGCCCAACCTCCCGCATTGGAGGTTGCATCTGAGTGAATCCGTGCTTTCTGTGTTCTTCTAAAACACGGATTAGTGTAGCATGCGCGTGTTGCGCGGGTTGGCTCTCCTCAGAAGGATACAACTATGAATCTTAAGCTTTTCCTTGTGATCCTGTTCACGGCGAGTGTGGCCGCAACGCTGGGCTTCGTCTCGACGGCGCACGTCGCCGCCCAGGGACAGTCAAGCGCGTTAGAGCGCGGCTATCGCACCGGTTATTCAGACGGCTACACGGCGGGTTATCGAGACGTTTCTGACCAGGCCGCCCGTGATTATCAGAACAAAGAAGACTACAAACGCGCGGACCGTTCCTACAACGAAACCTGGGGACCAATCGAGGATTACCGCGATGGTTATCAGCAAGGCTTTGAAAGCGGGTACTCCGCCGGATACGAACGCGCACAGTTCAACTCGAACGTGCCTGTTGGATTGAAACGACGGTCGAATGCCACGCTCGATAGCAACAACAACGGTGACGCCACCGCCGGCAATAACACGCCCAACACCACGAGCACCACTGACAGCACCGATCCTTCCGCAGCGACGCAGAACGGTGGCGCGATCACCATACCGCGCAACACGATTCTCGCGCTCGAGCTGCTCACTCCGCTTTCAACTGATATCAACCATCGCGGCGATCCTTTCCAGGCGCGCGTGATCGAACCCGCCGAGTACGCTGGGCTCGTCGTCGATGGACGCGTCGCAGAACTCAAGCGTCCGGGCAAAGTGAAAGGCGTAGCGCAACTGCAACTCGCTTTCGATCAGATCCGTTCGACAGACAACCGGACCGTGGCACTTCGCGCCGAACTGATCGAGATCACGGCGATGGGCCGCGACGACGCGCCTGAAGTCGATGCGGAAGGTGGCGTCAAAGGACGCGACTCGACGAAAGACGATGCGGCGAAGGTTGGAGCGGCATCTGGAATCGGCGCGATCATCGGCACAATCGCCGGCGGCGGCAAAGGTGCGGCGATCGGCGCGATCATCGGTGGCGGTGCGGGAACTGCCGGAGTGATGACGCAGCGCGGGAAAGACATCCGCCTCGAACGCGGACAGCGCGTGAAGATCCGGACGTCGACTGACACGGGCTTACAGTGAGAGCGATCACGCTGCTCACTGATTTTGGGACCGCTGATTACTTCGTCGGAGCGATGAAAGGAGTCATCCTTTCGATTAACCCGCAGGCGGTCATCGCGGACATTACTCACGAGATTCCAGCACACGACATTGAGTCAGCAGCATTTACTTTGCTCGCATGTTATCGAGCATTCGCAGCTGGGACAGTTCATGTTGCTGTAGTTGATCCAGGTGTTGGATCAACTCGAAGAG
>DATANW010000453.1:0-38929 GCA_036266055.1 Pyrinomonadaceae bacterium | reverse complement strand
ACAGCGGGTGCTTCGACCATGCCAAGACCACCGACAATCTGCCGCAGTTTAGTTTGCTTCTGGTGAAACTCACGACAGTCGCCACACTCCTGCAGGTGCTGCATCGCACTCATGCTGCAATCGTCACCGAGCATTAACTCTTCAAGCTCGCGGCGCACTGTTTCACATTTTGTGTCTCTCATAATTTCCTCACCTACAAATAAGCCCGCATCTTCTCGCGCAGGAACCCTCGCGCCCGGCTGATTCGGGACTTGACCGTGCCCTCGCTCGTCTCCAGAATCCTCGCGATCTCGTCGTAGCTTCGGCCATCGACGTCGCGCAGGATTAAAGGAGCGCGATACTTTTCGGGCAGCGTTCCGATCGCGCGTTGCACCGCGTTGCGGCGTTCGGCGTCGACCAGTTCCGAGTCCTGCAACGGGCGGCCATCCGGAGGATTCAATTCCTTCGGTTCAGCGCCGTCGCTCGACTGGAAAAATCCCGTCAGCGAAACGAGCTTGCGACGTTTGCGTTTTCGCAGCTCGCTGATCGCCAGGTTCGTGGCGATGCGATAGATGTAAGTCGAAAAGGCGTAACTTCTCTGGTATCTATCTCTCGCCCGGTAGACCCTGACGAAGGTCTCCTGGGCCAGATCGACGGCATTGTCATAATCGCTGGTCATGCGGTAGATGTAGCTCGTGATCTGGTTTCGATAACGACTAACCAATTCAGCAAAGGCGTCCTCATCACCGGTTCGGGTCGCTTCCAACAAAGCATGATCCGAGGTCGTGTCCTCCAGCACCTCCTGCTGTAGCGATGGGGCGAAGGCCAGCTCGTCGATGGTCGTCAGCGTATTCATCAGGGCAGGCAGGCTCTCATGCGTCTTTAAGCGAGGAAAACCCTGTCAAGAGGGACCTCGGTTCAACGATAAGTAACGCGGGCTCGACAAAGAGTTGCGCCGGGTGCCGATTATACCTACCCCGGCCGCCACCCGACAGGGATACACGCCCTTAGCGGGTACGAGTTCCACAGAAATCCGTGGAATTCTGGTGTTTAGACTGGAAAAACCGCAGCCCGCGCGGGAGGAACGAGCGGGCTGGCGATTCACAGGTTGGGAATTTGCTACGGTCTCACCTGTACATTGCCGCTTTCAATCGGTATCTGCGGAAAATCATCAGCCCCGATAAACTGGCAAGCACTTGGTTCGACCACGTTGTCGAAGAAAATCTCGCTGATCGTATCGTTGCCGTTTCCCGGTTCACCGTTGTCGAAAACGGTGAAGAAGGCAGCGTCGAACTCATCGTTGAAGACCGAATCACTCGTCTTTCTGATTGAACCGCCGAAGCTGGCGCGATTCCCGACGATTTGCAGGCAGCTGATATCGATCTGCACGTCGTACTTCGGATCGAATGAGGGGTTGTGAAGGATGGCACTGCCACTCACGCTGCCGTCGGCCTTTTGCCGTGCGCTGAAGGAAAACTGTCTGCGGACCGTTTTCCCGTCGGTATCTTGTAGCAGAACGGTGCCATGACCTGAGGCGGCGGGGTTAGCCGCAGCAGCGAACGTTGTGCGTAACATCGCGGTCGCCGCGAGCGCGGCAATAAGCAATCCGGCAAAGAGAAACATCTTGGTAGATTTCATTATCGTCTTCTCCTTCTGGCTTGAGAGGTGGTGGTGAGAGCGGAAAGAGAGTGATCTAAGGGCGTTCGATCACACGCCTCCACATACGTCGCGGTGCGTCGCACGTTACGCCCGTGTTCAGGTGTCGTAGAGCGCGCACAATCTACTAGAATCGGAAAGTGCCGTCAATTATTGGGGCATAATGCCATATTGACACTGCCGCAACCGTACTATAAGGTTTGCACCTCCTTAACCCGCCCAGCATTTCGCTCCCGATTGCCCATTGACCTTACTTACAATTGATATGAGGAGTAGCGCTATGTTTCGCACGGAAATTACGAGATTAATGCGGAAGGTTTTAGTGCTGGCGGTTCTCGTCACCGGGTTGGCGATCGCGTCGTCCGGGTTGATCGAGAATAAAGCTGTGGCGGCAATCTGCTGTGAACAGTGCTGGATCAACTTTGATAACTGCTTGAACAATTGCAGCGACAACCAAACGTGCATTGACGGGTGCAACACTACGGTTGCTCACTGTATGCAATTCTGTAATTCGGGCTGTTGATTAGAACGCCGTCAGCGACCTGATTAGGCGGTTTGGGGTTAACAAGGCAGACATTTGCCTATAGTATTTGTGTGCCTAATTGCAGGTCGATGATGAATAACACCGCACGTGCATTTCCGGCGGCGTTAGCCGTGTCGAGCCTCTGCGGAAAGTGATCCTCCACGATGAATCTGCTCGCAGACGTGAATATGCATTGCGAGCGATTGTTCAAGCTCCGTGGGATCAGGCAGCGAAAGTCATCGCCCTGGCCGCTGAGACCAACCCGGACGAGAGCGTGCGCAAAGTAGCCAAGGAGTTACTTAGCGGTTACGCGCCCTAAATAGCGGATCTTTACGCTTCAGGTGCTTTGAAGATTGAGTCGCTGACTTTGATTCCGTAGGTGATCGTCAGCACGCGGACTTCCTGCGCTTCGCGGCCGTCTTCGTAAAGCAATGTGCGGTACGGGACGAGGGTTTGCTGAACCGGACGATAATCGAGAAACTTCTTCGTGTACTTCACTGGCGTTCCGCCCGGAATACCTTCTTCATACTCCAGCCACAAGATGCGCAGAGATCTGGCGCTGATGTAGTAGCGGGTTTTCCGCTGCTCTTTATCCGTCAGGTCGACCACGAACAGGTCGAGTCCCTTCTGCTGATCTTTGCCGACCACGGTGATTGTGGAACCGCACTCCTTGTAACGCAATAGCGAATCGATGCTGTGGTGATGCTGCGAAATGAAGTTCGTTACTGCATCCTGTTTCGGAGTGAAGGTCGCGCCGTTAATCAACCCGAACATCTTCCCTTCACCAAAAATCAGCGAGTACTCCACGGTGGAGAGTTTTTGATCGAGCCGGATCTTGTCTTTGTCGAGGTTCTCGCCGCGGATGAACCGGCGTTCGTAGTTGGCTTCTTCAGCGTTCCCGTCCGCGCCGAAGCGCGTGATCTTCCCGCGCTCGATACCGTTACGCCGGATGTGATCGAGACCGGGCCGCGTGCCGTACATCAAGATCACCGACTCCACGATCTGCTCGGCCGTAAACTTGACGTCGCCGTTGGATTTATTGTCCTTCGAGGGCGTGATCTTAGCCTCTTTGGGCGGTGTCTCTTTAGCGGGAGGTGCTTGTGCGGGCTTGGGATCCTGCGCCGCAACCGGAAGCAAGAGCGCGCAGAGGACTATCAGGGCGAATATTGAACGCAGCAAACTAACGGGTCTCCTTGGGATTCAACCAAACACTAGGGAGAGGCGAATTGTAACACGAACGGTCGATTTACACAGAACTCACGCAACCCACAAATTCCACAGAACCGGCGCATTCCAGGACCTTAGATCGCGTTTGACAAGATTGGGCTGCCCGCGTATGTTCCTTTGTTTTTCGCAGAAAGGAAAATCCATACATATGAAGCGGGTCGGAGTTCTTGTGGGCCGGGAAAAGACGTTTCCGGAAGCCATAATCAAAAGAATTAATGAAAAAGGCCGCGGCGAAGTCGTGGCGGAGTACATCAAGCTGGACGGCGTTCGTTACGACGCGCCGCCGCAATACGATCTCGTCATCGATCGTATCTCGCACGAAGTTCCGTTCTATCGCGCCACGCTGAAGCGAATGGCGCTCGAAGGCACGATCATCGTCAACAATCCCTTCTGGTGGTCGGCCGACGATAAGTTCTTCAACTACTCGTTGGGCAAGAAGCTCGGCGTCGCCATCCCCAAGACCGTGCTGCTGCCGCAGAAGGACTACATCGAGGGCATCGTCAGCGAAAGTCTGCGCAACCTAGAGTTTCCGATGGACTGGCAAGGCATCGCCGATTACGTCGGATTTCCCGCGTTCATGAAGCCGTTCGACGGCGGCGGTTGGAAAAACGTTTCGAAGATCAACTCACTCGAAGAGCTGCTGACCGAGTACAACAAGACCGGAACGCTCTGCATGACGCTCCAGGAAGGCATCGACTTCGATCAGTTCGTCCGGTGTTACTGCGTGGGCCAGGAAGAAGTGATGATCATGGCTTACGATCCCCGCAAGCCATACTTGTCGGGCGAGCAGTACGTTCACGATCCTGATTACCTCGCGCCGGAGCTCGCTGATCGCGTGCGAAAGGATGTGCGCACGCTCTGCACGGCGTTGGGTTACGACATCAATACGGTTGAGTTCGCGATCAAGGACGGCGTGCCTTACGCGATCGACTTCATGAATCCCGCGCCCGATGCGGAACTCGCGTCGGTGGGCGAGTTTTATCACAACTGGATCACGAACGCGGTTGTCGAACTGGTGTTCAAGCGCTTGAGAGAACCGGCGCAGCGCTCGCCTTATCGTTGGGATGCCTTGTTGAATCCGCAACCGGAGCAGGCGTTTGTGGTCGCTTCCGCGGCGGAACAACAGGCACGCACGATCACGCCAAAACCCGAAGTAGCCGCGACGACTGCGAGTAAGAAGCCGGCGAATAAGAAAAAGAAATCGGTCTAGGAATACTTCGAACGACTGAAGAGCATCCGCGTACCGAGTAGCGAGACGAGCCAGACGAACAGCGCGGACGAAGCGAGGGACCACGCAAAGCTGCCGGCGAGCGGGTCGATGAGACCGGCAATCAGCGCCAGCAACACGCTGGCGTTCGTCACGCGCAAAGCAAGACGCCGAATGCGCGTAACATTCTGAAGCCAACTGATCCGGCGCAGTTCCGTTGCCAAATAGTCGTCGTCGTTGTTCAGGTTCATGTAGTACTCACCTTCGCTCCGAGCATAGCGCGCCAGCGCTTGCTCGGAAGCGTCGCGTGCGGCTTCGTGGTAATGGTGAATAACGTGGGCCAACTTCCCGTCCCGGAGCGCGATGTCCGCCAGCCCCACGCGCGCCTTGAAATTCCCGCTGTCGACCTCGATCACTTTCTGTAATGCGTTTCGCGCCTGTCGCGCGTCGCCACACTCGAGAAAACTCTCGCCAATCAGCGGTAACAGAACCACGTCGTTGTGCGCGCGAATACTGGCCAGCCGCAACGCCGCCCGCGCTCGCGACAACAAACGCGCGTCGGCGTTCGCACTCGCCTGCGACCGAAGCAAACGCGCTAAGTCGTAAATCAACCATGCGCCGTGTGGTCTGACATTCAACGCGCGGCGAAACGCCTCGCCTGCTTCGCGCAAACGTCCGGAGACGCGCAACTCGTTACCCAAGCGTCGCAGCAATCGCGCGCGTTCGAGGTCTTCGGCAGTCGGATCAGTTTTTTCCGGTTCGCGTCGCTTGTGTGACTTGCCGCCGATCTTGAAGCCTGAGTCGGCGACGTCGAGAACGGCCGAGGATGCAAGTTGCGAGAGTTCCGCTTTTCGATTCAGGAACCGGGGGTCGTGAAGATAGTCACGTAGGTCGCGGCTGCGATTGTCGAGCTTGTTTTCGTGAATCAACGGAAACAGCTCGCGTACGAGCTTCCGATACTCGCGTCCGCCGGAGACGATCACGAAGTCTTTGGCCTTGCCGGTGATTTGTGTGCGATAGCGGTAACGCACGCGTCCGCCACTGCGCAACGTTCGTACTGCGTGCGTTTCGACGGTCTCGAAGTCGTCGATCCAGAGTTGCTTGCGGTAACCGGTAAGCAAATGAAGGAGCGAGGAGATCGGACCTTGCCGTCGCAGTGAAACACCGTCGAAAACGATTCGGTCGGTAAACGCGAGCAACGGGAGTATCAGCCACGAGCCGGTGACGAGCAGCAAAGCCCAACCGTCATATTGAATTCGCAACAGGAGCGCGGCGAAGAACGTGAGTACCGCAGCGACAGTGAGATACGGTCCGGGTGAAACGCGCACACTCGCAATCGTGGGTTGTTTGCGGGCACGCTCGCGCTGCTGGCTTACTTCCGCGAGAACAGGAAGGCTCTCGAAATCCTTAACAAACTCTTCCGTTTCGTTCATCTGCTTCCCTGATAGTTCGTCGGGCACTCAACCGGTAATTCGAGTGTAAAAGTACCTCGGCTGCTGCCCGGCTCAGTGTAGCGTAAGTCGGCTAATTGAACGAGAGTCTCGCTCGTGCAATTAGGATCGGCGAGTTGCGCGACGGGATATCGCGCAAAACCGAGAAAGATCCGCGCCGGTCGCTCGTGCGAAATCTGCTGCATCGCGTCCGCGAGCGTTCCCGACGGCTTTTCATAACGGATGGTTCGTGAACCGGGATAGCCGTCACTCATCAACTGCACGCCAAACCGATATGTCGCCCGATCAGTTTCGAATACACAATCCCAGTTCAGCGGACTTGCCAGCGTCGGCATTACGGAGAGCCGGCGTATCTGTTCACCAGGTGCGACTCTTGCCGCGTTCGTGTAGGCGTTTGCGAGTGCCTTTGAATGCGCGTAACCAAGAAACGTCCAATAGAAGAGCACTAAGGCAAAAGCCGCAATCGCGATCTTGTTTCCAAATTTCCGGCCAGCACCTAGCGCAAAGAGCGCAATGAAAACAACCACCCCGCCGATCCAGACTACGCTGAGGAAGCGCGTATTGATCAGATTTCTACTGGTCGGGACCGTGAGTATCAACACCGTCAGAACAACTGCCAACACAGCCCAAACGATCTTCCCGCTCATCGTCTTTGCCGCAAGCAGAAAACAAGCGCCGCCCAGTATCAGCCAAAGATAAGGATCGATGATGTACACGAGGTCGCCGTAGTACCACTTCGAACTCCACGGCAGCAGGAAACGAATGCCGTAGTTGTTGGTCCAATCGAGCAACGGGTGCGTCGCGCTTGCGATCACCGACGCAAGGATTAACCCGTGCAATTTAGTCTTTGGAGGTTGCGCACGATGCCACGACCACAGTCGGTCGACACTATAAAAAAGCAATGGCAGAAAGAAAGCGAGGAAAACTACACCGACGATAGAGTGAGTGATTCCGCGATGATTCTGAAGATATGTCCAGCGATCGCCGACGAGCAAAATCGCTACATCACAGTCGGGCGCGTTGGCGGCAAGGACACAGAGGGTAGCTGCACCGGGAGATAGTCGCTCCAAACCCGCCTTGGCCGCAGCCAGTCCGACGAGTGAATGCGTCAGGTTGTCCATTCCCCAGGTGTTGGTGCGTCGAAACTAGCCTAGAAACGAGGGGGTTGCCTCAGGCGGGAGCTGGGCATAGCGATCCGGATCGAGTTTCTTCAACTCGTCCGCAGCTTCGCGGGCCGCAGCGGAAATCTGAGCCGGCTGGTTGTCCGCGTCTTTGGCCTTTCGAGAAGCGTCGACGATGTTGAACAGAATATCAGCGGCTTCCTTCTTCTTTCCCTGCTTCTCGTAGATTTTCGCGAGCTTGAGATTAGCCGTTTCCGCGGTGATCGTGGGGCCGTTCGAACGAGCGAGATCGCTGTAAATCTGTGCGGCTTCGTCGAGTTTACCGTCGCTCTCCTTCACCTGGGCCAGCGCGAACTTCGACAACGCTGCAACTTCCGGAACGCTGCTGTTCTGCAACTCAGTCAACTCAGTGACGGCTTTGGCGCGATCGACTGCCAGGCGATTTGACGCGATAAAGTAGCGCGCCTGCGAACGGTAGGGATCGCCGTATTTCGCTGCCACTTTCTCAAACTCGTCGATGGCTCGCTGCGACCGTTCCGCCTCGCTGGTGAACGTCATCGCCGTGTCGTCAGCACCGGGCAGCGGGGCGCCGACGTTTGCGGTGGAGATCGTGATCGCGCGTCCCAGTGCCTGTCTGGCTTCGTCCGACTTACGATTGCTCCATTTCACGAAGAAAAGGACGAGCAGCCCGACCACGACGAGTCCGACGACGCCGTAAAGAATCTGTCGTCCGCGGCCTTCGAGCAGGTCGCCCAGCCGGTCAAACAGGTTCATCGTCGTGTCGCGGAACTTGTCCTGCTGGAGTTTCCGGACGGTCTTCTTTTTATACTTTGCCACTTAGATTCCTCTTGCAAGCCTGCATAGTCGGCTGCGTTCTGTTGGGTGTATGATAACGAAAACCGTCACTCTAATGGCGCGTATGAAAAGTTGTCAAGGCAGCGTACTGACTCTGATCGTCCAAAAAACGGCATCTAAATTCGATGAGTTTTCTTTGGGAACAAAAGAAATGGGTTTGGTGTCTAAAGGGCAGCCTGTCCGGGAAAGGGCAACATTTTTTAACTGCTTTGATTCCCGCCCCAGGGGGTAATCAGTGAGCTACGGAGAGCCAATAGCCCTCCGCGGGCAAATGGAACTGGAGCAGGTTGCCACGGCGACCGTAGTCGACGCTCGGCCTTCGGTTGAAGATCAGTTCATTGAAAGATTGAAGCGCAGCGACCCGGCCGCCTTCGAAAAACTGGTGAACGAGCGCTCCGGTGAGATTTACGGTCTGCTTTATCGTCTGACCGAGAACACCGAAGAAGCGCGCGACCTAACTCAGGAGACGTTCCTGCGAGCGTTTCAAAGCATCGGGCAGTTTCGCGGCGACTCCGATCTGCGGACCTGGATTTACCGCATCGCCATCAATCAGGCGCGAAACCGCTGGCGCTGGTGGCGCCGGCGACATCGCGACTCGACAGTCTCGATTGATGCCGCGGATGCGAACGGAAATGCGGCCTTGATCAATAAGCTGAGTTCCGGCAACTCCAGTAATCCCGAACAAGGGGCACTCGCTCACGAACGTGAACGGGCGTTAAGGAAGGCGTTGAGTGGTTTGCGGCGCGTTTATCGAGAAGCAGTAGTGCTGCGCGACATTGAAGGTTTTGCATACGAAGAGATAGCGGTCGCACTCGACATCAGCGTAGGAACTGTTAAGTCTCGACTGGCGCGTGGACGTCAGGAACTCCGGCGCAAGCTGGAAGGATCTTTGTAAAGGATGGCTGACCCGCCCCGGCTCACGAAACTCGGTGCCAAATGGGTCGAAGTGAGAAAACGGCGGGGTCAAGGCTTCCGAAGTGGCATGTGAGGGCGTATTGAAAACGTGGCCAGCAACACCCGTTGAAAGCATAGCCCGCTCAAGCCTGAAGGGTTTGCCCTAAACTTGTCGGAGTTGCTTCTTTTAACAAAAGGGAGCAGCCGGGGTCGGTCAGCCATCCGGGAACACTGATTTTATGTTGTGCGAAGAAACAAGACAGTCGCTTTCGTTGTACGTTGACGATTGTGTGTCTCTGCCGACTCGAGTAGCGATCGATGAGCATTTGGATCACTGTCCGGTGTGCCGGGCGGAAGTAGCCGAACTGCGAATGTTGACTCGCAATCTCGGCCTCTTGTCGCGCCCGACGCCGCCGGGAGATCTCGCGATCTCCATCTCCAACGCGCTGTACATCGAAGCCGCCGCTCGCAGACAGCAGGGACCAAGTCTCTCGATTGCTCAACAGATCAAGCGGTTCATCCGACCGCGATTGATGCCGTACACGGTCGGCACTTTCGCGTCTGTCATCATGTTCTTCCTGATGTTTACGGCGCTGCGTCCCCATTTCGTGGCACTGCATGAAGCGGCACTTCAACGTAGCGCCGTGCTTATGCTCGACAACAGCGATTTCGCCGACCACGATCTCAGAGCGCTGTATCCCGATCTGACCAGACCCGTTACCGACGTATCGCTCGCCGCCGAACGTGCTCCTTACGGCTCGCAGTCACCGAGCCTGGATCCCGCGGGCGCGCTGGCGAAGATGACCCGCGCTTACGCTTATCCGAGCGAAAGTTATTACGCGCCTGATGACGACATGCTGGTCGTCGCCGACGTCTTCAGTAACGGTGCTGCCTCATTGGCCGACGTGGTCCATCCACCGCGTGACCGTCGCATGCTCGACGACTTCGAGTCCGCCTTGCGCCAGAACGCCGCTTTCGTCAAAGCCTCCCTCGACCGCCGTCCCGACACGATGCGCGTCGTCTTCTGGTGTCGCGGCGGCGCCGTGCAACGCGTCGAAGTCGACGGCCGGAACTAAGTCACCACCTTTATTAGCCTCCTCTTCATCGCGGTGAATGCGCCTCGCTTGACGCACCGCACGTCGCATGCTAGTTTGCGGCTTCACCTTTTATTTACTGAAAAAAACGACGTGAGGCCTCGAAGCAAGCCGCGCGAGTGACTAATTTGACCGCAACAGCACCGGAACTAAAACGTACCCCTCTCAACGACGCCCATCGCCAACTCGGTGGACGCATGGTCGACTTCAGCGGCTGGGACATGCCCGTCCAGTATCCCGCCGGCACGATCGAGGAACATCTACGCACCCGCACGCATGCCGGTCTCTTCGATGTGTCGCACATGGGCGAGATCGACGTGCGCGGCAGCGACGCGATCGCGTTCGTCAATCGAGTCACTTCAAACGACGTAACGAAACTCGTCGACGGCCAGGCGCAATACTCAGCCCTGACGACGCCCGAGGGAACGGTGATCGACGATCTACTCGTCTATCGGCTCGCGGAAGATCATCTGCTGCTGGTCGTCAACGCTGGCACAACTGAAAAAGACTGGGAGTGGATCAAGTCGCACCAGAGCGGCGAGTCGGTTGAACTGCACAATGCGAGTGCTGAGTACTGTCAGCTCGCACTGCAAGGTCCCGACGCCGAGTCGATCCTGCAACCACTGACGGACGTGCCGCTTGCTGAGATCAAGTACTACCACTTCCGCCACGGAACAGTTGACGGCGTGAGCGGCATCGTCTCGCGCACGGGTTACACCGGCGAGGACGGTTTCGAAGTCTACGCCCCGGCCGATCGCGCGGAACAACTCTGGAACAAGATTCTCGACGCAGGAAAGACAGGCACTCCGACCGGTGTGCTTCCCTGCGGACTCGCCGCCCGCAACACGTTGCGACTCGAAGCGGGCATGGCGCTTTACGATCACGAGATCGATGAAACCACGACACTGCTCGAAGCTAATCTCGGTTGGATCACCAAACTCGACAAAGGCGACTTCATCGGGCGTGAGGCCTTGGCCCAACAGAAACAGGCGGGAATAACGCGTCGCCTGGTCGGGTTTGAAGTAACAGAACGCGGTATCGCGCGCGACGAGCAGGACGTGCTCGTCGGCAATCAAAAAGTTGGAAGAGTAACCTCGGGCAGTCCAGCGCCGTTTCTGAAAAAGAACATCGGCATGGCGTACGTGCCCGTCGAATACGCGACCGTCGGACAGGAAATCAAAGTCGACGTTCGCGGCAGACTGGTCGGCGCGCAGCTCGTTAGGACGCCGTTCTACAAACGCACAAAATAAATATTTTCAAACCAGTTGGAGGAACCATGGCAAACGTTCCAGAAGACCTGCACTACAGCAAGGACCACGAGTGGATCAGAGTTGACGGCGATGAAGCCGTCATCGGCATCACCGATTACGCCCAAAACTCACTCGGTGACGTAGTGTATGTCGAGTTGCCAAAAGCAGGCGACGAGTTCAGCGCCAGTGAATCGTTCGGATCGGTCGAGTCAGTTAAGGCAGTCTCTGAAATCTTCACGCCGGTGTCGGGCACTGTGTCGAGGATCAACGAGTCGCTCGCGGACGAACCGGAAAAAGTAAATTCCGATCCGTACGGTGAGGGTTGGATGGTCCGGCTCCGCATGACGAATGCAGGCGAAGTCGACAGCCTGCTGACCGCGGCGGAGTACGAAGACTTTACGAAAGCTGAGAGCGAATAATCTTGCGCTACATTCCTAACTCGCCGGAAGAGCGCAAAGAGATGCTGGAAGCTATCGGGCTCAACGCGGCTGAAGATTTATTCGATTCCATTCCGCGAGATTTGCTCCTGAAGCGGCCCCTCAACACACCCGCCGCCCTCTCGGAGATCGAATTACTAAATCGTTTCGAAAGAATGGGTAGACGCAACGCCGGCGCTCGCAGGCCGAGCTTCCTCGGCGGCGGCGCCTATTCTCACTATATCCCGACGATCGTCGATCACATCATCTCGCGCTCCGAGTTTTTCACTGCGTACACACCGTACCAACCCGAGATCTCGCAGGGCACACTGCAAACGATCTTCGAGTTTCAAACACTCGTTTGCCAGTTGACGGGAATGGAAGTGGCGAATGCGTCGATGTACGACGGTTCGACGGCGCTCGCGGAAGCAGTGTTGATGGCGGAACGCGTCACGCGACGTTCGAAAGTGATCGCATCGAGCTCGGTCCATCCGCAGTATCTCGAAGTCATCAAGACTTACGTGCAGCACGCGGGGATTGATCTGGAAGTGGTTTCATTCGACGCGGAGACCGGACAGTCGGGCGCAACGCTCGCGAACGCCGTTGACGATCAAACAGCAGCGCTGGTGGTTCAGTCGCCAAACTTCTTCGGCTGCATCGAAGACCTTTCGGCACTCGCAGACGCAGCGCACGCGAAAGGCGCTTTGCTCGTCGTTGCTGTTACTGAAGCGATGTCACTCGGACTGTTGAAATCGCCCGGTGCGTGCGGCGCGGACATCGTCGTCGCCGAAGGACAATCGTTCGGCGTGCCGCTGTCGTTTGGTGGACCATACGTCGGGCTCTTTGCCACGCGCGAGAAGTACGCGCGCCAGATTCCGGGACGCCTCGTCGGCGAGGCTTACGACAAACAGGGACGCCGCGGCTTCGTGCTCACACTCGCCACGCGCGAACAACACATCCGCCGCGAGAAAGCCACGTCAAACATCTGCACCAACGAAGGGCTCATCGCGCTCGCCGCCACCGTTTACCTGGAAACGATGGGACGCCGCGGCATTCAGGAAGCCGCGCATCAGTGCTTGCAAAAAGCTGCGTACGCTGCTCGCCGCCTCGCGTCAGTGAAAGGTTTTTCACTTCCCTTCTCCGGGCCTCGTTTCAACGAGTTCGTCGTTCGTGGTCCACTCGACGCCGGCGAACTGCTGTCGCGTCTCGGAAAAGAGAAAGGCATCGAAGGCGGCATTCCGCTGTGGCAGTTCTTCAACGATCGACCGAATGACTTTCTCGTGTGCGTCACGGAGATCAACAGCCGCGACGAGATCGATGCACTTACAGATGGCCTTGAATCCGTGTCAAACCGTTAACCCAGATCTATGACCGACGGAATCACAAAAGTAACTTCTCATATCAGTCCCAACGAGCAACTGATCTTCGAGCGCTCGCAACCAGGCCGCATCGGATATCGTCTGCCGGCCTTGGACGTCGAAGAATCGCCCGTCGACCAGCTCGTGCCGCGGGAGTTTCAACGCGACGACGATCTCGAAGGCGTGCCTGAAGTGAGCGAGGTCGACGTCATCCGCCACTTCGTGCGTATGTCGACGTGGAACTACTCGATCGACCTCGGGATGTACCCGTTGGGTTCGTGCACGATGAAGTACAACTCGCGGCTCAACGAAAAGGTGGCACGCATCGCGGAGTTTGCGAACGTTCATCCCCTCACTGACGAGCAAGACTCGCAGGGCGCGTTGCAAGTGATTTACGAGCTCGAGCAACACCTCGCCGAGATCACCGGACTACCGGGAATCTCACTACAACCGGCGGCGGGCGCGCACGGCGAGATGACGGGCATCATGATGATCAGGGCGTTTCTCGATGCGCGTGAAGGCACCGCTTCAGGCCGCCGCACGATGCTGATTCCCGATTCGGCCCACGGAACGAACCCGGCTTCCGCTCATCTCTCGGGTTTTTCAGTCAAGACAATCCGCTCGACGAGCGAAGGTCTGACTGACCTCGATCACTTGCGCGAACTCTGTTCCCACGGCGATGTCGCGGGACTCATGTTGACCAATCCCAACACGCTGGGTCTTTTCGAACGCAACATCAAACAGATCTGCGAGATCGTTCACGAGGCAGGTGGGCTGGTGTACATGGACGGCGCGAACATGAACGCGCTCGTCGGCATCGCGCGTCCCGGCGATATGGGCGTCGACGTGATTCACCTGAACCTGCACAAAACCTTTTCGACTCCTCACGGTGGTGGTGGTCCGGGTTCTGGCCCATGCTGCTGCACCAGGGAATTGGAACCGTTTCTGCCGGTGCCGCGCATCGTGAAGACCGATTGGACCGTCGGCGAACCGACATTTCGGCTCGACTACAATCGTCCGCAATCGATCGGCCGGGTGAAAGCGTTTTTTGGTAACTACGGCATGATGTTGCGCGCGCTCGCGTACATCCTGACGCACGGCAACGACGGATTGCGAGAAGCGACTGAAGCGGCTGTGCTGAATGCCCGCTACATCGCATATGGTCTGACTTCGGATTACGAGAAACCGTTCAACAGCGCGCCGATGCATGAGGTCGTGTTCACGGACAAACGGCAGAGCCGCAAAGGCGTTCACACGCTCGACATCGCGAAGCGTTTGATCGATTACGGTTTCCATCCGATGACGATCTATTTCCCGTTGATTGTTCAGGGAGCAATGCTGATCGAACCGACGGAGTCAGTAGGAAGGCAGGAGTTGGACCAGTTCATCGCGGCTATGCGCTCGATCGCGAGTGAAGCGTTGGAGAACCCGGAGTTAGTGCTAAATGCGCCTCACAGCACGCGTGTCGGGCGTCTCGATGAAGCAGCAGCCGCACGTAAACCTGTGCTTCGCTGGAAACCGTAACCACGGATTGAAAACCAAAAAGCAGATCAGAATTTTAAGACGTTCGATCAGCGGGGAGTCGGAGTAGCGCCAGGCGTTCGACTGGCCGCCCGTTGACGATGTGCTCCTCGACGATCTCGGGAACGTCTGAAGCACGGACCTGCGCGTACCACACACCATCCGGATAGACCATCACCGCCGCACCCACCGCACAAAACCCGACCGAACCGCATTCAGTAAGGACCACCGACCCGTTCGGATTGCAACCTTTCGAAAGTTTCCCGTACTGAAGTTCACGCGCTTTCAGCTCGCGTTCGAACGCGTCTTTCACCGCGACGCTATCGTTAGCCGAGCACGATTTTCCGGTGCAAACAAAGACGTGACGCTGGATGTTCGCCGAGGCGATCGGCGCCAATTCCGCGAGTCGTTCACAGTCGTCGATGAAATCCACATTGGCCAATGGTGTACAACCTCACTTCGCGGTCATGCTAACACGGGCGCGCGCTTTTTACCGCTAACCCTTTAGCTCGACTTCCTGTAGAATGCTGAGCGTGGGCGACCGAAGACAACCGCGCAAGAAGCAGTTATGCGGTCTGATTCGGCCGCCGCTTTAATGTATTGAGGTTGAGTTCTGAAACATATGGCTACCGGCCTGGTTATCCACATCTCCTCGGGCGACGACCGGCACACCGAAATCCTCACCGACGATCAGATTCGCATTGGCACCTGCGACAACTGTGAGCTGCGGTTAAGATCTTCGAATCTGCCCAAAACGCTCGCCAATTCCGTCGTGCTCGAACTGACCCGCGCGAACGGATCGTACCGTGTCACCAGCTTCCCGCCGGATGTTCCAGTGACCCTGAACAACGAGCCCCTGGCGGATGGCGCGGAGATTCGCGACGGCGATGAAGTTCGGTTCGCGGATGGCGATCTGCTGCTCCACTTTTTCCCGGTGCGCGCGCTTCCGGCTACTGTTCCTGCATCGCGCGAAACTCACGTCGCACCGTTTATCGAAGCGGCCGCGATCGAATCGGCAGCCACCGCGCGGCGCGACGATGCAAAGGTCTTTCTGCGGGAGTTCACTCGCGAACTGGTGCGTGAAATCAGAACGAGCACGAAATTGGTGGCGTTGACGCTCGTCGTGATTCTCGTCGGCGGCGTTCTTTATCTCGGCTACGCGATGTTCCGCGAGATCAAACGAAGCCGCGATTTGATCGCCGACCAGGGCGCGCAACTCGGTCAGATGAAAGATCAGGTTTCAAAGACCAACAATCAACTCACTAATATCGGCAAGCGCACCGAAGATTTGCAGAACAGTCTTTCACTCGCCGTGAAGCTGCGCAGCGACTATGGCGGCGGTGTTTGCCTGATCGCGGGTTCATTCTATTTTGTCGAATCCGGCACCGGCCGACCATTGCGCTACGCTGAGGCACAAATGAGTGATGGTGGCAATTCTGTACAGAGTGGCGCACCGGAATCGCTGACGCCCGAAGGCAACGCAGCAGTCGCCGAATACGAGTTTGTCGGGTCCGGCTTTCACGTCGGCAACGGTTTCGTGATGACAAACCGCCACATCGCACAACCATGGATCGCCGACGACCGCGCGCAAAGCATCATTTTGAAAGCCCAGCCGCGGTTGAAGAGATTGATCGCGTACTTCCCCGAAAACACGCAGCCGATTACTTTGAAGTTCAAGGCTGCCGCACAGCGAGACGATCTGGCTGTGCTCCAGCTCGACCTGCCCGAGATTCCGGAGAATATTCCGGTGCTGCCGTTGGAAACTGATCCGGACGCAGTTGCCGTTGGTAAGACCGTCGTGATGATGGGTTATCCGTCTGGTCCAGATCGTTTGCTGGCGTTGCTCGACGATGCGGAATCGCGCGGCATTCAGCAACGTTACGGAACGCCGATGGCTCAACTCGGATATCTCGCCGAGACCAAACGCATTCAGCCACTGACAACTCAAGGCAGCATCACTGACCTCGACGTGCGACGAATCGTTTATGACGCACGGACCGCGGAAGGCGGATCGGGCGCGCCTCTTTTTGGCCCAACGGGCCGCGTCATCGGTGTCAATTTCGCCGTCTTCACTGAGAACCAGGCATCAAACTTCGCCGTGCCCATTCGGTTTGCGATAAACTTACTCGAGCGCAACGGTTGGCAACCGCCCCCGAAAGAAGGAAAAGAAGTCGATACAGCCAGCCAGTCCTCGCATCCAACCGAATCAGCCTCGAGGTAATCTCATTCAACGAGATTTTTCGCTAGTGTCAGCGAAATACTACTCAACTGGTAAAAGTGACAGGGTCGGATTAACAGATCAGTGTCCAAAATCGTCTCTGAAATTGGATTGTTACAATGCATGGTCTGTCACATGTTCGGCACAAAATTGGCCCATCCGCGTGCAGACTGATGTATATTAAATTGGTCCGTGGAAGGGCATAGCTGTTGCAGAAGGTGAGAACGAAAAGGAATTAGTTTGAGTTTTTGCAAAATCCACAGTTTGGAATGCAGCACAAACTCCCCATCTGCCAACTATTGTTGCGTTTGCCGAAATAAACAGGATGAGGACCCAAAGGTTTAGTCCCCGACAACGCAGTGCGAGCTTATTGATCGCTTTTCTGCTCGTTATCTCGCCGCTATTCTCCCCAGTGTTCTGGCCGCTCGGCAGGGCCGCAGCGGCAGACTTGTCTAACGACCCAACTTTCCCTGCTCCCACCGCCGACGAAACGAATCCTGCGGTTGCGCTCTCGCAGATCATGCGATTAGAGCGTATCGAGGTCGAAGGCGGGGCCGAGCTCATCACGGTCTTTGCCCGACTCGACGGACTTGAGTCCACAAGTAACGACAAGTGGATCCCGCTCGTGTCTATTCTGCGCGACACTCTCGGCGATACGACGGCCGAGAACAACCGCCTGCGCTACGTTTGGCCGTTGGCCTACACGCGTCCGTCGTTGAAGCAACGAATGGCCGCTGCGATTCCTTTCTTCTACACCCGCGTCGGTAACAAGGACCGGAGCACGAGCACACCGCCGCCAGCGATCGACCTCGCGGCGCCGGAAAGCGACGTGTGGAACAAGATCTTCTGGACCGCACTGCAAAACATTCTGCTTGACCCGTACGGCACGCCAATCAAAGCGTCGACCAGCTCTTATCGTCGCAACACGAGTGACTATCGCAAGTCGCACATCATTCGTGCGCTGTCAGTGCTCGCCCTCTACCAGGAAGTCGAAGGCCAGTCAGCTTTTTCGCAGGCGGAGATGGCGACGATACAGGCGCGGCTGATGTTGACGGACAAAACATTCGGTGGTCTCGTCGACGATTCAAACTTGCAGCACTACTACGCGAAACAGACCGCCCTGATGAGAGACGCACGCGGGCACAACTGGGAACTGCTGAGACAGCGAGCGGAAGCCGAGTCGTTGTATTTCGAACCGTTGGTGATGCCTGACGGCAGCGCCACGCACGCTTTTATCTGGGTGTCGAAGCGCGATGTGTTGGAAAAGCAGGGACAGCGCTTCAGCGGACGTTTTCTGAACATTGCGAACCCCTGGACTGACAAGCGCCTGTTGAATTGGGATGGATACGCCGAGACGCGTTATTTCGACGCCGACCATCAACCCGTCACCAGCGACACGCCCGGCGCGCAGGCAGTCGAGATGATTCCGCTTGGATTGTATGGTCTCGACAATCCGAAGATCCCGATGCTGCTCGTCGACTTTCGCGACAACTACAATCCTAAAAAACGCGAGATGTCGCGTCGGGTCATCAACGACGTGACGCGCAACGTTCTCTCAGTTTCGAAGTTTGGCAACCTGCCGTACTTTCTCGGCAAGACGGTGTTTGACTTCGTCACCGGCCGTCGCGGCATCGACATCAATCAGCCGTCGCGACTCGCGACGTATTCTCAACTCAAACTGTTGCTGGCCCTCAACAACTCGATGGAGCCCACCCTGCGCACCGAAGTGAGCGGGCGCATCGAGACGATCTCTCTAAATCCATTCGAGAACGACATCAACGGAGAAGCGAAGATCGCACTCGATCAGTACGCCGCACTGGTGGCCTTTGCGAAGAACCCTGAAGGACTGGCGGCGAAGGTCGAACGCGACCGCCGCGCCGAAATGACGCCGCTCGAACACGGATCGAAAGCGCAGATCGCGTTTCGCGTGTTGAACGTGCTTACCTTCGGCAAGTACGTACATCGTGAGCAGCGCACGGTCGATATGGAAGACCGGCTCGACATCGCGCGGCGTCTTCAGTATCACACCAGGTTCTTGCAGCAGATTGCCAAGGCGAGCGCTGACGTCGACATCACCTGGAACCTCGACGACGTCAAGCGTTCGGTGCACTTCATCGCGCAACACGGCGAGCAGGCGAGTGACACCGCCGCCGCTGTAACTGCACGCATTTTTGCGCGCACGAAAGACGATGAAACGCGGCGGACCTGTCTTGACGGTCTCTCGCGCATCCGCAGGTCGAAAGCTCGCAATGAACTACTGCGAATCTCCCAGAACACTGACGTCGACCAAACTCTGCGCGATCTCGCTAACGAGTACCTGCGCGGCGTGCGACGCGACCAGCCCATCGCCGTCACTACAATCAGCGGCACACCAGTCGCAGTCGGCCAGCCTTGATGGTTCTTAAATCCGTGTTCCAGTATGCTGCGTTTCGAGTGATGCAACGCTCGATAAAAGCACGGGTTTTCTCCAGCACGAGCCTTTTTGCGCTCATGCTGCTGCTGCTTGCCTGCACTTCTGCGGTTGCGCAGCCAAAACGACTCGTCCTTATCAAATGCGACGGGCTTCCGTACGACATGGTCGACCGGCTCGTGCGGCAGCACGATCCACAATCAGGCAAAAGCGTCCTGCCCTGGATCGATCACATCTTCTATCAACGCGGCGCGCGGCTTTCGAACTTCTACGTCCGTGGCATGAGCCTCTCGGCGCCGTCATGGTCGCTGCTCGAAACCGGCCAGCATCTACAGATCAAAGGTAACGTCGAGTTCGATCGCTACACGCTTCGCTCCTACGACTATCTCAACTTCTTTCCGCTATACATCGCTGGGATTGTCGGCGCGAGGGTCGACATGCCGGCCGTCGAGATACTCGATTCTCTCGGACTCCCAATGCTTCCTGATGCTTACGCGCACGATGAGCGCTATTTGACGTTTTCGCTGTTCGTGCGCGGCGGCCCTCGTTACGCGATGCTCCAGAGCGGTCTGCAAAACAAATTCCTGAGACCGCCCAAAGAACTCTTTGACGAATGGACCATGGGGCTGGAGACGAGGAACATCATAACGGATGAGCTCCTCAGGCAGCTGCTGCAAAAACTGGCCAATCCCAAGATCCGCTACGCCGATCTGTTCATGCCTGACTTCGATCACATCGCGCACCACAACAACGACATCGAGTCGCAGACGTTTGTGCTGAAGCAGATGGATTCGGTAATCGGCCAGGTGTGGACGGGCATTCAAAAAACACCGTACGCAAACGAAACCGCGCTGGTGCTCGTCTCCGATCACGGTTTCAACACCGACGACAATCTCTACAGCCAGGGCTACAACCTCGTGAAACTGCTCGGCAGTCGCGCCGGCGGTGGTCATCATGTGATCACGAAACGGCGACTGATGCTCGACTACGCAATCAAAGGCGTGAATCCGCTGGTCCCGTTGATCACGACGACGACCCCAGACTCGTACTATCTGAAAGGTGAAAGCACGACCTACCCGACGGCAATGCTCGACTTCGACGGTAACGAACGCGCTTCGGTCCACCTGCGCGACAGCGATCTGAATCTGATTCACATCCTGCTGCAACAGCTCCAGCGCACCGATCTGCGCCCTGAGGTTCGCAAAGCCGCCACGAACAGTTTCTTCGCGGCGATCGACAGTCGACGCCCGGAATGGAAGCAGAAGCTGAACGAGTTGCGCAGCGAACTGGGCGCGCTGAACGTCGCGATCGAGCAACAACAGAAACTCTGGGAGTCACAACCGAAGAAGTTTACAAAAGAACAACAGAACGCCGGACTCGACGACGCCGCCAAACGAATCTGGGTACAACTCGATCGCTGGCAACACGAGCAAACTGAGTACACTGATTACGTCTTCGCGATGCAGAACCTGCTCGCGTTGCATCCGGACAGTTTCACGCCAGCAAAGATCAAAATTCGCGACGTCATCCCAACAGAGTCGATGGGCGATCGCAACACGCTTTACAAACTCCAGAACTACGTCTGCGGTCTCGCGCCAAATGGACTCGTGCTCGACAGCGACGGCTCGCTCGACTTAACTCGGAGTTTTCTGCGGCTCGATTATTTCGCACTGCTGCGCGGCATAACTGTTCGCAACAACG
Organism: Pyrinomonadaceae bacterium; assembly: GCA_036266055.1. Taxonomy (GTDB): domain Bacteria; phylum Acidobacteriota; class Blastocatellia; order Pyrinomonadales; family Pyrinomonadaceae; genus PSRF01. Next base: position 18,048 of record DATANW010000453.1, on the reverse strand, counting down.
TCCAGCGCGGCATCACGAATCGTCCTATCGATCTGCTCGCCACGCGGCTGAGCCGCGATCTTGTCCTTCCCTTAATCAACGAACGAAACATCGACGAAGACGTCATCTGGATCAGCGCCGGCGCGGATCGACAGGCGCTTTTGCTGTCACGCCGCGACGCGGAGGGACAGTTACTGCTTCGATACGTGCCAGTCAGTAATCTGCGACAGGGCGCGGATGGTAAACTCCAGTTCAAGCTCATCGACTGGCAACCCGGACTGCCGTTGGAGATGTTCGAAGATCCCAATCTCAAGGTTCCGGGTAACGATCGCGCAGCGTGGCTCAACGAGTGGCACACCGACATTGAATGGCTCGAGGCGTTGCATCGAACGCACTATTCAAACGGTTTCGTCGGTCTGCACGAAGAGCTCGCGCGCCATCACAACGAGCGATTGTCGCCCGACGATCCGGCACTCAGCGCCAACGAGAAGCTGATGCGGCATTACGCGCGGCGCAAACGCGAACTGGTCGAGCCTGACATGCTGATCGTCGCGCACGATCACTGGAACTTCGACGTGCGTGGTTTCAACCCGGGCGGCAATCACGGATCGTTTTTCCGCATTTCGACGCACTCGATTTTCATGATCGCGGGCGGTGCGAACACGAAGATTCCGCAAGCGTTAACCATCGATGAGCCGTACGATAGTCTGAGTTTCGCGCCGACGCTGCTGGCACTAACCGGCGATTTACGCGATGATAACAATCCCGTTCCCAGACTTTGGGACAAAGGATTCAGACATTTCCCCGGACGCGTAGTAAAAGAGCTGCTGCCAAGCGTTCCGGACAAAAAGAACATCACGTCTAATGGAGTTAACGCAGCACCTTGAGTGAATCGACAGAGAACCTGGCAAATAACTGGCAGACAGCAGAAGTAGAAGAAGAACTCGTCGAAGCGCCGGACGCTTCGCCCGTCAGCAACTCCCGTCGTTATCTCATCTGGCTGCAAGCACTCGCGTTCCTTCTCGGCCTCGGCCTGCTCGTCTACGTCATCAATCGCGTGGGTGTGCAACCGCTGTTCGATGCACTGCTGCGCATCGGCTTCGGCTTCTTCGTCATCGTCGGACTCAGCGGACTCCGTCACGTGCTACGCACAATCTCGATGCGCGCCGCCGTCCCGGCGGAACATCGACGAATCACATTCCGGCAAGCATTTGCAGCACGACTCGGCGGCGAAGCGATCAGTTTTCTAACGTTCACCGGTCCGCTGCTCGGCGAAGCAACGAAGGTCGCGCTACTCAGAAAACGAGTGCCGCTGACGTACGGCGTGCCCGCGCTCGTCGTCGACAATCTTCTCTACAACCTGTCAGTCGTCTTCTTCATCTTGAGCGGCGCGGTGGTGATGCTGGTGAAGTATCCGCTGGCGCCGCAAGTCAATCTCGTGCTGCTTGCAATCGCGGCAGTTACGGGTGCGGGACTTTTGGTCACCGTGATTGCAGCCAAGCGGCGCGTGATGTTGCTGACGTGGATCATCGACCGCCTGGCCCAACTCCGGCTCAGTCCCAAGGTCATACTCAAGAAACGCCATCACATCTATCATCTCGAGTTGAAGGTTTACGACTTCTACAAGCATCATCCGGCGGCGTTCTTCGCGATGGTGGGCTGCAACCTGCTGGCCCACGCCACCAGCGTCATCGAGGTTTTTCTGGCGCTGAAGATGCTCGGGTTCCAGACGGGCGTGGCGCAGGCGTACATCATCGAGTCGCTCACGAAAGTCATCAACGCGGTGTTTGCGTTCGTACCCGGCACGATCGGCGTGTACGAAGGCGGCACCGAAGTTATTCTGCAAAAAGGTTTGGGCTTCACGCCCGCCGCCGGCCTTGCGTTGGCCCTGGTACGCAAGGCGGCGATTGTCAGTTGGACATCAATCGGGCTGCTCGTTCTCACGTGGCGCACGCTGCCGAATGCATGGCGTCGCGTTCTGGATCGGAGCCCACGCCTGCAACGTCTTATGGATAGCCTCGTATTTTCAAACATCGCTCATCGACCTGCGCGCACTGCCGTCAGCATTCTCGGAACGGGAGTCGGCGTGATGCTCATCGTTTTCACCGTCGGTCTGTCGCGCGGGGTCTTGCACGAACGCGGACGGCGCGAATCAAACATCGGCGCGGAGATCATGATTCGCGCGTCGGGAACGATCGGACTCGGCGCGGCGCAGTTTCGTTTGCCTGCTGCGCACGCCGCAGAGCTGGCTACTATTCCCGGCGTGCGGGCCGCAACCGCAGTCGGTCAAACGCTCGACAAGAGCGACACCGGTTTTGGTCAACGACTGATTGACGGCATCAACTACGACGAGTACGCGAACATCGCGCGCATCACCATCCGCGAAGGCCGGAAACTGGAAGGAGGTGACGAGGCGATCGTCGACCCCGAGTGGAAGGAACGGCGCAAAGTAAAGATCGGCGACACGGTCCAGCTATTTGAACGACCGTTTAAGATCGTCGGTGTTTACGAACCGCCGGGTGGCGGGCGAATCAAGATCCCGTTGGCGACAATGCAGGAACAGGAAGGCGCCGAGCATCGTGCGTCAGCGATTCTGGTTGCCTGTCAGGATCCGGCGCGGCAGGACGAAGTGGCCGCTGCCATTCTTCAGCGATTCCCCGACGATCAACTTGTACTCACGCGCGAACTTCCTGAGCTCTACGCCAGTGGTGTTCCGGCGTTGAACGTATTCATCAAGGTCGTCGTCGGTGTGGCGGCGGCGATTAGTATGCTCGTGATCTTGTTGGCGATGTACACGACCGTGACGGAGCGCACGCGGCAAATTGGAATTCTGAAATCGCTCGGGATGTCGAAGTCGTCGATTGCGTGGGTCATTGAGCAGGAAGCGATTATCGTCAGCTTCCTCGGAGTGGCGGTGGGCATTGGATTGACGATGCTGGCGCGACTGGCAGTGATGCGCACGACGAATTTGACGATCGAGATCGAGCCGCGATGGGTGCTGGTTGCCTTGGGAGTGGGGCTTCTGGGAGGTAGCATCGGCGCGCTCTATCCGGCGTTGCGAGCCGCCCGCCAGGACGCGGTCGAAGCGTTGAGCTACGAATAAGAACCACGGGTCGAACGGATTTAGCGAACTAAACCGTCCTCGCGCACGTTTCGGTACTTGAGTCTCCTGCTATGTACTGTTACCAATGCGGCACAGACGCGCAGTCCACGACTAAGTATTGCCGTGCCTGCGGCGCGAACCTTCAGGCAATCGCCAAAGGCAAGGACCTACCCCGCCCGTTAATTCAGTTCGGAAAAAGGAAAACGCCCGCTGAACGGCGCGAAAAGCACATCACAACGGGCATCGTCTCTTTGTTCTCCGGCGTCGGCCTGACGATCTTTCTGTACTACTTGTCAGCCGCGCTGGTGCTAAAGCTTCCACCGCACGTCATCGGTCAAATTCCGTTCGAGATCGATCCGGTTGTGCGAGTCATCTGGTTGTTTGGCTTGCTACCGACGCTCTCCGGAGTCGGACATATCCTGGCCGGTTTATTGATTCGCCCCCGGCAGGAGCTCGAGTTGGAACAACCAGCAGTCGCTCCACCTCGCGATCTCGCCGAGGGCGTCTCAGTTGCAAAAACTCCGATCGTGGCTGCACCAGACAGCGTCACCGAGCGCACCACGAACCTACTCGAACACAACTACTGACATCTTGCTGGCTGCTATTCCCGGCGACGAATCCGAATCGCGTAATCCGGCCAGCAGTCGCTCCAACTGAAATTCTCGATCGAGCTTGAATCTGAGTTGGAAGTAATCCCGTCATCAATCCCGAACGGAAACGCCAGTGCCGCCGGAGCAGCCGGTGGTGCAAACTTCGGATCCAGCGCCTTCGCGATCTGATCGCGTACATCGGCGAGATGAGCGCGGGTTTGTCGATCCACCGCACGCGGCATCGCCGCTCCGATCGCGTTACTCAGATCGCGCAGCTCGGCTTTGATCAACGCGCGGTAGTCGTCGATTACGGCCGGACGCCCGTTGAGCTTCGCCGACAGCAGATCGATATAGGAGTTCTGAAGATTGCGACGATAGACGTCGATCTTCACCGGGCCCGCTTCGATTTCGCTCCAGATTCCGCGCCGAACGTCCGACATGAAGTCGGCGGGCTTGTACGACGCCATGCCGTCGATCGCTTCCTGCTCGATCAAACGATCGAAGCGCGTGTTACTCAAAAGCGAATTCAACACGCGTTCCTGGGCCGCATTCACTCGCGCCAGCGCACCCGCAGGCTCGATGCGACGCAGGATGTCAGCCTTCAGGGCCCACGCGGGTGTGGCAAAAGCGTTCTCGTTGATAAAGCGAACTGCCGCCGCCTGCTTCTCCTTCGGAACGATCACAAAGCGGACGCCATCCTGGCCGCCGTGTTTCTGTTGAGAGTTGAAGCCCCCGACGATCGCGGTAACGTGATTCATTTCCGTGGCCCATTGGCCCAACATTCGCCCGTACAGCTCTTCCAGATCGTCGTACGGTTCACCCTGATGTGTCGTGGCCGGCAGCAGCATGTCGGAAACGCGCTTGAGGTTCTTGAGACCGAGAGTAGTCGAGGCGATCGCGTCGCCATCGCCGACGGCTTCGGTGTTTTCACCCGGATCGGAACCACGTGCGTCAGCAGTCGAGAAGCGCAGGTAGGCTTTCGAGTCCTGTTCGCGGGCCCATTCGTCGAGAGTCTTCTTCTCGTCGTCCGGAGATTTCGCGCCGGGAATGGGCTTGTAACCCCACATCGTGGCCCACTTGTCGTACGGACCAATCTGCGGAATCAGTTGTTCGAGCGGAATGTTGTCTTCAGGTTGGGCGACGTAGTTGAAGCGCGAATAGTCCATCAACGTCGGCGTGTGACTCATCGTCTTCAGCCATTGAATGTCGCGGAGTTTGTCGACCGGGTAGGTCGCACTCGCTTTCATGTTGTGCTGGAAACCGAGCGTGTGCCCGACCTCGTGCGCCACCACGTACTCGACCAAACGTCCCATCAGATCATCCGGCAGCGGCAGTTTTTTGAAACGCGGATCGAGTGGGCCAACCTGGATAAATGACCAGCTACGCAGCAGGTTCATCACGTTGTGATAGTACTGAATGTCCGACTCGAGAATCTCGCCGGTGCGCGGATCGTTCACGTGCGGGCCGGAAGCATTTTCAATCGTCGAAGGCAGGTAACGAATGACTGAATACCGCGCGTCTTCCGGATCCCAGTTCGGATCTTCCTCTTTCGACGGTGCCTCCTTGGCGATGATCGCGTTCTTGAAACCGGCGGCTTCAAACGCGGGCTGCCAATCCTCAATTCCCTTCTTGATCCACGCTACCCACTTGCTCGGCGTTGCCGGATCGACGTAGTAGACGATCGGTTTCACCGGCTCGGAGATCGCCGCGTTTGGATCTTTCTTCTCGAGGCGCCAGCGCGTGATGAAACGACGTTCCGCCGCACGCTGCTCGTCGAGACCGTAGTCGTACTTGCGGATGCTGAAGTAGCCGACGCGATCGTCAAACAAGCGCGGCATCATTGGATGCTCGGGAAGTTTGACCATGCTGTAGTGCATGACCACGGTCGCGTTGGTTCCGGCACGCATTCCCTGCGCAAACGGATTCGGCGCTGGTTGTGGACCACCACCACCAGCCGGGTTGAGATCCGGCGGCGACGTGTACGTTTGCGAAACTTCGACCTCGATGTTCGTCGGGAACGACTTCGTCTTCTCGATGAACGAACGCGACGCATCGAAACCGCGAGCGCGTAAACGCGTGCGCGCGCTGAACTCCGTCACTTCGGACGTGAACAGGCGCGTCGCCTCGATAACGGCGGCATCGTCTTTACCGATCGCTTCGACGTTGAACGCCATGATGACGGTATCGTTGTTCGAAGCCTGGACCGCGCGTGAGACGGGCAGTCTGGGGTCGGCAACTACGTCGTACGAGATGTTGCGCAGGAAGACGCGATTGCCTTTGCGCTCCCATCTCACGACGCGGTTTCCCGCGGCCTGTCCGCCGTAGCCGACGCCGAGCGTAGTCTTGGCGATCTGGCTCACCCAAAGGAATTCCTTGTCCAGTTCACTCTTCGGGATCTCGTAATAGATCTTGTCTTTGATAGTGTGAATCTTGAAGACGCCGTCGTCGGTCTTGGCGTCCTTCGTGATCACACGATCGTAAGGCCGCGGGTCAGTCGACGGAGTCGGCCGGCCAGCCGGACCTTGTGGTTGTTCCTGGCCACCGCCCGCGGGCGGGGGTGGTGGATCCTGAAACGAATTGTTTGCTTCTGAACGTGGGGCCAGAAGAAAGATGACTGCGAAGAATGCGAGGACGAGAACACAGATAGCGAGAAAGCGGGATCGCGCACGCATGCGTATGCTCCTTCCGAATGGCTTATTGTTGTGGAATACAGACTTGGAACTGCGAACTGCGCGAAACAATAAGCCAAGCGGCGATGGGAGTCAAATTTTCGAAAGACGTGCCCGATTAATTGACTACGAGGCGCGGACGCGGCCTGCGATCCGTGGGTCTCTTTGTGGCGGAGTTCTGGTTACTGCTGGAACGGCAGTCGGAGCGGTGCGGTCGGTGATGAGCGGTAGCGGGTTGATCGCATCGCTATAGCCGAATGTGTAGACGCCGAAATGAAGATGCGGCGGAGTTCCCTGCGCGTTACCCGTCGTGCCGACAAACCCCAACAGCGAGCGAGTCGTCACCGGATCTCCGACTTTGATTCCCGGTGCGTATGAATCAAGGTGCGCGTAGTAGTAAATGCGTCCACCGGAACTGATCACCGAGACTGTCTGTCCACCCAGGTTGTTCTCGCCGATCTTGTAGATGTAACCATTCGTCGCGGAAAGGACTTTCGTGCCTTTCGGGGCAAAGATGTCCTGACCTTCATGTGTGCGACCACCACTGCGCGGCGCACCCCAGGTGTTGGCGACCTCACGCTTGGTCACGTCCTCAACCGGCATCTTGATCTTGGAATTAGGTGCTTGCGTGTAGAGCTTAGCGATGCGGGCGTAGAAAACGAGAGTGTTAGCCAGCGCGCTCCCCGCGCCTGTTACCACCAGCAGAAACATTGCCGCAGTTAGAACTCCGAGAGTCTTTACCGTGCGCTTCATCGTGAATCTGGGATGCTTGTGCGTCGGCGGCATGTTGTCTGAAACGAACATGCCGCCGAGTTGGTTCCCAAACACGGGTGGACGTATTTAATTGCCCTTCGTCGAGATGCTCTCCGCGAGAATCCAACGGTCAGGATCGAGTTGGACCTTCGAAGGCGCCGCGGGCAGCGGGATCTTAAACGGAGTCGATGGTCCCTGGACGATCACGGTCCCCATCCCGACCTTACCGCCGCCGAAGTCTAACTTGACCGGCAACACCATCACCCAGTTCTCGCCCGCGTTCTTCTGCGTGATAGCTCCGGTGAGGAACACTTTCCCGTCCGCTTCCGTCGTGACCTTGTACTGCATTTCATACGACGGAAATTCCGACTGATAGACTGCCTCGCGGAACAACCAGTTCAGATTCGTCATGCCGTATTTCTTTGCAATCGGCGTCTTGGCAAAGTGTTCGTTGACTACGGCGCGAAAGTCGTCGGTCGAAGCCGTCTTATTTCGATAGCGCTCGACGAAGTCGCTCATCATGTCGAAGAAGGGCTTGTCGTCACCCGAGGACGGATTGCTCAGCATGAAGTGCAGCATGCGCAACACCAGCGCACCTTTGTTGTAAATCAACGCCTGGTAAGCACCGAATGTCTTACTGGTATTGAGGCGATGGCCCAGGATAATCGGACCAACGTCCACGAGCCTGCCCTTGCCGATACCCGTCAACGTCTGTGGTGGTTCCTTGAGTGACGACCGCGCCTGGCTCAGGAGCTCTTCTCGGGAACCCTTACCGTCGCGCAATCCGGTGTAAAGAATGCCGGAGTACTCGGCGAAACCTTCGCTCAGCCACTGATCGCGATACGAGCGCCAGGCGACGATGTTGCCCCACCATTGATGCGCTGTTTCATGCGCGATGAAGCTGTAGGTGTACTTGCTGGACCGATCGACGGGCAGAATCATCAACATCGACGGGAAGCCTTGTCCGAACGGAAACGGATGAAAGGCCGCGCCGAATTTTGGATACGGGTAGGTGCCGAACAACGCTGTGAAATAACGGACCGAGTTGTTCAGCTCGGCGAGGATGAAATCTTCCTTGATAGCCGCCATGTCACCCGGCAAAGAGTTGAATTCAAGCGGCGTAGGCTCGCCGCCCTTTTCCCACTTCACTACGTCGTCGTGTCGTTTGAATGGCCCAAGCGCGAAAACGATCAACGACACCGGCTGTTTCATCTCAAACTTCGAGATGCCGCCATCTTTGTCTTCCGGATCGAGGGTTTCCGAGAGACGCGCGCCGACACTCGCCACCCGCCACTTCTTGGGATGCCGGAAAGTAAGCTCGTAACTCGAGCGATCGAGATAACCATGACGCGGATACCACGTCGTGTTGGACCGTGGATAGTGACACTCGTGGCAAAACTCGGTATCGACCAAAAAGTCGCCTTCGGCGTCCAGATCCAGCTCGAGTTTGTCGCCGGCGTTGATTGCTTGCGGAAGCAGAACAGTGAATCCGCCTTCCCAATCTTCCTGGATCACGTCGAGACTGGTGCTGCCCGAACGTGCCGACTTGACGCGCATCTGTTTTTTCAGACGGTTGTTGTCGTACTCACTCAAACTCTCGCCGATCCGAAAAGTAATGGCGCGCAAGTTTGGCTGAAGCGCTTCGACTACCATGTGCGAGATCACTCGCAGGCGGTTGTTGTAGTCGCGCAGGTCGACGTCCATTTTGTAATGGGCGATGTCGATCTGATCGTTGGCATCTGAATAGGCGACCTGGCCGCGCTGGTAATCATCGAGTGAGTAAAAAGCCAGCCAGACTTCGGGACCGTAAATCGCGGTGTTGTAAGCCCAGATCAGACCCTTCTCACCGGCATTGATGTCGAAGTTACCGACGGGTATGCGATTCTGATGATCGAGGACCAGCGAAAAGCGACCACGCCGGCCGCCATCAAAAGTAGCGAAGAAGAAGCCCGGCTTCTCACCATTGAGCAACGAGAGGGCTAGACGCGCCGGAAGATTCGCGCCGGTCTCGCGCATCTGTCGTGCATCATTCTCGAGGGCGAGTTTTTGCGCGCGGTCATTTGCCGGACCGGGTTGCGCTTGACCCATTTGCGTCGCGGTGTCGTCAGTGAACCTGAAGACCGCGGTCTTGAAATCGGATTCGACGTTGTCGGAACCGAGCAGGCGCCTCACGTTGTCTTTTTCGAACTCGTTTGTGGGCGTTTCGGCTTTGAAATTCCCGTCGCCGATAAAGACAGCGCCGGTCGCCTGACCATTGACCGCGTCACTCAAATAAACCGTGCCGGTGAGCGTGAGTTCAGTTCGATCTTTCTTGAGCACCAGCGCGTTCACCTGGACGGAACCGCCGGTCAAGGCAAAGGCTTTCAGTTGGTTATAAGTTTGCTTTTCTTTTGAGGCGGCGCCGTCCTGCGCAAATGCAGCGGAAGTGCCGAGAATAAAGGCGAACATCAGACACCCCGATATAATCAGGGGCCGAAGGGAGGGGGTATTCTTCATTTGAGGGATCTCCGAGATAAAAGTAATTGAGGTCGCGAAAAACGGTGTTTTCGGACGTAACAGTGAATCAAAAACAGGGCGGTTAGTCCAGCCCTTATTTGCAGCATCCGTGGTATTATCCGGGGCACAAATAATCGCCATGACAACCCAGGCCAGTAACCTTGACGAGTTTCTGGGAGACTTTCGCGCTACGGTCGTGAACGCGACTGAGCGTTTGCGCACGATCTCTGCGGACGAGAGCGCCCGCAAGTCGTCGCCTGACAAGTGGTCGATAAAAGAGGTGCTCGGTCACCTGATCGACTCCGCCGCCAATAATCATCAGCGATTCGTGCGGGCGCAGTTTACGGACGACCTCGTGTTTCCGGGTTACGAGCAGGAGAAATGGGTCAACGCGCAGGGGTACATCGACGAGACGTGGAGCGACATGATCCAGTTGTGGAGCTCCTACAATCTGCATCTCGTGCACGTGATCGCCGCGATCCCCGAAGCTACTTTAATGCGCGCCCGAATACACCATAATCTGGACCAGATCGCGCTCCATCCGGTCGACAAGAACGACCCGACGACCCTCGACTATTTCGTGCGCGATTACCTGGTCCACATGAAGCACCATCTCGACCAGATCTTTGCACCGCCGGATTCATAAAAGGTTCCGAAAGTTGTAGAAATCATTCGCCGCCACAGGAGTTTTGCATGCCTTACACAATCGAAGAACTGAGACACAAAACCCTCGCCGACCTGCGCGATATCGCCAAAGGCATCGAACATGATGCCGTCCAGGGCTACACGCAGATGAACAAACCGCACCTGATCGGGGCGCTAGCGAAAGCTCTCGGCATTCAACACGAGCATCATGACGTCATCGGCGTCGACAAGTCGGATATCAAAGCTCGCATTCGCGAGTTGAAGACGCAGCGTGAAGCCGCGCTCACCGCGCACGATCGCGCGCAACTCAAAGTCGTGCGCCGGACGATTCACCGGTTGAAGCGGCGGATTCACAAAGCGACTGTTTAGTTGTTGTGGCTTTTACTTTCGGGAGAACACAAAATGAAAAAGACGATCAATCTCAACGTGAACGGAGTCTCTCACAGCGATGAGGTCGAACCTCGCATGCTCCTCGTTCATTACCTGCGTGACGTTCTCGAACTGACGGGAACGCACGTCGGTTGCGAGACGTCGCTGTGCGGCGCGTGCACGGTGATGCTCGACGGACAGGCCGTGAAGTCGTGCACGATGTTCGCCGTTCAAGCAGACGGATCGGCAGTGACGACGATCGAGGGATTCGCGAAGAACGGTGAATTGCATCCCGTCCAGGAAGGCTTCTGGGAACGACATGGATTGCAGTGCGGCTACTGCACGCCCGGAATGATCGTAACCGCGGCGCAGTTACTCGACCGCAACGCCAGTCCGTCGCGCGAAGAGATCTGCCACGGTCTCGAAGGCAATCTCTGTCGCTGCACCGGCTACCAGCACATCATCGAAGCCGTCGAGTATGCGGCGAAGACGGCGGCGGGATAGGTTTGGGGCTTGGGCCTTGGGTCTTTGTACTTAGTACTTTGTACTTTGTACTTGGTCGTTTGGCTCACATAGATCCTCAAAGACCGAAGTCCCAAGACCAAAGACCAAGAACAAAGAACTAAGCACTAATCCCCGGAGGGATTCATGTCAAACAAATACGTCGGCCAACGAGTGAAACGCACCGAAGATCCTCGACTGATCAAGGGTCTGGCCCATTACGTCGACGACATCGGGTTGCCGGGAACGCTGCACGTCGCGTTTGTGCGTTCCGTTTACGCCCACGCGAAGATCACCGGCATCGATACTTCTGCAGCACTGGCGATGCCGGGAGTCGTCGCTATCTACACCGGTGCTGAAGTCGCGGACAAGATTGGACCAGTGCCGTGCGCGGGCGCCTTGCCGGACTTGAAGGTTCCCGATCATCGCGTACTCGCGAAAGACAAGGTCTACTTTTTGGGCCATCCGATCGCGGCGGTCGTCGCTACCGATCGTTATGTCGCGCGTGACGCGTGCGATCAGATCATAGTCGACTTTGAAGAGCTCCCGGTCGTAACCGACGTTGAAGAAGCGGCGAAAGGCGGACCGGTGATCCACGACGCGTGGACCGACAACATTGCGTATCGTTTGACGTCCGGTGAAGGCGACATCGAGGCTGCGTTTTCAGCTGCCGACCGCGTCGTGAAGCAACGTGTGCTGCACCAACGACTCGCGCCCATTGCGATGGAGCCGCGCGGCGTCCTCGCACGCTACTACCCCGGCGAACAAGAGCTGACGTTGTGGTCGTCGACACAGATCCCGCACCTCATGCGCACGCAAGTGGCGCTGATGATCGGCATTCCTGAAAACAAGCTGCGCGTGATTACGCCTGAAGTCGGCGGCGGCTTCGGCTCGAAGTTGAATGTTTACGCAGAAGAAGCGCTGCTCGGTTGGATTTCGATGCAACTAGGCAAGCCGGTCAAGTGGATCGAAACCCGGCGTGAAAATATGCAAGCGACGATTCACGGACGCGGACAAGTCGGCGACGTAGAGATCGCATTCAAAAACGACGGCACGCTGACCGGTCTGCGCTACAGCGTTTTTGCGGATCTCGGCGCCTATCATCAACTGCTGACACCTGCAATTCCGACGCTGACCGGGCTGATGCTTTCCGGCGCGTACAAGATTCCGGCGATTCAGATGAACATCACCGCGTGCTTCACGAACAAGATGGCCACCGACGCATATCGCGGCGCCGGACGTCCGGAAGCAACGTACGTCGTCGAACGCGCGCTGGATCTCGTGGCTGCGGATCTCGGCATGGACGCGGCCGAAGTGCGGCGCAAGAACTTCCCTGCTCCCAGCGAGTTTCCGTTTCACACCGCCACGGGGCTTGATTACGACAGCGGTGACTACGAAGCCGCTTTGGATAAGGCACAACAGATCGCCGGCTACGCTAAGCTCCGTGAAGACCAGAGGAAGGCGCGCGAAGAAGGACGTCTGATCGGTATCGGTATCTCGACGTACGTGGAGATCTGCGCGCTTGGTCCATCACAGGCGATGCCCGCCGGTGGTTGGGAGAGTGCCACGGTTCGTATCGAACCGACCGGCAAGGTCACCGTGCTGACCGGAGCCTCGCCGCACGGTCAGGGACAGGAGACGTCGTTCGCGCAGATCGCCGCGGACGAGCTCGGCGTCGACCTCAACGACGTCACGGTCATTCACGGCGACACGGGCGTGGTCCAGTACGGCATCGGCACCTTCGGCAGTCGCGCTACTGCGGTCGGCGGCACGGCGGTGTTTGTAGCGATTCAGAAGTTGAAAGAAAAAGCTGACAAAATCGCCGCGCACATGTTGAAGGCCGGCGCTTCGCGCCTGTCATTTGAAGGCGGCAAGTATTCGTTGGAACAAGCCGCCGCTGCCGCTGCGACTACGGGTGTTTCCGATCCGGTAGTGCCGGTCGGCGAAGCGCCCGCGGGTGCACTGCCTGAACCGCAGACCGATGGCAAGTCGAGTATCACGATTCAGGAGATCGCGCTCGCCGCGCACATCGCGAAGGATCTGCCGCCCGACACGGAGCCTGGTCTTTCCGCCACGTACTTCTTCGAACCCAAGAACTTCACGTTCCCGTTCGGGACGCATATCGCCGTTGTCGAAATCGATCGCGAGACGGGCGACATCGAGTTTCTGCGCTATGTTGCGGTCGACGATTGCGGACGCGTGATCAATCCACTGCTGGTCGATGGACAAATCCACGGCGGCATTGTCCAGTCGATCGGCCAGGCGCTGTTTGAGGAAGTTGTTTACAACGAAGACGGACAGTTGATCACTGGCACGTTGATGGACTACGCGCTGCCGCGCGCTTCGCACATTCCGAGGTTTGAACTCGATCGCACCGAGACGCCGTCGCCGGTGAATCCGCTTGGCGTAAAAGGTGTCGGTGAGGCGGGAACGATCGGCGCAACGCCCGCGATCGTCGGCGCGGTGATTGACGCGCTCGCGCCTTTCGGCGTGAAGCATCTCGACATGCCGATTAAACCGGAAAATGTCTGGCGCATCATCAATAACGGATAGGAGCCAACACAGATGATACCCGCACAATTCGATTACCAGGCGCCCGCTACTCTCGAGGAAGCTGTTGCGCTGCTGGCCGGCGATCCGGACGGCGCGAGAGTCCTTGCCGGCGGTCACAGCCTGATACCGGCCATGAAGCTTCGGCTCGCGCAGCCGCAGTTGCTCGTCGACATCGCGCGGATCAAGTCACTCGCCTACATTCGTGAGGAAGGCGATCAGATCCTGATCGGCGCGACGACGACGCACTATCAACTCGAGTCGTCGGATCTCTTGAAGAACATTTGTCCGTTATTACCCGCGTGCGCCGGAAACATCGGCGACGTTCAGGTGCGGAATAAAGGAACCATTGGCGGGAGTCTGGCCCACTCCGATCCGGCAGGTGACTGGCCGGCGGCGGCGCTCGCTCTCAGCGCGGAGCTCGTGTTGACGGGACCAAACGGCGAGCGGACCGTGAAGGCCGACTCATTCTTTATCGATCTCTTAACCACCGATATTAAACCCGGCGAGATACTGCGTGAGATTCGCATCAAGAAACCGTCGGGCCGTTTTGGGCAGGCATATCAAAAAGTTCCGCATCCGGCGTCGGGTTACGCGGTGGTGGGCATCGCGGTCCATCTTTCATTGAACGCCGACGGCTCATGTTCCGCTGCCGGCATCGGCGTCACCGGAGTTTCAACCAAAGCCTTCCGCGCGCAAGGCGTCGAATCCGCTCTGACGGGCGCAACCCTGGACGATCAAACAATCCCCGCCGCGGCAGCGAAAGTCTGCGACGGCATCAACCCCACGACCGATCTCTACGCCTCGGCCGACTATCGCCGTCACCTCGCCGAGGTCCACACTCGCCGCGCCATCAAAGCCGCGCTCGCGAGTGCGAAGTAGGACGGCTGGCGGATTACTCCGACTGCCGTCTCGCTTTCGCGATGAAGTCCTCGATGTCGACGATCTTACGCGGGAGGGCTTCGGTCATCCAACGGACGCCGGTGTCGGTAATCACCATGTCGTCTTCGATGCGCACGCCGATGCCTTTGTACTTCTCAAACACCGGGCGCACCGCCGTCACGAACTTGTCCCACTCCGCCGCGGTAAAGCCCGGCGGCATCTGGTCCAACGCTTCGGGACGCACGTAGATGCCGGGTTCGTTGGTGAATACAACACCCGGCACAAACTTCGATCCACCACCGACGTCGTGAACGTTCATGCCCAGCCAGTGCGACGTTCCGTGCATAAACCACAGCCGGTACTGACTCGACGCCTTATCCGTGATCAAGCCGAGTTTCAAAAGACCTTCTTTGATCACTTCCGTTCCTGCTCGATTCACGTCTGACAACGTCGCGCCTGGTTTCGAAGCTGCCGCAACTGCCTCCTGTGCGTCGTAAACGATCTGGTAGACCGCCGCCTGCGCCGGTGAGAACTTGCCGTTGACCGGGAAAGTGCGCGTGATGTCGGCGCTGTAGTGATCGTATTCAGCACCGACGTCCATCAACAGCAGCTCGCCCGGCTTCACTGCGCCTTGCGATTCGATGTAATGCAGCGTCGTCGCATTTGGACCACAACCGACGATGTCCGGATAACCCCAGTTATCTGCGTTCCTCAGCTTGAACGTGTACGCGACTTCCGCGTCGACCTCGTATTCCCACTTCGCGTTGATCGCCGATACCCACGAACGTTGATGCGCTTCGATGCTGATGTCGATCGCGTGCTGCATCAGACGCAGCTCCATCGGCGACTTCACCAAACGCATCTGCGTGAAGATGGGCCATGCGTTGCGAATGCCAAAACCTGACGCGGTTGTTCCCCAGTCCGCAGCAAACTTCTGCTCGTACTTATACTCGCGACTTTCAGGAGCGCCGGGTACCAGCATGTACAACCCTGCCTCGCCTTTTGCCGCGGCGTCGAAAAGCGTCGCGAAACCATTATCGTTATTCAACGGCGTGTCGGCTGGTAGATCCGACATGAAAATGTTTTCCGGTTTCGGCCGGTAAGGCTGACGATTGCGCAGCGCCTTGATGAACGGATCGAATTCCGAGTTCTGCCAGATCTCGCGAACACCCGATAGCTGGTTAGCTTCCTGGGCGCTGTACATGTGTCCGGTCCACGTTTCAGCCAATGCACTGCGCCGCGGCAGAAACAGGATCTCTTTGTACTTCGTGTTGCCCGGCAGCAACACCAGCGTCGCGCCTTTTTGTTTCAGGTTCGTCAGGTAGTAGAGGTTGTTCTCCTGGCGATACTGATAGTCGACGTCGTTGGTATAAACGCGTGGCTCAGTACTGAACAGAATCAACAGCGACTTATCGCCGACGCCCTGGGCCACACGTTGTCTGCGCTGGACCAACTCGGCGACGCGATCTTTGTCGCTGAAAACCGGCGCCGGCGGAGTGACGCGGACGTTCGAAGCGGTGGACTTCGCGTCTGTCGCACTGGCGGAAAACCCGCCCGGCGCTGCGAGAACGATCACCGCGAAGCAAAGAGTGAAAAATACAAGAACGATCCGTGTGGCTCTTAACTGCTTCATTTAATTGTCTCCCTTAATGGAACGAAGCTGGAACAGGTCAAGGCGTTGGAGCTGGTGGCGGTTCGCGGCGCGGCTGTCGTCGCGGGTTAAGCACCCGTCGCTGGCCGTCAGCCGTTATAAAGACGCGCGTTCCATCCGGCGAGCTGATCATTTGCGAACCGTCGGGGAACTTACGAATGACGACACCGCCAGGCAGCACTTGCGTCTCGGGTTTGCGCTTGTCTTTAGGAACCCGGTCTACTCGTGGCACATCCGGCGGCTCGATCTTCGGCACTTCCACGTGCACGTCTGCGTCCACATCGCCGTCCGCTTGCGCGTCGGCTGTACGAGCTTTCTTCTCCTCGGCGCGCTGCGTTTTTTCAGTCTTCTTCGCAACAGGCGCTTCGGCCTTCTGTTCGTTTGTGGCTTTCTGTTCGGCAGCCTGTTCGTTTGCCGTCGGTGCGACACTCGGCGCTGGAGTGGCCGACGTCTCAGGCGGCGGCGTCACCGGCGCCTGGACCACGGAGTTATTCCGATTCTGAAAAGCGAAGAACGCGAACACACCACAGACAAGCAACAGCAGCGCTGCTCCGGAAGCCACCCACGGCAACACGCGTTTGCGTTCGGCTGCTGGTCTAACAACTGTCGTTTCGCCGGCGGGAACTGTTCGTCGTGCGGCTACCGTCTCAGTCGGAATGGCGACCGTGCTCGACGCTGCTGCCGGAAACAGGACCGTCTGCGCTTCGCCGCGATCGACGACCGTCGAGACGCGATTTCCGGAATGAAGATCCTTCTGCATGTCACTGGCGTTCGAGTATCGCTGTTCACGGTTCTGCGACATCGCCTTCGCGAGAAACGTGTCGAGGTCAGGCGAGACTGCGGGGTTTGCGACACTGGCGAGTTGCAGTGGATCGGGTTGACCGTTGACGAGCGCGGCGGCGCGTGTCAGTGCGTCGGGCGGTTTCACGCCCGTCATCAAATGATAAAGTGTGGCGCCCAGCGCGTAGAGATCGCTGCGCGCATCAGTGCCGAGTCCCTGAATCTGTTCGAGCGGCGCGTAGTTGGGTGTGTAACCAAAAATGCTGGCCCCCGTCGTCACCCGCGAGATGTCGCCGGCCTGACCTTTCGCGAGCCCGAAGTCGAGCAGAATGATCTGCCCGCGCGGCGTCAGCTTTAGATTCTGAGGCTTGATATCGCGATGAACGATCTGCGGATCCTGCGTGTGCAGATAGTCGAGTGCATCGAGGAGTTGATCCGCCCAGGTCAGCACCTGGTCCGCCGGAAACGCTCCGCGTCTGCGCGTCATCTTCTCCGCCAGATCGTCGCCGGGAATGAACTGCATCACCAGAAACTGTCCGTCGCCCTCGGAAAAATGATCGCTGACGCGCGGCAACGCCGGGTGATGTAAACGGGCAAGCAAACGTGCTTCGCGTTCGAACTGCTTGCGCAAACGCTCGTCGGCAAACAACGTCTCCTTCAGCGCAACGGTCGTATCGAGACGCTGATCGATCGCCTCGTAAACTGCGCCCATTCCGCCCTGCCCGAGTTGACGGACAATGCGATAACGGCCTTGCAGGATTGTTTCTGGCGTCAGCATTAGTAGGTAAACACCGCGAATGCGGCAAACGGGGCGATTATACAGTGGTCACTCCGTATTATTAAATGTATGCTACGCGCGTGAATGCCAGAAACATGGAGGTTATCGAGGTTGGCCCACGAAAACGCCGGCGTTTGAGGCTGTGGCTTGTGATCGGCCTCGTTTTAGTGTTCCTCGCAGTCACGCGCCTGCTGTCGGTTTACATCTCAGCGCTATGGTTTGGCTCGCTCGGTTATTCCTCGGTTTACTGGTACGTCTTCAAAGCCAAACTCGCACTCTTCGCGATTTTTACTGTCCTCACG
>DATANW010000452.1:0-2864 GCA_036266055.1 Pyrinomonadaceae bacterium | reverse complement strand
ATCGACGATCTCGTTCGACTCGGAGTCGAAGGAAAACTCGACGACACAACGCACGTCATCTACGTCTCGCCGCTCAAAGCACTGAGCAACGACGTCCAGCGCAACCTGCAAACGCCGCTCGAAGGAATTCAAAGGGAACTTCAGGCACTCGGGCTGCCGGAAGTGAACATCCGCACGTTGGTCCGAACCGGCGACACGCCCGCATCCGAGCGCACAGCGATGACAAAGCGCCCGCCGCACGTCGTCGTCACGACGCCCGAATCGCTCTACATCCTGCTGACCAGCGAAGGCGGACGCCGGATGCTGGAAACTGCGCGGACGCTGATCGTTGACGAAATTCACGCCGTGGTCAGCGACAAGCGCGGTTCGCATCTCGCGCTCTCAATCGAGCGACTCGAACACCTAACGTCGAACAAATTAGTTCGCATCGGTCTCTCAGCGACGCAACGGCCAATCGAGGAAGTGGCCCGTTTCTTAGTCGGCACGCCAAACATCCGCGCAGATCAGAGTCCTGATTGCGCGATCATCGACAGCGGTCACGCGCGCAAACTCGACGTCGCCATCGAACTCACCGATTCGCCGTTGCAAGCGGTGATGTCGGGCGAGGTTTGGGAAGAAGTCTATGATCGACTGGCCCAGCTCATTCGCCAGCATCACACCACGCTCGTTTTTGTGAACACTCGCCGGCTGGCCGAGCGTGTCTCGCGGCATCTGGGTGAACGGCTGGGCGATGAGAACATCGCGGCGCATCACGGCAGTCTGGCGCGCGAACAACGTCTCGCGGCCGAGCAACGACTCAAAGCCGGCGAACTCAGCGCGCTCGTCGCCACCGCTTCGCTCGAACTCGGCATCGACATCGGCGACGTCAATCTGGTTTGCCAACTGGGTTCCACGCGATCGATCGCCAGTTTTCTCCAGCGAGTCGGCCGTTCGAACCACACCGTCGCCGGATTTCCCAAGGGCAGGATATTTCCGCTGTCGCGCGATGAGCTGGTCGAGAGCGCGGCGATTATCGATTCAGTTCGTCGCGGCGAACTCGATCGATTGGAAATCCCCGAGCGCCCGCTCGACATCCTCGCGCAACAGATCGTCGCCGCCGTTGCTGCCGAAGAATGGACCGAAGACGATCTCTTCGCGATGGTCCGCCGCGCTTATCCGTACCGCAACCTCGAACGCGAACAGTTTGACTCGATCGTCCGCATGCTCGCGGAAGGCTTCTCGACCAAGCGTGGCCGGCGCTCGACATATCTGCATCACGACGCCGTGAACAAACGTCTGCGCGGCCGGCGCGGCGCGCGCCTGGCTGCGATCACGTCCGGTGGTGCGATTCCCGACACGGCCGATTACGCCGTCGTGCTCGAACCCAGCGATCTAGTCATCGGATCGGTCAACGAAGACTTCGCGATCGAGAGCTTGCAGGGCGACATTTTTCAGTTGGGCAACACTTCATGGCGGGTGCTGCGAGTCGAGCAGGGCAAAGTTCGTGTCGAAGATGCGCATGGTCAGCCGCCGTCGATTCCGTTCTGGCTGGGTGAAGCGCCGGCGCGGTCGCATGAATTATCCGTGTCAGTGTCGCGCTTGCGCGAGAAAGTCGGTGACATGGATCCTAAATCCGCTATTGAATGGCTCACAAATGAGCTCGGGATTTCCCAATCAGGGGCGGAACAGATTGTCGAGTATCTCTCGGTTTCGAAGATCGTCCTCGGCGTGATGCCGACGCAGGACAATCTCGTGCTCGAACGGTTCTTCGACGACAGCGGCAGCATGCAACTCGTTCTGCACGCGCCCTTCGGCAGCCGGTTGAATCGTGCGTGGGGGCTGGCGTTGCGGAAGCGTTTCTGCCGCAAGTTCAACTTCGAGCTACAGGCCGCCGCGACTGAAGATGCGATCGTGCTCTCGCTTGGTCCAACCCACAGTTTTCCACTCGAAGACGTCTTTCATTATCTGAACTCGAAAACAGTGCGCCAGCTTCTTTGCCAGGCACTGCTCGACGCGCCGATGTGGAACATTCGCTGGCGTTGGAACGTCACGCGCTCGCTCGCAGTGCTGCGGCGTCGGGGCGGGAAGAAGATCCCGGCGCAGTTGCAGCGCATGGATGCAGAAGATCTGTTGACTGCCATCTTCCCCGATCAGGTTGCGTGCGCGGAAAATCTTCCCACCGGCGAAAGAGAGATTCCGACGCATCCGCTGGTCGATCAGACCGTCAAAGACTGTCTCGAAGAAGCGATGGACATCGATGGCCTTGAGCGTTTGCTGGCGTCGATCGAGCGAAACGAGAAGAACCTCTTCGCGCGTGACGTGATCGAAGCGTCGCCGCTCTCGCAGGAGATACTCAACGCCCGTCCCTACGCCTATCTCGACGATGCGCCGCTGGAAGAGCGTCGCACACGCGCGGTGTTTCAGCGTCGTTGGCTCGATCCGGAGACCGCGAGCGACCTCGGTAAGTTGGACCAGGCCGCGATCGATCGGGTGCGTGAAGAAGTCTGGCCCGATCCGCGCAATGCCGACGAGTTGCATGATGCGTTAGTCGAATTAGGATTCATCGAAGCAAGAGCCGAGTGGCAGGAATTCTTTAACGAACTCGTGGCCGATAGGCGTGCATCCGTGTTGATTCCTGGTTTATGGGTCGCGGCCGAGCGGTTACCACAGATCAAAGCGATATTTCCGACCAGAGAATTAGATCCGCCGATCACTGCTCCGGACAGCGTCTCGAGGACCGCATGGACTGTTGAAGATGCGCTGACCGAAGTTTTGCGCGGTCGTTTGGAAGGACTCGGCCCCGTTACTGTTGACTCTTTAATGAAGTCGTCAGGGTTGAGCCAACTCGAGATCGAAACGGGTCTGCTCAGACTCGAAGCGGAAGG
>DATANW010000451.1:0-7709 GCA_036266055.1 Pyrinomonadaceae bacterium | reverse complement strand
ACTGACCTACAACGGCGACGGATCGTTACGTTCGAAGAAGACGTTCAAGCGAGATGAACTCGGGCAGGCCTATGAGACGAACGAGTACAACGCACGGGGAGCCCTGGTGGACCAATTCAAGAACACGTTCGACGGTGCGATCCTGCTAACCAGTGAGCGAAAGACTTTCCGTGACGACGGATCGTTGGCAGCAACCAGTTTTTATCAGGCTGAAAAGAGACGCAGCGAAGCAACCAGTTATCAGCCGGATGGTTCAGTCGCCAATAAGAACTTCCGCACTGCTCAACAGGTCGAGCAATACGGCCCCGACGGCTCGCTGCAAAAAACCGGAACGATTTCGGTTGACCACCGGCTGCTGGATCAGGTCGTGCTCAACAAAGACGGCTCGACGAAAAAAGAGTCAAATGCTCCAGCTCAACTCGACGCGTACGGCAACTGGACGAAACTGACGAAGTGGCAAACAGACTCACAAGGCACACGGCCGCTGTCTGTCGCCTATCGCACGCTCACGTACTACTGAGACGCTGAGTAATGAAGTGCAACACAGCCGGAGTTGAAAATCTTTGACTCAACGAGTTGTAGTTGCAATGTCTTTGGTAAGCTAACGCCGTCTAACAAGCGTCTCCCTTCTCCTACGACGAATGGTTGAATGACGAAACGATATTCATCGATTAGACCAAGCTCGATAAGTTGTGAAGGAAGAGCTACACCACCGGTCAAAATATCCTTGCCGTCTTCTTTTTTCAACTTCAGTATCTCGTCTTGAAGCTGGTTACGGACAATTCTTGTATTTTGTCCTGCCGCGCTGTCTAACGATCGTGAGAAAACAACAATGCGGTTGACGGAGTCGAATGCTTGGGCAAAGTCGTTCATTGCGGTTGACGATGCGGAATGGTTTTTGGCGACGTCGGGCCAAAAAGGCACCATCAATTCATACGTTTTACGCCCATACACGAGTACGTCAACGTCTCGAATAAGCTGCGCAAAATATTCATGTACTTCGTCAGTGCCAATTAGTTTGGTGTGATCGCAGCAGCCATCAAGACTAAGGTTGATCGCATAGATTAGTTTTCTCATTGGCGGTTAATATCACGAAAGCGAAACACCGACAATCGGAAAGGTCACAACGACTGGCCCTATGACAACTTACAGTTTCGTCACTATCTGGCGCGTCAAAGCTCCCATTGAAAACGTCTGGAACGAGATCTATCACTCGCAGGATTGGCCCGTGTGGTGGAAGGGAGTAGAGAGTGTGATGGAAATCAGCAAAGGCGATGAACGCGGCGTCGGCAGTGTTCATCGCTACACCTGGAAGAGCAAGCTTCCCTACAGGCTGAGTTTTGACATGAAAACGGTTCGCATCGAGCCACCCGTGTTGCTCGAGGGAATTGCCACGGGTGAACTACAAGGCCACGGACTATGGCAGCTTTCGACTTCCGGTAGTGAAACCGCCGGGGAAACGGCCGGCGAGACGATCGTCAGGTACGATTGGAAAGTCGAGACCACGAAGTGGTGGATGAATCTGCTGGCGCCGATTGCTCGCCCGTTATTTGAGTGGAACCACAACGTAGTAATGAGCTGGGGAGCAAAAGGACTGTCAGAAAGACTGGAATAGATTAGAGATTAGTTTTCCAAAAATCGAGCATCAGATGGTACAGATGAAGAGTAGCAGGCAGATCGTTGATGCCGTGTTTGCGCATCGGGTAGCTCATCATTTCAAACTTTTTGCCCGCGGCTACGAGCGCGTCGATAAATGCCAATTCATTGTATGGATGCACATTGTCGTCATAGGTGCCGTAAACGATGAGTAGGTGGCCATGCAAATCTTTGGCGCGAGGAATCAGCGACGCCCGTTCATAACCTTCCGGGTTCTCCTGGGGAGTCCGCATTGCAGACTCGGTCCATTTCGAGTCGTAGTAACGCCAGTCAGTGCCGGCCGCTACGGCTATACCAGCTTTGAATTCAGACGATCGCGTCATCACATTCAGCGTCATCATGCCGCCGTAACTCCAACCCCACACGCCTACGCGTTCGCTATCAACCCACGACTGCTTTTTCAACCAACGTGTTGCGGCAACCAGATCAATAGTCTCGGGATCGCCAAGACGCTTCACAACCAGATTCTCCAACGTCTTGCTAATGCCGGTCGCCGATCGATTGTCAACCTTCACTACCACGTAACCCGCGTTGAGCAGCATCTGGTTCCACAAAAGATCTCCCTGCCAGGCGTTTGCGACCTGCGGCGCTGAGGGACCGCCATAGATGAACACGATCACCGGGTATCGACGATCGGCGCGAAAATCCTTGGGCTTCAGGATCGTCGCAGGCATCGGAAAGCCGTCATCAGCAGGGATGGATGTTATTTCGGGAAACTGGACATCATATTCTGCGATGAGCTGCTGACGCGGAGCAGCCAGCATTTGCAAATTTGCGCCATCGCCGGAGTGAAGTCTTAAGGCCGGCAACGTGCGAATGTCTGAATATCTGTCGACGAAGTAACGCGCATCGGGCGACATCGAAATCCGATGAGTTCCCTTCTCTTTCGACAACCGCATGAGTCCCGATCCGTCTGTGTGAACGCGATACAAGTGTCTTTCCAGGGACGACTGCTCGAGCGCCGTGAAGTAAACCCACTCATTCTTTTCATCGACTCCCACCAACGCCTGACGAACCCAGAAGGCAATGCCGCCGGCGCTCGCCAGGGCCCATGGTCCTTTCGTTACCTGATTAACCAGTGTGCCGTCGATTCGATAACGATAGAGATGCATGTAACCGTCGCGTTCAGAGGGCCATAGAAGGTGCTGTCCGTCGCTAAAGAAATACAGGTCGTCCGTCATGTTGACCCAACCCGGATCCGTTTCGGTGAGAACGCGTTTGGAAGCGCCTGACTGCCGATCGCCAAGATACAAAGACAGCTCCGTTTGCAGCCGCGGCATCGTTTCGAAACTCAAACGTTTGCCATCGGGAAGCCATTTGGCGCGAACGAGGTACTCGAATGGTTCCTTGATTTGAATCCAGATTGTTTTCGAGCTTTCCAGTTCGGTAATGCCGAGGCGCACCCGCGGGTTCGGACGACCCGCTCTCGCGTATCTTTGTCGAATCACTCGCGGCGAGAAGGGCGTGATGTCAGTAAAGTAACTGAGATCGACTTGTGATTCATCAGACTGAAGATAGGCAATCGCCTGAGAGTCGGGCGCCCACCAGTATCCTATGTCGCGGCGGCCGAATACTTCTTCCCAATACACCCAGGAAAGTGTGCCGTTGAGCAGCGTTTCTGATCCGTCGCGCGTTAGCCGGGTTTCACGATTGGTATCGAGATCGTAAGAATACAGATCGTTAGCGCGTACATATGCGACACGACGGCCATTGGGAGAAAAGCTTGCGGATGTTTCTTCCGCCGGCGTTGAGGTGAGCCGGCGAAGATCCGCACTCGAGAATTCGAGAACGAAAACGTCGCCTTTGAAAGTGTAGAGGGCTCGACGGCCGCCTCCCTCAAAGGTGGGCCATGGCAAAACTTCTAAATCAACGCCCGCGACGGACTTTAATTTAGCGAGGGCTCGGGCTGCATCTACAAGCGGTTCGCGTTTACCGGTCGCAGGATTCAACTTCTCGAAAGTTCTTTCACGAACCGGCCGCCGGTTATCGAGAATGACGAGGCTGCCATCGTCGAGCCACTCGGTGGGCGGAACGGCCCCTGCCGAACGTCCTTCAGGTCCAAAGATCCATTCGAGTGTAAGTGCTCGTTTTTCGTTCTGTGCCGCCGCGATTGTCGAACCAACCAGCAACCAGAGAACGATTACGTAAACTTTGACGAGATACGAAGATGGCTGCCGATTATTCATCGGTTGTTGATCTCGGAGCTTGAGCCCCAGCCGTCGAATGGCTCAATGGTGAGTGCAAGTTATCACAGTAATCGAAGAGTCGTGCTACTGAACAATTCGAATCGTTCCCATGTTACTCGATTGGCCGTGTGCCTTGATCGTCACCTTGCAGGTGCCGGGTGCGAGCGTGTCGGGTAGTTTGAATATCACCTGCGTTAAATCAACGTTCGGCACGGCGCGCACGTCTGCGGCAGGCACGTCGGAATTTTGGTTATTCGCGTCGACGAGATTCACGACCACATCAGCTGAAGTCTCACCCTGATTCAATCTCAAATTCTGAGCGAAGATCATCACCAGCGTGTCCTGACCGGCCGGGAAATCAAACCAGCCGGCGATCCGGTCGACATGGAATGCATCTCGCGTGAATAGCAACGAATCGATAGCTGACGCTTGTTGTGCAGCAGGTCCTGATTCCTCGAGTACGAGCAGAGTATCGTCGTCGAGAATCGTGCCTGCGCCCTGACCATCGTCGATAGTCGTACCGAAAGGATCGCTGAGATTTACAGAGAACGTTTCATTCTGCTCCAGGGCAGTGTCGCCGAGGATTGTCACATCAAAGGTGCGAGTTACTGTTCCGGGATTAAAGATAACTACTAAGTTGAGGGAGTTGTAATCAGTCGCGGCAGTTGCTGTTCCCGCCGCTGTAATCGCTCTGATTGCGATCGCTTCAACGCTTGGACCAGAGAGCGTCAACGTAAAGGTTGCTGCTTTCGTACCGGCATTCCCTTCCGTAACACTGACGTCGTTGATACTGATGGTGGGCCCGTCATCGTCGACGATGAATCCAGTCCCGCGGCTCGAATTCACAGTTGCGTTCTGAACATTCGAGATGTCCAGAAAGAACGTCTCCTGCGTCTCGTCGACGGTATCGCCGGTGACGAGGACCACCACTGATTTCTCGAGTTCTCCGGGAGCGAAACTCCCTGCACCCGAGGTCGCGGTGTAGTCGACCCCGGCTGTTGCCGTACCGTTTGCGGTGGCAAAGGAAAACGAAACTGTCTGTGAGGCCGCACTCGAGAGCGCGACCACAAACGTCGCCTGCGTCGTACCGGAATTGCCCTCGGCCACGACAACATCGCGCACAGAAACCGATGGCGTCTGTGCGGAAACATCAACACTCGTCGCTAACAGTAGCAACGCGGCGATCATTAAGAGAGTAATTCGCATAGGTAAGGTTTCTAGCTTCATTGATTGCACGTTTCGAGGATTCCGGTACCGCGGTTGGTGGTTCGACGCCACACACTATGCCGCCATTCCACCCGGATATGCAACTCGGACAAACCTCATCGCCCGCCTTTTACAAGTCACATATTTAAAAACACCCAACAAAACGGTGATTCCAGAACGGCGGCCGGCATTCTCGCTCCGACGAGGTCCTGTACCGATTGGTTTCGTCAAACTGGCGGCGGTTGTTGTGATTCGGGACAGCATTTATCGCGAGCGCAGAAGTTTTCAGCGCCGTCGCCAGAGGCACAATCAGTGCAACGAAACCGGCGAAAAAAGGAGAAACAGAGATATTCGATCGATATGCAAGTTGCTGCTCGTGCGAACGTAACCTCGCAAGCCTCACCTGAGAACCTGCTCGTAGTCTTCGGCGGGCTGCTGCTCGTGATGCTTTTGGCCGCCCTGGACTCGACGATTGTAGCCACTGCGCTGCCGACGATTGTCGGCGAATTTGGCGGGTTGGCGCACATCTCGTGGGTCGTAACCGCGTACCTGCTCGCGCAAACCATCGTCACGCCGATCTACGGCAAGCTCGGGGATCTTTACGGACGGAAGCGCGTGCTTCAGGTCGCCATCGTGATCTTCCTGATCGGTTCGGCCCTGTGCGGTTTGAGCCAGTCGATGAGTCATTTGATCATATTTCGCGCCGTTCAAGGACTCGGCGGCGGCGGACTCATGGTCACGACGCAGGCCGTCGTCGCGGACGTGGTGCCGCCCCGCGCACGCGGACGTTATCAGGGTATTTTTGGCGCCGCTTTTGGATTCGCATCGATTGCGGGTCCACTGGTCGGCGGTTACTTCACCACGCATTGGACCTGGCGCTGGATCTTCTACATCAACTTGCCCGTCGGCATAATTGCGCTCGTGGTTCTCGCCGCGACCCTGCCGGCGCAGAGTTCGTATGCGCGTCACGCAATCGACTATGCCGGCGCTGCCCTGCTCGCGCTGGCACTCGCGTCGGTCGTGCTGGTCACAGACCTTGGCGGCGCGGTTTACTCGTGGTCATCACCGCTGATGATCGGACTAATCATCGTGGCCGTCGCTGCTCTAATCGGCTTCGTTGTGGTTGAACGCCGGGCACGGGAGCCGATCCTGCCGTTACAACTTTTCCGCACGCGTGACGTTTGGGTCACGTCAGTAGTCGGCCTGATCGTTGGGTTTGCACTGATCGGCTCCGTGACGTATCTGCCGGTGTTTCTCCAGATTGTTAAGGGACTCAGTCCGACCGAATCAGGGTTGCGCATGGTGCCGCTGATGGGCGGCACGTTGGTGACCTCGATCATCGCCGGCCAGCTCGTGAGTCGCACCGGTAAGTACAAGCTGTTTCCCATCATCGGCACTACTATCGTCACGATCGCGCTGCTGCTGATTTCCAGGATGACGGCAGAAACGAGCACACTCGCGGCGTCCTTATATATGTTGCTGCTCGGGCTCGGTCTCGGCTTTGTGATGCAGGTGCTGATCATCGCCGTCCAGAACGCCGTCGACTACCGCGATCTCGGCGTCGCAACTTCAAACGCGATCTTGTTTCGCTTCATCGGCGGTTCGCTCGGCACGGCGCTGCTTGGGTCGGTGCTCGCAACCCAACTACACGCCAACGCGCAGCGGCTTTTGCCCGGCACTGCAGCACTCGACTTGATCAGCCCGCAAGCGCTTGCTGGACTCACGCCTTCGGTTCGCGGCGCGTACATCGAAGCTTTCGTCGCTTCGCTCAGCACTGTGTTTCTTCTTGCCGCCGCGATCTCCTTCGTCGGGCTGCTCGTCGCGTTGTTACTGCCCGAGCGTCCACTGCGAGAGACGATCGCCGCCGCAGCAGAGTCCGACATCGGCGGTGACATCGCGCAAACGTTTTCGATGCCGAACGACACAGATTCACGCGAGCAGTTGTTGCGCGGGCTGGCGGTGCTTGCCGATCGCGACGTGCGGCGTCGTTACATCGCGTCAATTGTCACCCGTGCCGGCGTGGATTTGAGTCCGACGGCGGCGTGGCTGTTGGTCCAGATCGAGCGCGAGCGAAACGTCGACGTTAATGAACTCGGGCGCAGAGGAAAATGTGACGCCGCGAAGCTGAAAAGCGCGACGGCGGAACTTTTGCAGAAATCGTTGATTGCCACAGATTCAGTTGCTGATGTGTACCGGCTCACAGAAGCGGGCTGCGACACCTACAACCGGCTGGTCACGGCGCGTCGCGAACACCTCGCGGAGTTATGGCCCGAGTGGTCGCCGCAAAAACGGGAAGAAGTCGCTCAGATCCTGCGCCGTCTCGCGCGCGAGTTGATTCCCGAAGCCGGCTGATTACCTGAAGTGCGCACAGTTCGGCAACAGCTCAGGTACGCAATGGTCCAGAGCTCCGGTGCACGACTATTCGCTAACGGCCTGAATCCGAATCCTACTGGTTATCGACCACACCCTCGATCACAGCTTGTATGCCGGAGGATACGTTCGAAAAGAAATCGAAGCCCGTAATCGCCTCCACCTGATCCACGCTGACCCGGTAAGTCCGCCAATCACTGTTAATCGTTCCGGAGTTGGGTATCACCACCGCAATCGTTCTCGTCGAAGTATTCACTCGTGAAACATCATTACTGCCGGCGGGCAATACGA
>DATANW010000450.1:0-9853 GCA_036266055.1 Pyrinomonadaceae bacterium | reverse complement strand
GCAGCGTTTTCGGTTGACGAGCGAACTGAATCCGACTATTGTGCGTGCGCTACCGAGAAAGCTTTGGCTGTCCTCATAGCCGGGCGACTACTGACGAGCCTCACGAGTCTCTTAAAAGATTCTCGCTTTCTCCAATTGCGGCAGTTTTGTGTCTACAAACCTCATCAAGGAGAACGTGTATGTCAATAAACCAGAAGCGCCGTCTTACCTGGCGACTTTCTTTCAACCTCATCAGTGCGATCTTGTTGCTGTTTCTCGCTTCGCAAGCAACGCAGGCAAATGAAATCGCGATCTGGAACTTTAACGATTCGAACCTGACCGTCGATCACGGTACGGGCGTGCTCACGACCGACATCATCGCGGCGAATGTCTTGTTTGCCGCCGGCACAACGAACAACGCGCGAGCGGGAGATCCAGCCGGGCAGGCGCTTTCGCTACAGGGCGGCAGCAGCACTGCGAACAACGGGCGCAACCTCACTTTCAATGTGAGCACGTTGGGCTTCTCGAATATCGTCGTGAGTTTTGCGACGCAGGGGACGAGTACCGGTTTCAACAACAACCAGTTTCAGTACAGTCTCGACGGGGTGACGTTCGTGAACTTTGGTCCAGCTTATGTGCCGGCGACAGCGTTTGGATCGGTGCCGCTGGTGTTCACGCTGTCGAGCATCGTGGGCCTGAACGATAACCCGAATGCCGCGTTTCGCATCATCTTCAATGGCGCGTCGTCGGCGACGGGGACGAACCGGATCGACAATTTCGTTGTCGAGGGTTCGCCGTCCGAGGGTTCACCTTCCGGGGTTCCGGAGCCGACCACGGCAGCACTGCTGCTCAGTGGTTTGAGCGGTCTTTACGGGTTACGTAAAAGACGGAGACACAAATGATTGGAGGGCGACTAATTCCAGTCGCCCACCAAAACAAACGGCGCCCAGAAAAAAGGCGCGCTGTATTTCTTGCCTGAGATCATGGCCAACTGCGCGCCGCGTAGCGCGCTGGAGGAGGTGGTGCTGTCTGCCGTAAATAACCGTTTGTAAAAATCGGTCATCAGGTCGGCCGTGGATTTATCCGCCACGGACCAAAGGCTAACGCCAACAGTCGGCGCGCCGGCATACATGAACGCGCGGGTCAGGCCCATGACGCCCTCGCCACGTTTGTCTTTGCCGAGGCCCGTCTCGCAGGCCGAAAGCATCACGAGTGGCGAACCGAGGCGAAGGTTGAAGACTTCGTCCGTGCGGACAAAGCCGTCGTTTGTCTTGTTGCCGACGAGCGACAGGACCACGCCCGTAAACTGCGGCCGTTCGGCGTTCAGCAAACCGTGCGTGGCGACGTGGATGACGCGGTACTTGCTGACGTCACGGGTGGTGACGTTGTCTTCACTCGCGTCGAGGTCGAGCCAAACGTCTGCCTGGCCGCCGGAGGCTTTCGCGAGCTTCGAGATCTGGTCTGCTTCGACGCGTGTGCCATTCAAACGCGCGAGTGGGAGTCCTTCCATCGCTGCGCTTGGCGCGGCGGGTGTCGTGCCCGCAACGTCGGTAAGCGAGGCCTGGATTCCCAGCCCGCGAACGTCAGCGTCAACGGCGGCGGGTGTGGCGCCCTTCTTCGCCCGCGCATCGTTGGAGTTGAATACAGGGTCGGCGATGATCAGCATCGCTCTGCCCGTCGCTTTCGTGCGCTGTTGTTTGATTGCGCCCACGACCGAAGCTGAGGGTGCGTAGATGACTTCGTTCGTCTTCACCAGGTAACCGAGCGAAGAGAAGTCGCCACTGTCGGCTGACTTCAGCAGCACTTCAAACGGGATGTAGTTGAGAGCGCCGTCGGCGACGACCATCACGCGCTTCTCGCCGATCATCGCAGCCGCGGGTTCCAACACGGCTTTGTAGAGCGCATTGGAAGCAGCGACAAAGGGCGCCGCGTCTTCCGGAGCAGACGACGCGATTCCGAATCCGCGATTCGCCTCGGCGACGTCGATGCCGACAATGCGTCGCTGGAGCTTTGACGGGATCAACTGCGCGCGCAAATCCATCGCGAGCTTATCCACGTTCGCGCGCGAAGGAAGTTTGAACAAACTAGCCTCGCCTTTACTCACCGCGAACAGGTACGACTCGTCGTCCTGCAAGAAGTACTCGACGAGCAGTGTCTGATCGTCGAGCACGTTCTGTTGCACTTCGGCGAGCGTCATCGGTTTGTTGGCAGTTAGTGTGGCGTAGCGCGGGCTCGCCGTACGAATCTGGTTCTCGATCTCTTCGTACTCGGCCTGGAGCTTTTCCAGTTCAGCATCGAGCTCGGCCGGCTTTTTCTTCATCTCCTCGTTGGAGATGTTTATGCCCGTCAGGATGTCGGCGATGTCCTGCTGCCGATCGAAGTTTTCCTGCTTGCGTTTGAGTAACTCCGCGGGAACGCCCTCTGTAATCACCGCGTTGGTCTCGGTCAACATGTCGAGTAGCGAACGAGCGCGTGATTGTTCATTGATTCTAAGTGCCTCGCCCGCGTATTCGAGTGCCTTGCCACTAAGCGGCGCACCGGCAGTCGGGTTAGCCAACAGCGCCATCGCAGCGTACGCACTGGCTGCTTCGTCAAACACGTCTTTGATCGAAGCGAGAAACGTCGTGCGCGACTCATCCGCCCGCAGGCTTCCCTGTCTCAACGTCTCGATCGTAGCGAGCGACTCGCGATAGTTCGCGACCGCCTGCTCGCGCAACGCCATCGACTTCTTCGCATCTTTCTCCTGCGCCGCCTGAAGCCATAGACTCCGTCCGAGTCCGCGCTGCGCCGGCCACATCAGATCGAGACGCTTGTCGTCCTGCGCGCCTTTCTTCGCGTCGTTGTAATACTTCGTCGAGTCTTTGTACTTCGCTTGTCGCAACGCGACGTCGCCGAGGCTCGTGCGCGCGGCTGCGCGAAAACGTCGGACCTGACCCAGCTTCGCGATTCCCGCGAGACTGCTGCCCGCGGCTTCGAGCGCGAGCTCGAAATTTTTCTTTGCACCTTCGAGATCGTTACTCTCATACGCCAGCCGCCCGAGACCGAGCTGGTAACTCGAGTAGACGATCGAGTTGCGATACTCGTCGAGCTCTTTCTTCGCTTCCAGCGCAACCGTCAACGCGCTCGTCGGCGCTTCGACACTGACCTTCCCCGTCGTGATTCCGCCGGCGATCGCACTGAGCCCGCCAAACCTGCGGCCGACTTTCGACGCCGCTCCTTCAGGTTTCTTCACCACCATGCGGTCGTAAGCGGCCCTTGATTCGGCGATCTTTCCGAGCCGGAAGTTCACGTCACCGATTTTCGCGAGCATCAGGTTCGCGTTGTACTTATCGTCTCCCAAACCCGTCATCGCCTCAGCCGCTGCTTTTTTGGGGTCCGGCGCGAGAAAGCCGTCGAGCGCTTTCTGATAGTTGTCGAGTGCGATCTGGTACTGGCCCTGACGCAGATAAAGATTGCCGATCTCGTTATGCGTCGCGGCGATGCCGCTGTTGTTTTTCGCGGACGTGTAGAGGTTGAGCGCGGTACGCAGTTGGACCAACGCTTGATCGGCGTGCCCGCGTTTGAGCAGGCGTCGTCCTTCGCGCAGCGCGGCGCCGGCTTGATCCGTCTGTTGCACAAGGGGCGTGTTCGCGTGCGCGCGAAGCGTGAGTGGCGCGCACAACATGGCGACACTCAAAAGCAAAGCGATAAATTTTGTAAGACTCATAATTCCCTTCCTGGTAGAACGGTAAAACGGCTGTTACTTATGAATGAGATCGAGGGTGGCGACGAGCGTCGGCTTGTTCGACGAGGCCATCATGATTAACGATGGCTGCGGATCGTCCTTCGCGAGTCCCAGCCCGCGAGTGCTGGCGTCGTGCTCGGCGGCGGTTTGTGCACCGGCAGAAGCCTCGGAGCGATCGGTTTTGAGCGGATTCTGCAACTGTGCCTGCACATAGTCCCAGGCTTCAGTCCCCACCGGCCACGGACATTTACCGTTGCGACAGAACGTCACCAAATCGTCTTCAATCGGAACCTCCTTCAACGGCTCGCGCGTGAAGACAAAAAAGACTTTCTCGGTTCCGGTGTTTTCGTCAAAGGCAAACCAGCGCAGTCGTTCGTCAGATGCGTCAGCGGCCGGTATCTCAAACGGAACGTGCGCCTGCAAGTAGTTACCGCCTTCGTCGATCTCGGCGTCCGGATAAATCATCACCGGAGGACCGTCGTTCGTCCGGTTGAAGATGTAGAGATAACCGTCCGTGTTTGTTTCGAGCAGGATCCTAACGCGATCCCCCTTGCGAAACACGCGATCGGGATCGACACGCACGGCGAGACCGTTTGAATCACGACTGAACAGCGTTAGGCCGAGTCCGAGGCGCGCAGCATTGACGGGCTTCGAGTCGGGCGTCTTCGCCGTCGTGCCTGGCCCTTTGGAACCGGTGGAACCCGTCGAACCTTTTGACGTCGTGGAGCCACCGGGGTTTTCAGGCGACTTGGACGGCGTAGCGCTTGGTCGCGGACGTTTTCTGGGCGGCCTGGCGGCGGAACTGGACGAGGCGGGTTTGTCCTTCGGCCGCGTTGTTAGAAACGCGCCACGAACGTCGTCGTCGTCCTGCGGCGGCGGCACCGCAACGGCGAAGGCCGCGCACGTCAAAACTAACCCGAAAAGAATCGCACTCAATCGCATCACGAAGTCTCCTTGTTCGAAGCCCGCGCAGGGGCCTAGTTGTGCTGAATACGGATGTCAAAGACGATCGGATTGCCGGTCTGGTCAGGCGGCACTTTGAGGCGCACGAACGGCGCATCCGCGGTTGACTCATCGAGTTCGGTAACAGGAGCTTTTTGCTGGTATTTGGCGGCAAAAGCTTTCAACTCGGACTGCTGGGCGGTCGGCAGCGGCTCCCCGGTAACCTTCGCGCTTAGAAACGCGGAGTCGTTCAAAGCAGTCTTCGAAAAGATCACGGTGAAAACGTCTGTACCGGGATTCTTGTCGAGGTTTAGATCGTTGTCTTCGCCTCTCGGAAAACTGAAGTCCTGTCCCTGGACCACCTTGTTGCTCGTCACGCCGGTATCCACCAAAGGTTTCGTCGTCAAAAACGCCGTCGGTTGATTATTAGCGCCCGGCCCGAATATGTACAGGTAACCGTCGTCGGTGAAAGTGAAATGAAACTTGAACTTCTGTCCCGAAGCCAGCGGCACGAGGGCGGCAACTCGCGCCGGCTTTCCGCCGCGCGCTGACGGCGGGAGTTCGATCCAGTAACTGGTAATCTCGCGAGGCGCGGCCGGCGTTGTGTTTGTAGTCCCGGTTGGTCCGGTTGTCGCGACAGTGTTCTTCGACTTCAGATTGTTCCAGATCAGAAAACCTGCCACGCCGCCGCCGAGCAGAAGCACGACCAAAACAGCCGCCACGATAAACAATCCCGCTTTGCTCTTCGCCGGCGCAGTCGCAGGAGCGAGCTGCGGCATCGGGCCCGTGGATTTGGGCATCTGCGGAACCGTCACGACCGACGGGATCGGCGCGGCCGATTCAGCAATCGTTGCAGCCGGCACATTCGGAGTCGGCTTGGGTGCTGAAGCCGCGGGCGCGGAAACCGGCGGCGGTGACGCCGCGGGTTCGAAAACCGTGGCCGCATTTGTCGCCGCTGGACGATCCGCTTGCACGGACGTTGGCGACGCCCCTTCCATCGTGATCATCGTCGGCGCGTTGACGTCTGAACTCGTTCGCGAGTCGCCACCGATCGCCACCGTCTCGATCAGCGCGGGCGACTGCCCTTGCCCCGCGTTTTGCGGCGCGGGTGCAGACTCCAACGCCGCGCGCAATTCGCTTGCAAGCATCGCGGCCGTTGACTGTCGGTCGCCCCGATCTTTCGCGGTGGCGCGTTCGATCGCGTCGCTAAAGGCACGCGGAACTTCCGGCGCGACTTCATGCAACGGCTTCGGTCTCGTGCCGACGTGCTCGCGTCGCAACTCGTGCAACGTGTTTCCTGAAAAACAACGACGCCCGAGAATCATCTCGTAAAACACCAGGCCGAGACTGTAGATGTCGGCGCGCCCGTCGATCTCTTCATTGCCATCGCGCGGGATCTCGCCCCACTGTTCGGGCGACATGTAATAAGGAGTGCCGAGCACTTGTCCCGCCATCGTCAGCGCTGTGTTGCCGCTGTTGTCGGCGCCCGCGATTTCGCGCAGCTTCGCGATGCCGAGATCGAGAAGTTTGACCACGGGCGGCCCGTTTTCGGCCTGTCCGATCATGATGTTTTCGGGTTTCAGATCGCGATGCACGACGCCCATCGAGTGGGCCGTGTCGAGCACGCTCATGATCGGCGTCAGAACCTCAAACGCTTCAGCGGCCGAAAACCGTCCGCGCGTTTTGATGGCGAAGTCGAGTGTATGGCCTTCGACATACTCCATCACCATGTAGATCGTGCCGTCGGCAGCGGTGCGAAGGTCGTAAACGGTCACCGCGTTATTGTGCCGGAAACGACGCGCGGCCTGCCCTTCGCGTCTGAAACGTCGCAGCCATTCCGCGTTGTTTCTGACTTCGGGCGGGAGCACTTTTATGGCGACGCGATCGCCGAGCAGGATGTGTCGCGCCCGGTACACCGCACCCATGCCGCCTTTCCCCAACAGCGCTTCCATTTGGTATTGGCCGTCGAGCACGGTATTGACGATCGACGCGGGATCGGCCTCGAGGACCTCTCCGTCTATCGCACAGAAGCTGACGCTGTCGTCGTATTTTGCGTTGCAGGCGGTGCAGTATTTCATTCGGGGCTTCGCACGTTCACAGGCCAAATGAGGATGTGTAGTCTAACACAGGCAAAAATAACAATCCGCACTTCACGAACACGGATTTATGGATAAATCTTGCGCGCATATTCTTCAACCATCCGGTTGCTGTTGAACTGCGGCGCGAGCGTTTGGATTGCCCGTCTCATCATCGCGATCCACTGGCGGGGCAGACCTTGCTCGCGGTTGTAGTATAGCGGCACGACCTGCTGTTCCAACACCCGGTAAAGCGACTCGGCGTCAGCGGCGTCGACCTGGGCCACCTCGACTCCGTCCGTCCCATTGCCGATCGCAAACCCGTTCGTCCCGTCGTAACCTTCCATCCACCAACCATCCAGAATGGAAAGGTTCAATCCCCCATTCATCGCGACTTTCTCACCGCTCGTGCCCGACGCCTCCTGCGGCCGCCGCGGCACGTTCAGCCAGACGTCTACTGATTGGACCAACTGCCGCGCGATCTCCTGATCGTAGTCTTCCAGAAACACTGCGCGCGGACTGACAGCCGGATCGTATTTCCACTGGGCCAACTGTTGCAGCACTTTCTTCGACTCTTCATCCTGCGGGTGCGCTTTGCCGGCGAAAATGAATTGGACGGGCCGTTCGTCGCCGTTCATCAAGCTCAACAAACGCTGCCGATCGGTCAGCAACAGCGCCCATCGTTTATAACCGGCAACCCGGCGCGCGAACCCGATCGTCAACGCCGACGGATCGAACGTCGCTTGTGGCGCACGAGCCTGAACGAACGCGATCAGCCGTTCCTTCAGTCGCGAATGAATGAACCATAGATCCTCATCGCTGATCTTCTCCACCGCATCGTTCCACGCGGCCTGGTCCAGCAGCTTCGCGTCCCACTCCTGGCCCATGTACTTCTCGAACACCCAACGCAACAGCGGCGAGATCCACGTCGGCACGTGAACGCCGTTCGTCACATGCGTGATTGGAACGTCCTGCACGGTCTTTCCCGGAAACAATTTTTGCCACAGCGCACGCGAAACTTCACCGTGCTTCCGGCTGACGCCGTTCGTCGAACGACACATGCGAATCGCCAGCGGCGTCAAACCGTAGCGCTCGGTCTTGTTGTTCGGATCGATGCGTCCGAGCGCGAGAAACTGATCGTCCGTCAATCCCAGCTCCCGCGCATACGATGGTCCAAACACGCGCGTCACCAGCGTCGCATCAAATTCATCGTTACCGGCGGCCACAGGCGTGTGCGTCGTGAACACGCATTGCCGCCGCACGATGTCGACGGCCTCGGTCCAACTGCGGCGTTCGGCTTGAATGACTTCGCGCGCCAGCTCAAGCGTCAAGAACGCGGAGTGTCCTTCGTTCAAATGAAAGACGTGCGGCGTCACGCCGAGCTTTCGCAACAGTCGCACACCGCCGATCCCGAGCAACATCTCCTGCACGATGCGAGTCTCACGATCGCCGCCGTAAAGATGGCCGGTGACCCAGCGATCCGTCTCGACGTTCTCGGGAATGTTCGTGTCGAGCAGGTACAGCGTGACGCGACCCACCGCAGCGCGCCAGACCTGGGCCAGCACGTTGCGCTCGCGAATCAAAACCTCGATCCGCAGCGGCTTCCCATCGGCATCGTTCACTAACGTGAGCGGCAGATCGTTTGGACGTGTCTCGCCGTAGTGCTCTTCCTGCCAGCCGTCGTTGCGCAATCGTTGGCGGAAGTACCCGTAACGATAAAGCAGGCCGACGGCGACGAGCGGCAAGTTGAGATCGCTCGCCGACTTCAGATGATCACCGGCGAGTATGCCCAGGCCGCCGGAGTAGAGCGGCAGTGAATTGTGTATGCCGAACTCGGCGCAAAAGTACGCGACCGGATGCTCGGGTGTTATCGGCGAAAACGAAGTGGCCTTCGCCGCCATGTATGCGTCGAAACTTTTGCCGATCCGATTCACGCGCTCCAGATAAACGGGATCGCTTGCCGCTTCGGCGAGTCGATACGGAGAAATTTTGGCCAACAGTTGTCGTGGGCTATGTTCGGATTCCTCCCAGAGCTCGGGATCCAGATCGCGAAAAACAGCAGGGCCATCCGGCGCCCAACTCCACCAATAATTCCAGGCTAAAGATTCAAGGGGTAAAAGTGGCATTCAGTAAACGTGTATGTTTTGCGCAGGTTGTAAAAAACAAACCGGAGAGTCTACTCGAATTCCTGGTACTCCAGAAACAGGCGCGCGTCGGCTGGCTGAAAAAACACCAGCCGCACTTCCCGTATCTGCTTGTCAGCAGTGAGGAAATCCTTGATGGTCTGCGACGAGATCGCGGCGGCTTCGGGCTTCGGATACCCGTAAGCGCCGGTCGAGATGGAGGGAAAGGCGATGGTTGCGACTGCATATTGGCGTGCGAGTCGCAGCGAGTTTTTATAACAAGCGGCGAGCAATTCGGCTTCGCGTGAAGGATTGCGGCCATAGATCGGCCCGACGGTGTGAATTACGTACTGCGCGGCGAGGTTGCCGGCAGTCGTGATCACTGCTTCGCCGGTGGGCAAACCATGGGGATGTGTCGTCTCGCGAATCTGTTTGCATTCGACCAGGATCTGCGGGCCACCCATCCTGTGAATCGCGCCGTCGACACCGCCACCACCGAGCAACGTCGAGTTCGCGGCGTTCACGATCGCGGTTACGTCGTGACTCGTTATGTCGCCGGTAACAACGCGCACGCGTCCGTCGAGGAAACTTGGAAACGACTCACCCATTCAAAAGAAACCTTATAACTCTTCATCGCGGGGGGCGGCGCGGATCTCGTCGAACATGTCCTGACGTCGCAACGCTTCGGCAACGCCTTTCGCAGTGTGCTCAGTCAGCGGATGATCCGGATCGGTGCTGGCGATCTCAAATACGCGATCGTCGAGCATTACGATGCCAAGCAAACCGAGCGTCACGCCCGGCGTGATCAGAATCTCATCCATGTTGTGAATACGGAAACGGCCGGTTTGCTCGACCCAGTCTTCGATGAACGGGTCGCGCAGAGCGTGCTCGGCCTCAGGTTCGGAAAGATACGCGCCTTCGACAATGAGACAGTATTCGCGCACTTGAGTTTGGGCGTTTTTGGTGTGGACCGATCGCCGTTAACTCTACCACCGTAACCTCCCATCGCC
>DATANW010000449.1:0-13738 GCA_036266055.1 Pyrinomonadaceae bacterium | reverse complement strand
CGCGAATTCAGGCACTGCTTTTGGACCAGCGATGAACTCCTGTTCGACCTCCCGGCAATAAACTGATTCGCAGTCGCCGGACTTGAGCCAATCGATCAACGCCTGGCTCGCGTTGAGCTTGCGGTAATAACAATCGCGAGTGACGAGCGGCTGACGCTCGATCGCGTCGATCAGCGCGCGGTTCTGTTCGAGTGTTCCGGGGATTAGGAAAAAGCGTTTTCGAGCGAGACCGCGCAACGGCGACGCGTCGTCGGCTTTCACCCGCACGCGAATGCGCAGCACGCCGGTAGGTGATTGTGTTGAGCCGGTGGTCCACGGGACCGTGAGCAGCAACAGCACAACGACTGTTATCGCCAGTTTCATGCGTTAGCTAAAGATTCGGGCTGCGCGGAAACTTCAAAAACGGCAGACGAACGCCGCGCACAAAAATCTGATCCGACCTGATGTTTACTGGTGGTGAAAAACCATTGGCGCCCGCGGCACCAATCAGATCGTCCTGATCGACGCCATCGCCGCTGATACCGATTGCGCCGGCCAGCACGCCATTCTTGTAGAGCGGCACGCTGCCGGGAAAGATTTGAATGCCGTTTGGCAGGTTTGGAATTGCAGTGCAGGGAACTGCTGGTCCAACTAAAGAAGCCAGGAAGCCAGCCTGGACCAGGTCGAGTTGCAGACCGACATTGAACGGGCTCCACTCACTGAGCGGAGTGCTCAACGGCCCTGCCACCGTGTCGTTGATTCCATCCGGGAAAAAGGGTCGATGAAGAAAACCGCTCGCGCGATCGGTGAAAGCAAATGCGCCATCGAAACGTAAACCGTCCGCAGCCGCGCGGTCCATGTACGATCCGAACCCCGCGCCTCGTAGCTGAGCTGCTGCCGTTGCGCTCGAGAAAAACGCGGCGGTCCTCGCTTTCTGCACGGCCACGTCAAAACCAAACACTGGCGCGTCTTGTTGACGAAAGATGCCGAGCACGACGCCCGCCGCGTCCACGACCGAGATCGTGACGCGCGCGTTGCTGCCAAGCGGCTGACGGATGGCTGCGCGCGTAATGTTTGCCTGTTGGGCTGCGCGCGAGATGATCGTCTGCACGTCGGCAGCGGTCAAGGCATTCGCGCCTGCGGGCGCGGTGCCGGCGACGAACGGAAAGAAACGTGGACTGATCTCGCCGCTGATGCCGCCGACGACTTGCGGCAAAAACTCAGAAGCG
Organism: Pyrinomonadaceae bacterium; assembly: GCA_036266055.1. Taxonomy (GTDB): domain Bacteria; phylum Acidobacteriota; class Blastocatellia; order Pyrinomonadales; family Pyrinomonadaceae; genus PSRF01. The sequence goes on along the minus strand of DATANW010000449.1, from coordinate 12,530 downwards.
GGCGCCATGCCGCCGGGGAACGTAATCGTCGCGCCCGCGATGTTCGCGACATTGGACGGCGCGGGCGGTGTCGCCACGTTCGAGAAAGGAAGCCGAATGCCGTCGACAAGAATCTTGTCTCCTGTAATTCCGCCTGGCGCTTCGAAACCGCGCGTTCCCGCCGCCGCAATCAATTCTTCAACTGGTTGATCGTTGTCGGTGGGATTGCGATCGACCGTGTAAAGTCCGTCGCCTTCGATGCCGATGCCGCCGGCCGGCAGTCCATTCTTGTAAATCGGCAAGCCACCCGGATCGCCGGAGAGACCGAGCCGCGCCGAAGGCTTCTTGATGTCGCTGCACGGCAACGATGAAAACTGCACGCCGTAAAGTGGGCCACCCGGACGGAAGCTGATTCCCGGCGGAAAGTGTTCCTGAATGATAAAGCCCGCCGTGCGAGTCGAGAACGCATTCCCCGTGGTGCTGAAAAACGCAGCGGTCGCGGCTTTCGCCGTCGCTGCCTCTGACGACGGTACGACCGCTCCTTCGAGACCGCGTCCCATCGTCCCGACGCTGCGAACGGTCGACGTAGCGGGCGAGCCGGTCATCGCAAAGAAACCGATCACATTTGCTTCACGATCCGTGACTACGATCGTCACCGGCCGTCCGAAAGCTTCGGCAGCGGAAGCAGCTTGTTGAATGATCGTCTGAACGTCTGTTGGCGTGAGATTCGTGGCGGCAACGTTTGCCGGTGGTTCGAATGGTCCAGCCAAACCGGGGGTTGGTATCGCGTTGACGTCGTCAGGTGGACCACCACCGACCTGGCCGATCCCCACCCGCACGCGATTACTCGCGACGCCGCGATAAGTGATGCGCACCAGCACGTCGCCGGTCTCCGGCAGGTTACCGTCGAGCCGCATCACGATCGACGTAGCCCATGGTTGATCCGGAACCTTGCCGATGTTTTCAACGAGCAGTGGATAGACGTTGCGCGCAGCGTCCTCAGCTTCCGCCGTGATCGAGTTGGGCGTGTCGCCCGACTCCAGGTTCAGGTTCATCGCAAACAGCATGATGCGGGTTGCGTGGTCCGTGCCGAATTTAATCTGCGCAGTTCTGGAAAACGGTTCGCGCTGGCGGGTAACGGAGTCGAAAGAAATGGCGCGCGTCGAATCGGTGTGACTGATCAGGATGGGTCCGCTCTGTTGCGCCCCCGCATAGACGGCGAAGAGCACACACGACAGGAAGATCATTCGACGCCACATCGGCGCACAATGTATCACAGATTTTTTCTGCCGAATCCGTCAAATCTGTGGTAAAAGGCAAACCGCGTGATCATATTACTGATCGTAGCGAGTTGTTTAGTACAGACAACCGGCCACCTTAAAGGTGTGGTCCGATCTAATTCGGGCACTCCAGTTTCAAACGCAGTCGTCGTCGTTACCAATCAAGTAACCCGCGAAACAAAACGCACTGAGACCAAAGCCGACGGCAGTTATTCGCTCGAACTTCGCGCGGGCGCGTATCGCGTCACGTTGGACCAACCGCACCTCGCACAGTTTGACAAAGACAAGAATTACGGCGACTTCGCGATCGTGCGCGGCGACACCCTGGAGAACGTGATCATCGAATCCGGCAAGGAAACTGTGGTCGAGATACCTCTTGCGTTACCACGGAGCACCGCACAACCCTCACCGCCCTTGCCACAACGCCAGACGCCCGATCGCTGGCGCATCGCGTTTCCGGAGTACGATCGCTACGGCGATCGTGGCGCGCGCGGCCGCGACATTCCTTTCAAACGAGGCCGCTGGTGGGACCCGTACAACCAGAACGTCCTGAAAGGCGACTACCCGATCAAAGGCGACAAGTTGTTCATGATCCTCACAGCCGTCAGCTCGACGACGATCGAACAGCGACGCGCGCCAACGCCGTCGGACGTGAGCAGCGTCGACCCGGTTAGCGCTGAGTTCTTCGGACGGCCGGAACAGTTCGCGGCGACGGAAACAGTTCAATTCAGTTTCGAGTTATTTCACGGCGACACGACGTTCAAGCCGCGCGATTGGGCCATCAAGTTCTCGCCGACGTTCAGCGTCCCGAACTATCTCGACGCGCGGGAGAACGGCGTCGTGAACATCGACGTGCGTCGCGGCACGAACCGCACCGACTGGCATGCATCTCTCGAAGAGGCATTTGGCGAAGTGAAGCTCGCCGACGTCAATGCCAACTACGATTTCGTTTCCGTGCGCGCCGGAATTCAGCCGTTCGTGTCAGACTTTCGCGGCTTCATCTTCTCCGACAACAACCTCGGCGCGCGTGTGTTTGGCGGGCTGGACAACAACCGCGTCCAATTCAACGCCGCGTACTTCTCGATGCTCGAGAAGGACACGAACAGCGGTCTCAACCGCTTCGACACGCGCCATCAAAACGTTTATATCGCGAATGTCTTTCGGCAGGATTTTCTCCGCAAGGGCTACACCATCCAGGGCAGTTTTCATTACAACGACGATCGGCGCTCGAAGGAATTCGATCGCAACGGCTTTCTGGTCCGGCCCGCGTTGATTGGCGACGCGCGGCCGCATGCGGTGAAGGTTGGTTATCTTGGTTTCAGTGGCGACGGTCACCTTGGCAAGCTGAATCTCTCGCACGCTTACTACTTTGCTTTCGGCCACGACGAGCACAATCCGATCGCCGGGCGACGCATCGACGTCCGCTCGCACATGTTCGCTGCGGAAGCGTCGGTGGATCGTGACTATCTTCGTTTCAGAAGCTCGTTCTTCTTTGCGCAGGGCGACAGCAATCCAACAGATGATCTCGGTTCGGGATTCGACGCGATCTTCGACGATCCGAATTTTGTCGGCGGGCAGTTTTCGTTTTGGGTGCGCAACGGAATTCGTCTGACGCAGACGGGCGTCGGCTTGGTCCAACCAAATAGCCTGTTGCCGAGTTTGCGCAGTAGCAAGATCCAGGGACAGGCGAACTTCGTCAATCCGGGGATCTTGATTTACAACGCCGGCGTCGACGTTGAAGTCACGCAGCGTTTGAAGGCAGTGTTCAATGCAAACTACCTGCGTTTTCACAGGACGGAGCCGCTCGAGCTGGTGCTGTTTCAGAATCGCATCCGGCACGACATCGGATTTGATTACAGTTTAGGAGTGGCCTACCGGCCGTTCCTGATCAACAACTTCACGCTGACGTTCGGGGCGGCAACGTTACAAACCGGTCGCGGCTTTCGCGACATTTTTACGGACGCGAATCGCAACTGTCCGCCGGGGGTGGAAGACTTCTGTCAGCCCGACGTGATCAGTCCGAAGAAGGCACTCTACAACTTGTTCGCGCAGGTCAAGTTCGTTTTTTAACTACGAATGACACAGATTTTTCTTTTGTTGTTTGCGGTGTTCGCGTTGGCCCAACAGCCGAAGCAGGAAGGCTGCGTCTCGTGTCACGGGCTGATCGAGCCGATGCACAAATACGGCCCGACGGAAACGCTCGACAAACTCAAAGACGGCAAAGATGCCGTCGGGTTGAGTTGCACGTCTTGTCATGGCGGCAATCCCGCAGCGAAGTTGAAAGAGGAAGCGCACGTGCGACCACGGTTCCCGCGCGAGTGGCAGCGTGATGGACGCAACACCGGTGCGAACCCTGAACGGTCCAACACGCTGTTGAATCGCGAGAGTTGGGAGTTTGTGCGGTTCATCAATCCCGGCGATTTGCGCGTGGCGGCGAAGACGTGCGGCAGTTCGTCGTGTCACGAAATCGAATCGAAGAACGTCCCGCGCAGCATGATGACGCACGGCGCGATGCTCTGGGGCGCCGCGCTCTACAACAACGGCGGCTTCCATTTGAAAGACCCCCGCTTCGGCGAAAGCTACAGCGAAGACGGTCAGCCGCAGACGCTGTTGCAAACGACGACCGAAGAAGAGCGACGCGTCAAAGGATTTCTCGCGCTGATTGATCCGCTACCGCGTTGGGAGATCTCACAACCGGGCAACGTGCTGCGTGTGTTTGAGCGTGGCGGCAAACGTCGTTTGGAAGTCGGACTGCCGGACAAGGAAGAGGAGCCGGGCAAACCCGACAAGGGTTTGAGTCCGCGCGGCTTCGGCACGGCGAACCGCACCGATCCCGTGTTTCTAGGATTGCAGAAGACGCGTCTACTCGATCCGACGTTGAACCATCTCGGCACGAACGATCATCCCGGCGACTATCGTTCGTCGGGTTGTTCGGCGTGTCACGTGATCTATGCAAACGATCGCGAGCGCGCGCACTCCGAGTCTTACCAGCAAGCGGGAAATCTCGGGCGGTCACAGACTGCCGATGCGAGTATTCCGAAGAACGAGTCGGGCCATCCGATTCGGCACCAGTTCACGAGCCAGATTCCGAGCTCGCAATGCATGGTCTGTCACATGCACCCCGGCACCAACATGGTCGCGAGTTACATGGGCCTCACGTGGTGGGACAACGAGAGCGACGCCGCGAAGCTTTATCCCAGGCAGCAACACAATCCGAGTCAGGACGAAGAGCAGCAGAAGCTGAATCGCAATCCTGAAGGGTCGAGCCTGCGCGGGTTGTGGTCTGACTTCGAGTTCCTGCAAAACACCGGGACTGCGGATTTCAACAAGCTGCTGGAGAACACGCAGTTTGGCGACTCGCACGGGCACGGCTGGCTGTTTCGCAAGGTCTACAAACGCGATCGCAAGGGCCACCTGCTGGATGCAGACGGGAATGTCATCGCCCCCGATGATCCGCAGAAGTTCGACAAAGCGGTCCATCTCAACGACATTCATCTCGAACGCGGAATGCATTGCGTCGATTGTCACTTCCGCCAGGATTCGCATGGCGACGGCAATCTTTACAACGAGCCGCGCGCGTCGATCGAGATCGCCTGCGAAGATTGCCATGGGACCATGCAGAAAAAAGCGACGCTGTTTACGTCGGGCCCGGCGGCCGCCGCTGTCACAGGCGCCGCCGCAGAGCGTCGCAAGAACCAGAACCAACCGTTGGTGGGCCAGGACCTGACGCGCATCCGCGTTCGCGACCAGGACGGCTCGCGCATTCCGCTGTTTCAGCGATTGACGCGCGATCGAAAACGAAAAGACGAACAGGGCCGCGACGTCGATCTGAAAAACGGCGACGTCATGCAGAACTCGATGGTCGTGCCCGGTCGTTGGTGGCGTGTGCCGCAAACGCTCGACACCGTGACCGTGGGCGCCCGCGACTATAATGAAAAATCGCGTTACGCGAAGACGATTCGTAAAGACAACACGACGTGGGGCGACGTTCCGTCCGACGCGAACCAGTTGGCCCATCGCGACACCGACATGACCTGCGTCGCCTGTCATTCGTCGTGGATGACGAGCTGTTTCGGCTGTCACCTGTCGATGCAGGTGAACCGCAAGATGCCAAACCGTCACAACGAAGGCGGTGACACCCGCAACTTCACGCAGTACAACTTTCAGGTATTGCGCGACGACGTTTTCATGCTGGGCCGCGATGGGACGGTGACTGGAAATCGTGTGGCGCCCGTGCGTTCGTCCTCAGCCGTGCTCGTGAGTTCGCAAAACCAGAATCGCGAGTGGATCTACTCGCAACAGCAGACGACGTCTGCGGAGGGTTTTGCCGGACAGGCGTTCAATACGCACGTGCCGCACACCGTGCGCTCGAAGGAGACGAAGCAGTGCAGCGATTGTCACGTGTCGGCGAAGAACGATAACAACGCCTGGCTGGCGCAGTTGTTATTGCAGGGCACGAACTTCGTCAACTTTATGGGCCGTTATGTTTACGTTGCTACGGGTGATGCTCTCGAGGCTGTCGCGGTCACGGAACAAACCGAGCCGCAAGCGGTGATCGGCAGTACACTTCACCGCATTGCGTATCCGGCGAACAACGAGAAGTTCCAGCATCGTGACGGCAGCTATTTGAAAACGTTTTATGAGCACGTCGGAAACCCGCGCGTATTGCAGGTCCAGCTAAGAGGTGAATACGCCTACGTGGCCGCGGGCGAAGGCGGGTTACGCGTTTACGACGTCGCGCAGATCGATCAGAAAGGCTTTTCGGAGCGGATCGTTACGGCGCCCGTGTCGCGTTTCGGACAGAAGTTTTGGGTAAAGACCAAGTACGCCACGGCAGTCGCCGCACCGACGACGCTCGCCGTCGACCCTGCGCGTACGCGACGACCGGAGAACGAAGAGCAACCGATCCATCCGCTTTATGGATACCTGTATGTCGCGGACAAGTACGAAGGCTTGATCCTCGTGAATGCGGCGACGCTGCTGGATGGCGATCCGCTCAATAACTATTTGAAACGCGCGCGCGCGGCATTCAATCCGGATGGCGTGCTCAATGGTGCGAACAACATCACCATCGCCGGTATCAATGCGTACATCACCACCGAAAGCGCGCTCGTCATCATCAACATCAACGATCCATTGAATCCACGGATTGTTAAGCAAATTCCCCTAAAACATCCGAAAGCGGTTGCAATTCAATTCAGATATGGATTCGTGGTTGATGACGACGGGTTGAAGGTGATCAATTTGGCAGAAGCGCGGTTGGTCGACGGCGCCTTTGTTCCGCTCGACGACGCTCACGATGTGTACGTTGCGCGTACCTATGCGTATGTCGCGAACGGCAAACACGGCATTGCCATCATCGACGTCGAGCAGCCGGAGCATCCGCGTCTGGATCAAATGTTCGACGCGGCCGGCATTCTCAACGACGTTCGTCAGGTGAAGGTCGCGATGACGAATGCGAGCCTGTTTGCGTACGTCGCCGACGGAAAGAACGGTTTGCGCGTAGTGCAACTGACGTCACCGGAGACGCTTTCAACCTACGCCGGCTTCAGTCCGCGGCCGCAGCCGCAGGTGATCGCGTTTTTCCGGACGAAAGGCGAAGCGCTCGCTGTTTCGAAAGGCCTCGATCGCGATCGCGCGGTTGATGAGAGTGGAAACCAGATTTCAGTGTTCGGACGTCGCGGGGCGCGGCCGTTCACGTACGAAGAAATGATGCGTTTGCTGCGCACGAACGACGGGGGCGGCGCGTGGTTCAGCGTTACCGATTTACCGTCTACGCCACCGAAGCAGTAAGCTATACGGGCGGAGTAGACGGATGAAACGATCGGGAGTTGCAGATCTTCCTCTTCACAACGGGCGCGTCCCGGCGTGGCTGGCCGCGCGCATGACGCGCCTCGGGGCTGCGATCACCGAAGCCATCGTTCACGATTACGGCACCTCCGCTTTTCTCTCACGACTCAGCGATCCATTCTGGTTTCAGGCGCTCGGCGCGGTGATGGGAATGGATTGGCATTCCTCCGGCATCACGACCTCCGTAATGGGCGCGCTGAAGCGCGGCCTCGCGCCCAAGGCCGACGAACTCGGACTCTACATCTGCGGCGGCCGCGGTCGCTTCTCGCGAAACACGCCGACTGAACTGCGCCTGCTCGGCGATCGTCGCGGCTTTGACGGCGAAGCACTCGTGCGCACCAGCCGTCTCACCGCCCGCATCGACAACAACGCCATCGCCGACGGTTTTCAGATCTACCTGCACAACTTCGTCGTAACCGCAGACGGCGAGTGGGCAGTGGTCCAACAAGGCTTGAACGATCGTAATGGTCTGGCGCGCCGGTATCACTGGCACTCCGCTACCGTGAAAGATTTCGTTGCCGAACCACACACCGGCATCGTCGGCGAGAACCAGGGCATGATCATGAATCTCGTCGACAGCAACGCGCGGCCGGCGCAAACAGCTTTGCTCGAGGTCGCTCACGAACATCCCGACAAGACGCTGAACGTCGCGCGTCATCTCAAGCTGCCCGCGCACCACGAGGTACGGGCGAAGAACGTCGATCTGAAACGACTCGGCGCGGTGCTCGCCGTCGCCTACGAACGGGACCTGCACGACTTCGCCGAACTGTTGCTGGTGGAAAACCTTGGTCCACGGACGCTGCAGTCGCTGGCACTGGTCGCGGAAGTGGTTCACGGCGCTCCGAGCCGTTTCAACGATCCGGCGCGTTTCTCATTCGCGCATGGCGGAAAAGATCGGCACCCGTTCCCGGTCCCGCTCAAGACGTACGACCAGTCGATCAGCTTCCTGCGCACCTCGCTCGATGCGGCAAAACTCGGCGACCGCGAAAAGATCGACGGCTTTCGTCGCCTCGATGGTTTCGTGCGCGCAGTGGAAACAAAACTCGAGCCCGTGGCCGATTTCGACGCCGTCATAAAGCACGAACACGGCTTGCAAAAATCACTGTTCTAGATGACACGGAGATTGCGCAGGATTAGAAGATTCCCGCAATATTCCACCCTTGATTCTGGGACTTAATTTGCTAACCTGTCTGACGCCCCCGCTGTTAAAGATCGCCCCGACACATTGAGATCAGGAGTGCGGCTAGTGCATTCCTCAGAAGGATTGAAGGAGCAAACTATGAGCTTTAAGAGGTTTAGTCCATTCGCCCTCGGTGGCATGCTTGCCGTCCTGATGTTGGCTGCACCATTGGTCCTGGGCCAGATGACACCGACTCAAACAAGCACGACGGCCAACCGGGAACGTAGCACTTCGATTCGTTCAGTTCCCAGCGGCTCGAAGATGAAGTTTCGAGGCGTCGTAATCGAACGCAACGGCGATATGTTCACCATCCGCGACCGAAGTCGGGCGGACTATCAAGTTCTCATTACCGACAATACCAGTATCAAAACTCACGGTGGGTTCTTGCGCAGCGGCAAGAAATATCCGGTGACTGACATCCTGCGAGGACTGATTGTAGAAGTCGAAGGAAAGGGCGATAACGCGGGCACCCTCGTGGCCGAGAAGATTCGCTTCAACGAGTCAGACATGCGCGCGGCGATCACCAGCGACACGCGCGTGAGTCCGGTTGAAGCAAACCAGGAACGTCTGGCGGGGCAAATGGATGAGCTGTACGCCGTCGCCGCCGAAGCTCGTGCCGAAGTGAAAGCAGTCAACGAGCGCGTTTCGGCATTGGACGACTATGACGTGCAGGACACCGTCTCCGTAACGTTCAGAACGAACAGCGCCGTTTTGTCACCCGAAGCCAAGCAACAGCTTGACGATCTGGCCGCCAAGACACAGGGTGCCCGTGCGTTCATGATTGAAGTCGCCGGTCACACGGATTCGACGGGCAGCGACGCGAAGAATCTCCGGTTGAGCCAGCAGCGTGCTGATGCCGTCGTGCAGTATCTCGCCGTGCAGCACAAGATTCCGCTGCGCCGGTTCGTGACTCCGATGGGTTACGGCAAGGCTGACTCGGTCGCCGACAACACGACTCCGACAGGACGCCAGCAGAATCGTCGCGTGGACGTGAAGATGATCATCAATCGTGGTTTGAATCAGTCGACAGGAACGCCAACGACTAGTTCGACAACGCCGCCAACGCGTCCGTAGTTTTCGTAAAAACAGTACCAACGATTTGGTTCTATCCGTGTTCTCTTTGAAAGGGAGCACGGATAGTTATTTTAGGGTCGTATACGGTTTCGCATCCTCAGACCCGTTTTCGTCCATCCCTCCACCAAATACCGTGGTGAAGACCTTGATTATCGGCCTTTTTGGGGCAAATTGTGTGGCCTCGCGTTTGCTCTAAGGCAACCTACCATGACAAATGCAGAAGTCTTCCCAATTGTGTCCGGCGGCTTTGCCGCAAAATCGAAAACGGAGCTCGCGCCGCAATCGGATCATGCGCTGGCCATCGCAGCCGGCGGGGGCGATATGGGCGCGTTTGAACAGTTATACGAGCGACACAACCGCCGCGTGTATTCGTTGTGTCTGCGCATGACGCAGAACGCAGCGGAAGCGGAGGATCTCGCTCAGGAAGCTTTCATTCAGCTATTCAGAAAGATCGGCAGTTTCCGTGGCGAGTCGGCGTTTACCACCTGGTTGCACCGGCTTACCGTCAACCAGTGTTTGATGCACTTCCGGAAGCGAAGTGTGAAGCTCGAGAAGACGACCGAGGAAGGCGAGACGCCGGTGCAGATCGTGCGCGGGACCGAGAACCCGAACGCGATGCCGGTGATGGATCGCATCGCTCTCGACAACGCGCTGAAACAGTTACCGCCGGGATACCGCACGGTGTTTATGCTGCACGACATCGAAGGTCACGAGCACGAAGAGATCGCGAAGATGCTCGGCGTGGCGGTCGGCACTTCCAAGTCGCAGTTGCACAAGGCGCGTATGAAGCTGCGCAAGATTTTGAGATCGCGCAACAGCGCTTCGAAGAATTAACTCGCGTTTCCGTTGTTCTGCATTTACCGCTTGCATTATGTAGCCAGTTGGTTGCATAAAGGCGAGCGGTTTTTGTTTTGCCGCGCGCACGCGCGCTATAACGGAGAAAACTGAATGAGCGAACGGAACGTCACATTTTATCGCTGGGACGACATGCCGAAGGAGAAGGTCAGCGAGACGCTGGACCGGCGTCTGATCACGGGCGACCGCATGATGATCTCGCACGTCTATCTCAAAAAGGGATCGATCGTGCCGCGGCATTCACACGAGAACGAGCAGATCACGTACATTCTCGAAGGCGGTTTGCGTTTTTGGATCGGCCCGGATGAAGCGCAGGTGATCGACGTGATGGCCGGCGAAGTGTTGCACATCCCGTCGATGGTCCTACACAAGGCGGAAGCACTGGAGGATACGTTGGACGTCGACGTGTTCAGTCCGCCGCGTGAAGACTGGTTGAACAAGACGGACGATTATCTGCGCCGGTAAGTTTCTCAGCGATGGATCTCGGACTAAAAAATAGAGTTGCGTTGGTGGCGGCGGCCAGTCAGGGACTCGGACGCGCGGTGGCCGAAGAGTTAGCGACGGAAGGCGCGTCGCTGGTGCTCTGCGCACGCAATCCAACCACGTTGGCCGAGACTGCCGCGGCGATCGCCGAGAGTACGGGAGCGCATGTGTTGGCAGTGCCCGCGGATGTGACTGATGTCGAGCAGATCACGCGTGTGGTCCAGTCAGCGAATGAGCGCTTCGGACGGATCGATATTCTCGTTACGAACGCCGGTGGACCACCGGCCGGGCGGTTCGATCAGATAAGTCGCGAGCAATGGGAGCAGGCGTCGCGACTGACGCTCTTCAGCGCGATTGAATTGGCGCGTCAGGTGTTGCCGGGCATGAAGGAAAGACGTTGGGGCCGAATTCTCAACATCACTTCGATTGCGGTGAAGCAGCCGGTTGAGAACTTGATGCTGTCGAACAGTCTGCGCGCCGGACTGACAGGGTTCGCGCGCACGCTGGCGAATGAAGTCGCGGCCGATGGCGTCACTGTCAACAACATCCTGCCGGGTTACACGCGCACCGAACGCCTGGACGAACTCGCTAACATGATGGCCGATAAGCTCGGAATCAGCGCCGCCGAGTTTCGCGGGAAGTGGGAACAGGAGATCCCGATGCGCCGGCTGGGCGAGCCACGCGAGTTCGCTGCGCTTGCAGCTTTTCTGGTTTCCGAACGCGCCAGTTATATTACCGGCACATCAATTCAAGTCGACGGCGGATGGATCCGTTCGTTGCTTTAGAAGGAAGACGATCGACACCACGTGGGCCAGACGATTGAAGCAAAACAAACAACGATCGGTGGCCTATTTCATCGCCCGCGCCTTCTAGAAACTCTGATCGTCTGCCGATGGGCCAAAGATGGCCGGGACTTTTGCACCCATCAAGCGCAGGTAGACCGTCATCTGCCCGCGATGATGTGACCAGTGGCTGATCGTGTCCTGGATTATCTCCTCGCGGGTTCCTTGCCAAACGACATTTCCGTGAGCGAGTAGTTTCCACGTCGTCAGCAAATGCTCGTCAGTCGTGTTTTCGAGCGCGGCGCGAGCGCCGGCCGCCGTCTCTTCAAGCCCCTTCAACAACGCTTCTTTCGTTTCCTTGGGCGCTTGTCTCGTTTCCTGGCCTTCCGCCGGCGCGACGTCTAGTTCGTCGCGATCGATCTCCATCGTGATCCACATCGGAATGGTCGCGACCATGTTCGCGAGATAACCGAAGATCATCGACTTCTCGTGCGGCTTCCAGTTGAACTGTCCTTCCGGGACCTGTTCGAGTGCTTTGCGTGAACGTTCGACTTCGCGATCGAGTTCTGCTCGAAAAAACTCTGTCAGCTTCATTTGTCGCCTCCGTGCCGCCGATTATAGTCGCTGCGTGGCGCTTTCCACAGTGGTGTATGATGAGGCGCACGCGCGCGGGCGGCAACTCGGATGATCATCCAGGGAAACATCACCCACCCACTTCAATCTTTTATCGTTCGCGTCCTGCTGGTCGCAATCGCCGGCGGGCTGCTGTACGTGTTGTGGCGCGAAGTGCGCAAGATTCCGCCGAAGCTGCTGGTGCTGATGGCGACCGCGTTTCTCGACATGGTCGGCCTGCTGATGATCATTCCGCTGCTGCCGTTCTATGTGAAATCGTTGGGCGGCGAGGGCGTCACCTTACTCCGGTTTCACTTCGGCATCGGTATCGTCGTCGGGTTCATCATCGCTGCGTTTACCGTGGCCCAACTGTTGAGCGCGCCGATGTGGGGTCGTTTTTCGGATCGCGTCGGACGGCGTCCGGCGTTGCTCATC
>DATANW010000448.1:0-12716 GCA_036266055.1 Pyrinomonadaceae bacterium | reverse complement strand
CGGCAGTGAAAAGATCACCTCGCTCGCCGTGCGCGGCAACGTCGACGCCCTGCCCGGAAAATCTGCCGAACAGACGCGGCTTACGATCGCCGTTTGGCAAAGTCTGATCGCCTTGTTCCGGCGTAACGCGGTCCAGATCCTGCGCGCTGCCGGCAAGCCCACCGACAACTATTTCGAAGCGCAGTACGTGATGGCCGTCTTCGCCGACGACATCTTCATCAACCTCGACTGGGAAGGTAAACGAGCGTGGACGTCAAACCTGTTGGAGACGACGTTGTTTCGCAGTCACGTGGCCGGTGAGATGTTCTTCGAGAAGTTGGACCGCCTGTTGCGCGATCGCGATCCGGCCGACAGAAGTTTGGCCGCCGTCTACCTGAATGCACTGTCGCTTGGTTTTCGCGGCAAGTATTACGGAATCAACGATCACGGGAAGTTGCGACGTTACCGGCACGAGTTGTTTGCCTTCATCTTTCGCCAACCCGCGGATCTGGTCAACGAAGCGAAGGTCGCGTTTCCCGACAGCTACGTTAACAACGTGAAAAAAGAGAAGAGCCAGAAACTCATGAACCCACGCGTGTGGGTCGCCATGCTTGGTGTGGTGCTCATCGCTTACCTGGCGGTGTCGCACGGAATCTGGCTGAAACTGACCGCGCGCATCGAGCAGGCTAACCAACAGATCGTCGAACTCGAGAAACGGCTGGATTCTCTGCCGCCCCCATTGAACTGATTGTTTGCAGGGATAACTATGTCGTCCTTTACTGTCTTACTGATACTGATAGCGATTCTTCTGCTGCTGATCGGCACTGCGATATTTCTTTATCTCGTGGTGAGGCGGTCGCGCAAGATGGCGTTTGCGGCTGACGCCGGCGCCAAACCTGGGCCTGAAAAGAAAGACGGTTCGGGTGTCGAGTTTTTGCAATACGCATCCGACGTCGAACTCCGCAGCTCGTTCCGCCGCGCGCTGCGAATACTCAAAACGCACGTCACCGGCCGCGACTATCGCTATCGAGCACCGTGGTATTTGCTCGCCGGCGAATCGAAATCGGGAAAGACGTCGCTGATCGGAAGTAACGGTCTGAACGAGCCCGTCAACGAGCACATCGACAAGAGCGGGCGGCGGTTGAACTGGTATTTCTTCGACGACGGCGTCGTCATGGACGTCGCGGGCGACTTCGTTTTGCGCGGCGACGGCACTGCCAACAATCGCGGTTGGAACACGATCATGCGGCTGTTGCAGAAGCACCGGCCGCAACGGCCACTCGAAGGCCTGATTCTTACGATTCCCTGCAACGATCTTGTAACCACCGGCGAGCTGACTCATCAACGGCGGTTCGAGCTCGAACAAAAAGCCGCCTCTCTCTACAAGAAACTCTGGCAAGCACAAAAGATTCTCGGCATGCGTTTGCCGGTCTACGTGTTGCTGACCAAGTGCGACGAGATCACCGGCTTCTCGAGTTTCGGCAAACAGCTTCCGGAAAAACTTCGTGCGCAGATGTTCGGCTGGTCCAACCCGTCAACGCTCGATACTGCGTACCGGCCGGAGCTCGTGCAGCAGGCGTTCGAGAGTATTCACAGCCGTCTTTCGTGGCTCCAGTTTGAAATCTTCGCCGAACGCGACGAGATCGAGGACGCCGACGATCTGTTTTTGCTACCGCCGATGATCCAGTCGATGCGCGAATCGCTGAGCGTCTATCTCGATCACCTGTTCAAGCAGAGCGCTTATCACGAGGCATACATGTTTCGCGGGATCTATCTTTGCGGTGAAGCAAACATCCCGCCGGACAATCTGCTGCAACTCGAAACGATCGACGATTTTCCCCTCACCCTCGACGCGCCGCCCACGGCAACGGCCGTCGAAATCAAACGAACTCCGATCTTCCTCGTCGATCTTTTCAAGAAGAAGATCTTCAACGAATCGGCATTGGCCCAACCCGTCCGTCGCATCGCGCTCGCGCGAAACCGCACCGCACTTGCCGCGCAGTTGCTCTCAATCTTCATCGTGCTGGTTGGCGGCACCGGGCTTGTCTTCAGTTACAGCCGCCTGGCTAAACAGGAAGAGCAGCTTCACCGGTTTCTGCTGGAAGAAGAGGCGGATCTGAAGCGGATGGAGACTTACTACGCGGACCCCAGGCGAAAAAACCCTGACGCAGCCACCCGCGCGGAACTCCTGAGCCACAAAGACCAGATACTTGAAGGCGGCGAAACGAGAATGATCAGCGGCATGGCCCAGATGAATGGGAACCGGTTTGCTTCTCGCTTCATCCCGACCTCGTGGTTTAGCGGTATCAACGATCGCCTCGAACACTCCGTAGCCGCGTCGTTCAAATACGTCATCTTTGAATCCTTGCGGCTCGACATGCAACGGCGCGGGAAAGAGTTGCTGACTGCGCATCCGAGTCACGCGACAGTGGCAGGTGCAGAGGCTGATCCAAACGGGCCGGATCCGGCGATGGCGGATGAAACCACTGCCGCTTCCGCGTCTCATGTCGATCCTGGTTTTCAGTTGAGTGTGTACGTGGAAGAGTTGGGCGACTATCGCGTCAACCTCGAACGTTACAATCGCTTCGTCGGCAATGATCCTGAATCCCTCGTCGGCCTGCGCCAGCTTGTCACTTATCTCGATCACGAGCCGCTCCCGGCGAACTTCGACAAGAACAATTCTCTTTACGAGAAGGCCATAATCCTGGCCGTGGGACGGCCCATTGACTCCGCGCGCTATTACAAAGAGAGCGCAAACCGCGTCGCTGACTTCATCGAAGACTTCTACTCAGCATCGTTCGATCAAAAAGGCGTCTCTTACGAATATCTCAACGACATCGCGGAGACCGAAGCACTACTCAATCGCCCCGACTACACGTGGCTCTCAACCTACGTGTTCGATCCTCACTCACCCTTTCATGGCATGACGCTCTCAACCGGCCTCGGTGAACTTAAAAAAGCGCTTCAGGACCTGCGGCGAGAGCAGTTCATGGCGCGAGAACCCGCGGACTACGCAGCGTCATTGTCTGAGGAGCCTGTGCGGTATCAACACCTCGTTAGGCGCGTGTTGGTTTGGGACCAGGAGGCGTTGAAACAGGCTCTTACTCTTTACGATCAGTATGAAGCGTTCGTCTCGACAAGGACTTACGAACGCGCTGAGTATCTCGATAACTCCGTCAAACAAGCTGCTCGCACGCGCTTAAAAACGCGCATGAGCCGGCTCTTTCGCGGGGCGCGCAAATACCAGGCGCTGGCGCCGGCCACCGAAGGCTCCGCCCTGCGCTCGAGTCTGATCACGGAGATCAAAAACCTTCAGGAAGCGCAACCGATGCTCGCGCGAGTGCTACAGGTGTCGGCGGGACTCGGCCTCGATAGTGAACTGCGCGGCACGCTTTCCACGCAGCTCAGTTACCTGCTGCGAGGCATTCAGCGCGAGTTTATGTCGCAACAGTTCTACTTGATGAAGCACCAGGATTTTTCGTGGTGGACCGGAGCTCAACCTGTTTCCTACGTCGCGTACGATCTCGCCAGTCTCGAAGACCTCGGCGGTTATCTCGCGCTGCAACGAAAGAACATCTCGTTTCTGGCGCGCGATCTGGCCGTCCCGTTGTTGACCTTCTCGGCTGAGCAAAACATCTACGCCGAAACCGCGTCGGCGTTTGATTGGAACGAGATCCTCGCCGACCTCGACGCGTTCGATAACAAGTTACCCGGAAATCCGATCGCCTCGCTCGAGACTTTCATCGCCGGCGACATGGACAAAGCGACCGTCGAAGGCTGCTCCGGCAGGATCAGACTGCCGAGTGACACATCGCGCGATTATTTCCTGCGCATTCGAAATACTCTGCGCTTTCAGTTCTATCGACGTTGCGCCGAACTCGCGCGCATCAGGGCGGTTAACGACGCCGTCGCCGCGCTCGCCAACTATCGCGAGATCGAAGAAGCCTTCAACAAGAGTCTCGCAGGTGGTTTTCCGTTCACCGATCTCGGAACACGTCCCGACTATCCCGATCTCGATCCGTGGGAACTGCTGAAGTTCTTCAAGCTGTTTGACGAGAAAGAAAAAGCCGCACGTGATGCGCTGGTGCGAAGCGCTGACTTCGGCGCGGCCCCGCGAGGAGCGACAGAGTTTCTCGATCAAGTGGCCAGGCTGCGCGACTTCTTTGGACCGTTCCTCGAGAAGAAACAGGGACCGATGTTCGACTTCCGCGTGCAGTTTCGCGTCAATCGCGAACAGGAGATCGGCGGCAACCAGATCATCGACTGGAAGTTAGACGTTGGGAAACAAAAGTTTTCTTACCTCAGTGACGACCTCGAGGGCCGTTGGGTATTTGGCGACCCGGTGCGCCTGACGTTGCGTTGGGCCAACAACTCGCCCGTCGTTCCCGTCACCGGCGCGACTCCGGCGCCTGTGAAAGCAAAAGATCGGGTAGCGGTTTTTGAATACAACGATCGCTGGTCGCTGCTCACGTTGCTGCTGCGACACGGCCTCATGTTGAAACGTGCGGGCACCGTCGCCGAGTGCGATCAAGGCTTCGACTCCGATCCTTACACACTGAAGTTCACAGCCAGGACCGATCCCGACCCGGCCGGAGATCCTACGCAACGCGCCGAATTGAAGAGTGCGAACGCCGAAGTGTTTATGCGAATGAGCCTCGTGACGGCCAACAAGCAGGAACCAGTGATGATTCCCTGCTTTCCGAAGAAGGCGCCGCCTGTTCCGGCGTTCCCGGTCGTGCTCGAAACAGGAGCAAACAGGAATGAATAACATGAACGTCCTAACACTGATCGATGTCGAAGAGCTGCTGCAACCGATTCCGGGTGACAACCCTGCCGGCGAATCGCTGCGTTACCAGGGAACCTACGACCGCATTGCCGACGCGCGGCGCGAAGACGATCCGTTACTTAGCCAGGGCATTTACAAGTCAAACCTGAAACGCGCCGATTGGGCCACCGCCGAAGCGATCTGTATCGAAGCGCTGACCAAACGCAGCAAAGATCTCCAGATCGCGAGCTGGCTTCTCGAAGCGTGGCTGCATCTCTACGGTTTTGCCGGCGTTACCAACGGCTTGAGACTCCTGGCCGGTTTGTGCGAGCACTTCTGGGACCATGTTCATCCCACCCTCGACGGCGCCGATCTCGAAGCACGCATCGCTCCGATCGAGTGGATCGAACAAAAGCTGTCGCTCAAGTTGAAGCAGATTCCGTTGACAATCCCGGGCGAGATAACCAACGAGAGTTATTCGTACGTCGACTGGGAAAGCGCCTGCCATTTCGAAAACCTCGCGATGAAAGATCCGCACGCGTTGCAGGAAGCGCTTGCGAAGATCGATCCGACCGTCGCGACTTTCCGCGCTGCTGTCGCCGCTACCGATCGCTCGTACTACGTCGAACTGCTGGCGGATCTTGAAAATGCCATCACTGCCTGCGCCGCGTTCGAAGAAATACTCGACGAAAAATTCGGCAAAGAAGCGCCGTCGTTACGCCAGGTCAAAGACGGGCTTTTCGGAAGTCTTCAGCTTATCTCGCAAGACCTGCACACGCGTCTCGAAGAGATCGAAACGATCGGCGAAGAAGAAAACACAGACTTTTCTCACGAACCAGGCGAACCGGAGTTTGAGCTCTGGGCCGGCGGCCCCATCCGCAGTCGTGCAGACGCCTATCGCCGCCTGTCGGACGCCGCCGAGTACCTGCTTCGCACCGAACCGCATAGCCCCACGCCGTACCTCGTGAAACGAGCCGTCGAGTGGGGAACCATGACCTTGCCTGAACTGCTGCAACAAATCGTCCGCAACGAAGGCGAGTTGAATGAGATCGACAGGTTGCTGCGGCTGACCGGAAAGAGGTGGCCGACATGAGCTAAGACCAAAATGACTTTGGTCTTCGGTCTTACGTCTTTGGTTCAGTCAAAGACCCAAGGCCAAAGACCCAAGACCAGATGTTTCAACGAATGGGTCTCGGCGAGAACTTTTCTCGCGTAATCATATAAACCCAGTTCTCTCTCAACCAAGCACTCTCAACCATAAGGAGCTAAGTCGATGCCAGAAAGCACACAACACAAACTGGATCGGATACGTCCTCCGCGGGTGCAGATCACCTACGATGTGGAGACTCGAGGTTCTTTCGTCAAGATGGAACTTCCCTTCGTCGTCGGGATCCTGGCCGACCTATCCGGAAACGTTGAAGATCCCAACCGACCCCCCATGCGCGACCGCAAGTACGTCGAGATCGATCGCGACAACTTCAACGACATCATGAAAAACATTGGTCCAAAGATCGACTCCAACGGCAAGAGTCTCGCATTCGAAAACATTCAGGACTTCAGTCCGATCAAAGTGCTGAAACAGCTTCCCGCCAACGAGCAATACAAGAAACGCACTCAACTCTCGGACATGGCCGCGAAGCTCGACGGGAACGTCAGGCTACAAGAAAACCTTCTCGCAGCTCTTAAGGACGACACAAAGCGCGAAGCTCTGAAGACGACGATGACCGAACTCAAAGGTCTCGCACCGAAGACCGAAACCAGTGCGACTGAGACTGCCAAGCCTGCTGAAACCGGCAAGGCCGAAGAGCCAAAGGAAGCTCCAAAGGATGAAGGAGGTAAGAGCTAATGAGCACACCTGCCCCCCAAACTGAACTGCAAAAGAAACTCGATCTTTTTCACACCAGCATCGGCGGTACAAAACTCGTCCGCGACCCGTCGCAAACCGAACCGATCGCCGACGCGGTTTTGGCCTTTATCGAGGCTTACGAGAAAGGCGAGATCAAGCTTCCTGACGACGTCGACATGGTTGGCGCCATAAACAAGCGCATCGCCGCACTCGACGAGGAAGTTAACCAGGAACTCAACACCGTCATGCACGATCCGGAGTTTTGCAAACTCGAACGCTCCTGGCGCGGACTTCACTATCTCGTCCAACGTGCGGAAACAGGGACAATGCTGAAACTCCGTCTCTTGAACGCCAAGAAGGAGGAGATCCAGAAAGATCTCGAACGCGCGGTGGAGTTCGATCAGAGCGCCCAGTTCAAGAAGATTTACGAGGAAGAGTACGGGACGTTCGGCGGCAGTCCTTACAGCGTGCTGGTCGGCGACTTCGAGTTTGGCCGCAGCCCGCAGGACATCAGTTGGTTGGAAAAGATGTCGAACGTCGCGGCGGCCGCACATGCTCCATTCATCGCGGCGGCAGATCCGCAGATGTTTGACCTCGACAGCTTTGACGATCTCGGCAATCCACGCGACCTCGCCAAGATCTTTGAAAGCACCGAGCTAGTGAAGTGGCGATCGTTCCGCGACAGCGAAGACTCACGCTACGTCGCGCTTTGTTTGCCTCACTTCCTGCTCCGCTCTCCCTACGGCAAGGACATGCGTCCGAACGACGAGGGCGAAGACGAGAAGCAGAAGATCACCGGCCGCATTCCGGCGGATGAAGTCGACTTTCAGGAAGACGTCGACGGTCAACCCAAGGATTACTGCTGGGGCAACGCTGCGTACGCGCTGGCCGAACGCATCACGAATGCGTTTGCGCTCTACAAGTGGACCGCGGCGATTCGCGGCGTCGAAGGCGGCGGACTTGTCGAAGGACTTCCGGCCGTCAACTTCAGGACCGACGAAGGCGACACCGTGTTGAAGTGCCCCACGGAAGTGGCCATCACCGATCGACGCGAGAAGGAGCTGAACGATCTTGGTTTCATCACGCTGGTCCATCGCAAGAACAACGATTCCGCGGCGTTCTTCGGCGGCCAAACAGCGCAGAAACCAAAGGTCTACGGCGACCCGCAAGCGACGGCGAATGCGCGTCTCTCGAGTCAACTTCCCTACGTCATGGCTGCCTCGCGTTTCGCGCACTACATCAAGGCAATGATGCGCGACAAAGTCGGCAGCTTCCTGACGAAGGAAAACGTGGCCGACTACTTGAACAAGTGGATCGCGGACTACGTGCTGCTCGACGATCGCGCGTCGCAAGCGTCGAAAGCCTCGTACCCGTTGCGCGAAGCGCGGATCGACGTCGAAGACGTTCCGGGCAAGCCTGGTGTGTACAAGGCGGTCGTCTACTTGCGCCCGCACTTCCAGCTTGATGAGCTCACGGCTTCGATTCGTCTCGTCGCCGAACTGCCGCCGCCGGCGGCTGCCTAACCCGATCTGACTTTTAGGAGGACATATGGACGTATTGTTGATGAAAATGACTCCGGACATACCCGGAACCAGTACGCTGGACCAGTACGCAAAACAAATCGAACTCTTGTCGTTCAGTCATGGTGTGGCGATGCAGATTACCGGCGACATAAGCAACACGGAAAGAACGTCGGGCAAGCCGAACCATCAGGACTTCACCATCACCAAGTATCTCGATCAGTCGTCTCCGAAGCTCAACGAGTCTTGCTGCAAGGGCGACAACTTCTCGACTGTCGAGGTGGTGGTGGCCCGTAATGACAAGGGCGCGGTCATCCCGTTGATCAAGTACACGTTGAAGAACGTCGTGCTTTCTTCAGTGTCGATCGGCGGTGGCGGCGGCGACAAGCCCGTCGAGACTGTGACACTCAACTACAACCACATCACGTGGGACTTCCACACTCAGAAGGCCGAAGGTGCGGAAGCCGGTCACGTCGATACCAAGTGGGACCTGGCCAAGAACAAGAACGCGTAAGCGTTGTTGTTGATGCGGCTTCGCCGCTGGCTTCTATCGAACACCTTGTTCGTCGCCGCGGCTTCGCCGCCTGATGTGAGGCAAGGCTACGCCGCCGGATGTGAGGCAAGGCTTCGCCTTGCCGCTAGCGCTAACCAACGAAAGGGCTGTGCCCTTGGTTCGGGCTCCGCCCCCTGTTGGGCCAAAGGCCGAACCAGGGGCTTAGCCCCAGGATTTAAGAGTACTTGACGGCGGGGCATAGCCCCGCCTCACATCAGGCGGCAAAGCCGCCGCGATTCACATAAGCCATAAGGTGCTGACCGCGAGTCTTCGTGACGATGAACGGAAGTGTTCACAATCCATGCGATAACAGCTCAACAATGGTGAGTTATGGCTGATCCTCAACCGATTGCGGGTGCGCGAGCGCTGCTATTCGACCGGCTGGTCGATGTTCCTCCTGAGTTGGAACACCAGGAGCGGCACTTGCGCATCCTTGACCGAGACCATTTGAAAGCCTCAGTGCGACGTGAGTTGGAGCGGTTGCTGAACACGCGCTGCTCCATCCCGTTGCACCGGCTCGGCGAGGAGGAAAGGTCTGTCGTCAACTATGGCATTCCCGATTTCTCGTCGCTTTCCCCGCACAACGCCGACGATCATGCACTAATCGCTTCGATTGTGGGACAGACAATTGCGGCATTTGAACCACGCCTGCGTCATGTTCGCGTCGAAGTTGGACCAGCGTCCGGTGCTGAGTCGGCGTTGTGGCTAATTATCATCGCGGAACTGGTAATCGGCGCTTTCACCGAACCGGTTTCGTTTCCCGTCACCTTAAACAGCAAGAGCGGAACGGCGGAAATCGCATGATCGCCAACAGCCACGAAGAACTGCTGACGTACTACAAGTCGGAGCTGACGTACTTGCGACGCATGGGAGGCGTGTTTGCCGAACGTTACCCGAAAGTCGCGAAGCGCCTGGAGCTCGGACGCGATGAATGCGCCGATCCGCACGTCGAACGACTCATCGAAGCATTCGCGTTTCTCACCGGACGGTTACAACACGAGATCGACAGTGAGTTTCCCGACATCACGAGCGCGCTGCTCAACATCCTCTACCCGCAACTGACGAGCCCGATACCGTCGATGGCGATTGCTCAATTCAACGTCGGCCAGGGCGAAGGAAAGATGACGACCGGCTTCACGATCGATCGTCACACCCCGCTGTTCGCCGATGCAGCGAACGGCGTGGGCTGTCGTTTTCGTACCTGCTATCCCGTCACATTGTGGCCCTTGCAAGTCGCCAGTGCGGATTTCGAAAGCACGAGTCGCTGGAGCTTTATCGACGCTGACAGCAAAGCTGTCGCGGCGTTGCGGTTGAAACTGAAATGTCTGCCCGGCGGCAAGCTCAACGAACTGCCGGTCGATCGCCTGCGGTTTTACTTGAACGGCGATCGGATGTCGGTGAAGACGCTTTATGAGTTGCTCTTCTGCGACGTTCACGACGTCGTCATCGAGATCCCCGGCGCCCCGCCCATCTACCTCGGCGCTGATTCGATCAAACCGGTCGGACTGGAAGCGTACGACGACATGTTGCCGCATCCGCCGAACGTGCATCCGGGTTACATGCTGCTGCTCGAGTACTTTGCTTTTCCGAAACAGTATCTCTTCTTCGATCTATGTTTCGATCAAAGCAATCCGGATTACAAACGTGTGACGAACACACTGCTCGATTTCGTGCCGGCAGGTGAAACCGACAACATGCACGTTTCGTTTCTAATCAACCGCCGGCCGAAAGAGAACCTCGTTGTCGATGAGAACACGTTCGCGCTCGGCTGTGCTCCGATCATCAACCTGTTTCCGAAAACGACCGAGCCGATTCGACTCGATCACCGGAGCCTCGAGTATCCGCTGATACCCGACAAACGTCGTGAGCGAACGACTGAGATTCACTCGATCCTCTCCGTCTCAGCTTCGTCAAACGACGCCGATGCGACACAAGGGATCGAACCGTTCTATTCCTACAATCATCGGCTCGAGAGTTCGCATCACAAGGCGTTCTGGCACGCACGTCGTGTTCCCGCGCAGCGCAAAGACATGGCGGGCAGCGAAATCGTGCTTTCGTTTCTCGATCTCGATCTCAACCCGAGTCTGCCGCCGATGCAAACGGTTTACGCGCACACGCTCTGTACCAACCGCGAGCTCGCCTGGGAACTTCCGGCGGACGCCGTGCTGCAAATGGAACAGCAGGCGCCACTCGACAAGGAACGGCCGATCGTGTGTCTCGGTAAACCGACGCGGCCGGTGCCGCCGCCGTCTCGCGGTTCGACCGCCTGGCGACTGGTCTCGCACTTATCACTCAATCACCTTTCACTGTCTGAAGAGAAAGACAGTTTGCCGGCACTGAAGGAGATCCTGCGGCTCTACTGTCTCTCCGAATCTCACCATCAACTGATCGAAGGGCTGAAAGAGATGTCGTGCCGCAAAGTGGTGCGGCACATCGGCACGGATGCGTGGCGTGGTTTCGTTCGCGGCAATGAAGTGACGTTACTGCTCGACGAAGATTACTACGAAGGTAGCGGAGGTTTTCTGTTTGGCGCGGTGCTCAATCGATTTCTGGCTTCGTATGCGGCGATCAATTCGTTCACGCAGTTAGTGATTAAGAGCAAGCAGCGCGAAGGAGTGTGGAAGACATGGGAGCCGATGGCGGGCGAAACAGTCCTGCTGTAAACAACTACGGCTGGGGAAAAAACACTGCGGTGGAAGACGGGCTCTTCGCCGAAGGACATCGCTTTGACTTTTTTCAGGCCGTCCGGCTTCTCGAGATCATTCACACAACTTCCGGCGAACACTTCACCTCACCCGCCCAAGGCGCCGATCCGGCAAAAGAGATCGTTCACTTCCGCTCGGCAGTAAAATTGGATTTTCCCGCCAGCGATATCGACCAGGTCAACCGCAAGGAAGATCTTCCCGTCCGCGACCAACCGAAAGCGCCAGCCGAGATGAGCGTCAACTTTCTCGGACTCGCCGGCTGTCTCGGCGCACTCGACATTCCCAGCACCGAGCTGGTGCTCCAGCGTGAGTCGCACAAAGACACGGCGCTTAAAGACTTTCTCGACATCTTCAATCATCGCCTGGTTTCCCTGCTCTATCGCATTCGCAAGCATCATCGCGTCGGACTTGGTGCGGCGACGCCTGGAACAGATCTGGTGGCACGCTATCTCTATTCGCTCATCGGCATGGACACGCCGCGTCTCAAGGGTCGCATGCACGTTCGCGATCGGGCGCTCCTTTATTACGCCGGGATTCTCGCGCAGGAACCCCGCTCGATGGCCGGGTTGAAACGCATTCTCACCGACTACTTTCAGGTTGAAGTAAACACTGAGCAGTTTGTCGGCCAATGGTGCGACCTCGAGGAAAGCCAGTGGACCACGATCGGCGAGTCAGGACGAAACCAGCGACTCGGCCGCGACACGGTCGTGGTCGGCACGCGCGTTTCCGACCAGCACGCCCGCTTCGAGATCCAGCTTGGCCCACTCGGTTTGGAAGACTTCGAGAGTTTTCTGCCGACTGAATGGCGCTTCGGCGTGCTTTGCGATCTGGTGCGCTTCTACGTGAAGGACGAGTTCGAATTCAACGTGCGGTTGATTTTGAAAGAGGAAGAGATTCCGGAAGTGAGGCTGAGCATGGATCCGGCGCTCTCGTGGACTTCATGGCTCAAGCCGATGCACGCGATCACACGAGGCACAAACGGCAACGGGCATGGTCCAGCCGCTCGTAACAAAGATCCATACATCATCATCACTCCGGAAGCGATGCGATCCGCCAGCGGCTCGAATAAGAGCCGGCTACTTTATCGTCTGCCGCGCGGCAAGCATGCGGAGTTGCTCCGGCTCATGAAGCGCACCGTGGCGAAGAACGAGGTGCTGATGCAGCAGGGCAAAGCTGCTACCGCGATGTACATCATCCAGCACGGCAAGGTGCAGTTGTCGCGCAGCGAAGAACAAGGCAAAGAGGTCGTTATCGGCGTGCTCGGCGAAGGCGATTGCCTCGGGGAGAACGCGGTGCTGAGAAACAAACCCTACGGCGAGACCGCGCTGGCTTTGACTGATTGTGAACT
>DATANW010000447.1:0-8157 GCA_036266055.1 Pyrinomonadaceae bacterium | reverse complement strand
CGGCATAAAACCGGTGGCGTCTGCTGCTGATCAGTTAGAAGAGATCAAACGGATAACGGCGAGCTACGGGACAACGGCGAGCCGCGTTTACACCGGACCACAAGCAAGCGAAGACCGAATCAAGTCGGATACTTCACGCGCAGCGATTCTGCACTTCGCCGGCCCCGCGGTGTTGGATGACACGAGTCCGATGTGGTCGTTTATCGGTCTTGCACCCGCGACGAAGCAACAAGATGGTTTTTTGCAGGGCCGTGAAATCATCAACCTGCCCGGCAGCGCCGAACTGGTCGTTGCGCCAACGGCCCAGCAAAGCGCTGCCTTCAACGGCGATGCGGCCGTTGGTTTCTCCTGGTCGTGGTTTGTGGCCGGCAGTCGCGCGACGCTGTTGAGTCGTTGGAAAGTGGACTCACCAGCCGAACTCACACTCTTGACCGGGTTTTATTCCGCCATCAAACCCGCGAACAGAGTCACGCTCTCCAAAGCGCGAGCGCTACACCAAAGTGTAATGACGCTCAGGCAATCATCCGATCGGCAACACCCGTACTACTGGGCGAGCTTTGCGATGATTGGCGATGCGCGTTAGCAAACTCTACTGGCGACGGATCCGGATGTTGCCGCCGCGCAGCGTTTGCTCGCCTGAGTCGTAGCCGTCCAGGATCAACTGGTACGTATCTTCTCCTCGCCCGCCCAGGTCCTGCACGTTGATTCGATAATCGACTACATCCGAGCCGTTGATCGTTGCCTGACCAACAATACTCGCGCGAGTAGATCCGTCGCATACCACACTGAGAACGCTGATCGAATGCAGGTTCAGCCGCTCCGCTGGTCCATGGTCCACGTACGACTGCGCGCCCTGCGTCTCTCCGCTCTCGTTAGTCTTTGCGCTGCCCCCGAAAGTCGCCCGGTCACCGTTCTCGGCGATGATCCAGCCGCCGGTAGTGATCTCGCACGGCACATTGGCTACAGGGGTTGGACCGAACTTCGTCACGAACGCGTCTGAAACGCCGTTATGCGTCGTGTCGAAGGCGCCGGGAGTTGTCGGAAAGTTGGCCGATCGAGTCGAGCCCGTTACGTAAAAGCCGCCCACGTTGTCGAGAGCAATGCCAAGTCCTTCGTCGTCAGCGATACCGGTGCTGGTGTCGCCGCTTCCGCCAAGGAAAGTGGAGTAGACGAGCGGCGCTGAGCCGGACGCGTTGAACTGCGTTACGAAGACATCACTTGGACCGCCGTTAAAGGTCGTGTCAAAGGCGTCGACAGTCGTTGGAAAGTTGGGTGAAGAAGTTGATCCAGTTACGTAAGCACTGCCGGAGCTATCGACGGCAATGTCATTGCCGCTGTCAAAATCAACATCACCGAGGTAGGTCGAGTAGACGAGCGCCGAACCCGATGAATTGAGCTTGGTCACGAAGGCGTCAAAGTTGCCGTTGTAAGTGGTATCGAAAGCGCCAACAGTCGTCGGGAAATCGGTGGCGAGAGTAAATCCCGTGACGTAAGCATTGCCCGCAGCGTCGATGTCGATCGCGTGTCCCTCGTCACGAGCAGTGCCGCCGAGGAAAGTAGAGTAGAGTGCCCCCGTACCAGTGGCGTTGAGCTTAGTGACGAAGACGTCACCGCCGCTGAACGTCGTGTCGAACGCGCCGGCAGTTGTCGGGAAATCGGCCGAAAAAGCGTTTCCGACAACGTAAACACTGCCTGACGCGTCCAGAGCAATGTCAGCGCTGGACGATCCATTACTGCCTCCGAGTAAAGTCGAGTAGACCAGCGCAGAGCCGGACGCATTCAGCTTCGTCACGAAAGCTTCAAACACCTCGTTCGCGTTGAGCGTGGTGTCAAACGCGCCGGGAGTCGTCGGAAAGTTGGATGAAAGAGTGTTACCCGAGACATAAGCATTACCGGAGCTGTCCACCTGGATGCTACCGCCGATGTCACCTTCAAATCCGCCGAGGAAAGTGGAGTAGACGAGCGCAGAGCCGGAGGCATTGAGCTTCGTCACGAACGCATCGCGATCGGCGCCGAGCGTTGTGTCGAAGGCGCCGGGAGTCGTCGGGAAGTCGGCCGACAAAGTTGTGCCAGTCACGTACGCGCTGCCCGTGCTGTCCACGGCGATGCCACTCGCCGAATCAAGATCTGACCCGCCGAGGAACGTCGAGTAGACGAGGGCTGAGCCGGATGGGTTGAGCTTCGTCACAAACGCGTCTCGATTCCCGTTATGCGTGGTGTCGAAAGCGCCGGGCGTCGTCGGGAAGGTGGACGGAACGATCAGTAGCTGCGTGGTGCCTGTCACATACGCGTTCCCTGCGGCGTCTACGGTTATATCGAAGCCAGCGTCGACGTTAGCACCGCCGAGGAAAGTGGAGTAAACGAGCACCGGATCGATAACGAGCGGCTTGCTCGTATCGTAGTCGCCTAACTCAAAACCAACCGTGTTCGCGTCTTTGAGTTTGTAGCTGCCCGCGACTTCATGTCGAGCGCCATTCACTTCCTGGTAGATCAACGGCTTGCGCTGCCGGATCTCACCGCCCCGCGCGCTCAGCACCAGTTCGCCCTGCGCATCAACTTTCAGTTGATCGGCGCCGTCGAAGCCAAGGGCAATGATGTTTGGATCAGTGCCGGGACGAACGACGAAGTCATACTCGAGTTGTCGCTGGTTGCCGTAGTAAACGAGGTCTACCCCGGGATAGAGATTCTCGTAGGAGACTTTGGCGTAGGTAGAAATTCCAGTGTGCCACGCTGTCGGATCTTTACCGGTCAGATAATTTACTTTACCCGGAAGTTGTTCCTGTCCAACCGCCCGCGGCTTCGCCTCGCTGCCTAAAAATTTCATACGCAGCGCGGTCGCCGCAGTTGCCAACACCGCTTCGCGCGGCGTTAAGAACAACGTGTAGCCACTACCGCGCGAAATGAAATCGACCTGCGGATCAGCCTGGCCCACGTTAGCCTCGAAGCTCAATGGCAATTGACCATACGCCTCTTTGAGTCGCGCCTTTGTCGCGACATCCGCGGCAGCGTGCGTAACCACGCCGGATTTCGGCGTGACGCGATTAACTAGACGTGATCGGCTTCGCGTTGCCGCCGCCAAAACCGAAACCAGCAGGAGACCCAGCAGTAGACTCAGACACAAAGACTTCCTTGAAGTCCACGAGGACATGCGTTTCGTTGTCATCTCTGTCCTTTCAACGAACACTGATTTTCAGATAAACCCGGGGGGAGTGCCGATGCTATTCGTGTAGGACCTGGAGTTTATTAATGGATGCCTGGGAGGTCACTGCGAAAATGTAATCAATTTGTGGACAGAATTTGCGGTCAGTAATTGACCTCGGCGGCTGCGCAGGACAGAAAAGAATAGGAATGGTTTGATCGAACAACCGGACCAACACTTTGAGAAAGTATTGACGGACAAACAGAACCGAAGCGGCACGCGGCGGCCGCTGCAGTTGCGGCCGCCCTGCTGGTCCACCTTGAAAAACAGTGCGGGCTTTAGGCGGGCCGTTTCTTATTCCATTCGTTGAGTTTGTCTGTTGGGTTGATCAGATCGGCGCGGCGCATAAACGGCACGCCCTTGGCAGTCCGTTTCGTTGACTTATTCCTCACCGTCAACGGACCGCTCGCGCTCTTGTCGTAAAGCTCCAGGTGCAACATCGCGTTTTTCATACCGATGAGCTTACCAACCTTCGCGATCGGCTGACCGGCTTCAACACGATCGCCGGCCTTAACCAACGCTTTCTGTTGTATCTCGCCGTAACGCGCCAAAAAGCCACCGTGGTCGATCTCCAACGCGTAGGTCCCCGCATAAAACAAATACGGTCCAAGCGTCACCCTGCCTGACGAAATCGCGTGGATTGTCGTACCGACCGGCGCGTAAAGATCGCAACCGGCGTGTGCGCGCGCGCCGCCACTTCGTCTCGCGCCGAAGCAACGGATCCCGTTGATCCAGTCTTGCGACGGTAAATCAGATTCCTTGAACGGAAAGAAAAACTGACCATCGCCGACAACCGGAGTGACAGGTGTAGTGCTGACCGGAGTTCCGGGCTGCACCTCTTCACCTTCGTCGACGTCGTCTCCTTCAAGCAGATCGACGAGTTCGCGCCAGGTCCGTTTGCCGACACTGATCACGCCGTCGGGCTTGAAAAATCGCGACTGGAACGCCTCGATGGCTCGAATGGTGTCGTCGTCGGATTCATTCTCGATTGTTCCGTCCACGGCGCCCGGATCCAGACGCGCATCGCCGTCAACCTGGACTGCGAGGCGAAACATCGCCTGAATCGTCTCGACGTCGGCAGGGTCGTTAACGGCGCCTTTGCTTTTGCGTCCGACAGAGTTTTTTATCTGGTATTCGAGGGCATTAGTGTTCTGTGACATCGGGTGATCCTCCTACCGGGCTAAATCCGTTTATTTACTATCTATTAGCAATGGCGCGCACTGCGTTTTCATTTCGTGGTCGCGAAGCAAAAAAGATCCGGCGAGATGGTGTTGAGCCGGGGCGGATTCTACCACCAACCGTGCGTGGCCGGATCGGGTCAGAATGCCCGGTCCATACTCCGAAAGCCCAAAAAACCTAAAGAAATGCTGGTTTTGTTGGAGACAATGCGGCTTGAGTGTGATATATGAGTGTCCGATTTGCTTTTCAATCTAGTTCTCGTTGGAGGTGTTACACCAGACTATGGCGACCAAAGCCGCGACAGGCAAGAAGCGCATGACGCAATCGGAAGTTATCAACCACTTTGCCGACTCGACCGGAATGAAGAGGGCACAAATAAAGGAGTTCTTCGAGGAACTGTCGACGCTGGCAGCACGCGAAGTGAAATCAAACGGCGAATTCGTTCTTCCCGGATTTGGAAAACTCGTGAAGTCCGAGCGAAAAGCCCGCGAGGGACGTAACCCCGCGACTGGCGAAACCATTCAGATTCCCGCCAAAACGACATTGAAGTTTCGAGTAGGCAAGGCAATGAAAGACACAGTGCTACCAAAAAAGTAAAGTACAGCACTCATTTTTCAGCAAACGGCGCCGCCCCCTTACGACCTTCGTGGAAACGGGCGGCGCTTTTGTCCTTAGAACCAACGTAAACCACTGAACCCACACGTCATAAACGGCTCCGGCGGGCTGTTCTGCATTTAAAATCAAACGGGAATAAGAAAGTTCTGGACGACTGAACGGTCGTTCAGTATAATCTCGCGTTTCGCTGACCACCCCTGCGGCAATGTGTACGAGCTAACCCTTTGTTTTTGGGGATTTTGCCCTGAAATCCTAAGGCTTGCCATGGGCGGAGGCTGCATCCAGGGGGTTCGTTTGAGCATCTATAGTTCATACATTGAAATGGCAAAGATTCTAATTGGAGGAGTATAGGCAATCGTGACTTTTGATACGCACCTGCCGCTGAATGAGCGGCTTATGAGAATCGATCATATTCAGGCCCGCCGTTATTCCAAGCTGAACGGTTTGGCTCTGGAGATCGCTACCGAGGGCATCATCAGACATCTCAAAGCCTGCGACCGCATGGACGTAAATCCGGAAACGTCGGCTGTGCGCGAGATTATCGATGATGCGCTGAACGGTCGTAGAGTGTTCGCGGAAACAAAAGAACATACCCGCGCAGCATAAGTTCTTCAAACTCTCAACATTTCGAGAAGAGATCGCCCTCGAACGGGCGATCTCTTTTCGTTTCTACCCGACACGAACCATCAAAATCGCCCGTTTACAAAATACGCGCTTGACGTGCTAACATTCGCAGGCCATTTGACATTGATGCCCCTGTAGCTCAGCGGATAGAGCATCTGCCTTGTTGGAGCCTTAATGGGGAAGCGGTTGCGCGCCCAAGCGCGCGTGGAACCCATTGAGTGGACGACCCTGTATGCGGGGACGCCCTGAGAGCCTCTGGTACTTCGATCAAAATGACTGAAGTAAAAATCCACGAGGATTGGGTAATCCGCAGGAAACCTCGCCGATTTCGCTCGAGGGATCCTCAGAGACTATACGGGTCGGGACTGCGACGTCCAAGATATAGTCCAGCCAGCAACCCCGGTTTTGAAGGGCGGTCAGGGAAAGCCTGATGCTGGAAGCTAAGCAGAGGGCCGCAGGTTCGAGTCCTGCCGGGGGCACCACACAAAAACGATGTATGGCGGCATTAGCTCAGTAGGTTAGAGCGCCAGATTGTGGATCTGGAGGCCGTGGGTTCGAGCCCCACATGCCGCCCCAATCAGTTAATCTCACCTGTCATCTTCTTCTTCACTCGACTCGCCGATCTTCTTTACCGAATACGAATCGAGAAACTGTGCATCGTGTCCGTGTGCGATCAGCATGTACTCACCCGAACGCTCCCCGACTTGCAGAGTGAGTTTGTAGTTACCCTGGTTCTCTTCCCGCTGCGCTCCGTGAAGATCGGCGACCTCGTCGTAGCGAATGCGTGGACCATCCGGGCGCGCGATCGCTGTTACATAGCGAACGCGCGACTCCGGATCGTAGCCGACGAGGAGATGTGAGAAGCGAACGTCTTTGAGCGTCCACACCTCCTGCCGTTTTCGGGTTTCCCTTTCGAGCGTGCCGATTGATTGCAGCCGCGCACGGGCGTTAGTCTGACTCATACCGATACTGACGCCCATGATCTCCGGCGCCGGTGTGGCGGCGAAGAAGATTGCGGAAACACCAATCACAACGCATAGGACCAACGAGACGATTACGATGCGTTTCATGCTTCACCTCCTACTTCGTCTTCACACTGGCAACGTTTGAATAACTCGACTTTCCGCCTGCGTTGGCAGCTCGAACGCGATAGTAATAGGTCGTCTTGCGAAAGACCGTGTTGTCCGTGAATGTCCCCGTGTTGGCGCCGAGCGTCGCGATCTGAATGTAACCGCCCGCCACAGTCGTCGAACGTTCGACGAGGAAGTTGTCCTCGTTGTCGGAGTTGTCGGTCCAGTTGAGTATCACGGAGCCTTTGCCCTGACCGTTGATGCTCGTGAGTGCAGACGGCGTCGCCGGCCGCGACTGACACGCCGCGTTGCCAATCAACGTATACCCAACCGCCGTATTCGGACTGCCGTAGTTTGCGTTGTCGGGAACGACCGCAATCACCGGCACGCGCACGAAGATTCGCGACAACCGGCCGCCTGCTTGCGGATTGCCGATCTTGCTGTTTGAAACGACAAGCGTGATCGTGTCGGTCTGTGTGTCGTACTTACTGCCCGCGTCGAGATTACCGACCGTTGTCGCAGTGCCCTGCGAGTTGTCGGCATTGTGAATATAGGTGCCGTACTTGAAGCTGACTGCGTTCAGAGCATCGGTTCGCATGTCGACGAAGTAGCCGTTGTTATCGGCGCCCGTGAAATAAACGCGCCACGTCGTGTTCGGCGTGAGCGGATCGCTCAGGTCGGCGACCTTCAATGAGAAGACCAGCTTCTGCACGCCTGCACTCGAGAATGGTTCGGCGATATGAAGCGAGCGAATGTCGTGGCCACCGATCTGATCCAGCGAATCGCCTGCGGGATCCGTCAGGATCTGCACGCCTAAGCCACTGCACGGAGTCTGCGCCGTCGTGGGTAGGATGTGCGGCGACGATGCACCCTCGCCATTCGCGTTCGAAGCTATGACGCGATAGTAATAAACTGCAGCACCCGCATCGCTGTCGGTATGCGAATTGACGTCCGCACCAAAACTCGCGAGCAGCGATTCAGCTCCTCCTTCGACACCGCGATACAGTTTGTAACCGGTGATCGGCGAACTGCCGGCATCGGGTACGGACCACGCCAGGCTCACGGCATCGCCATCTCTCGTCGCGACCAGCAGCGGCGGTTCAGGCTTCGCATTCACCGGTGGATCGAACGCCGCAAACAAACGCTTACCACCGATCTGCCGAATGATCGTCGCTTTGTCGGTGCCGTCGTTATCAGCGTTGGCAATTATTCCGTCGCTGTTTCGATCGACGCCGCGAATGCAATCCGCCGTCACGCAACCGTCGGCGTACGCTGCGAGCACGCGTCCTTGTTTATCGACTGTGACGTCGTTGAAGTCGAGCAGATTGCGCGTTCCGCCGGGACAGCCAGTGCCCTGCGTACACACCACGCCGCGTTGGACCGGATCGTTCGGCGTTGCATTCACCGTTACCCAACTGACGCCGCCGTCGTAAGTGGTGGCGATGTAACCAAACCACGTTCCCGGGAACA
>DATANW010000446.1:0-8683 GCA_036266055.1 Pyrinomonadaceae bacterium | reverse complement strand
AAACTCGACGAGTCATCTAATCTTCCCTTTTCATCAAGGCATTACGTGGAGTGCTTGAATCTTGGCGCGGAAAAATTCGGCTGGTCAAAACGCAACCCGACTGTTGGGTCCATGAAGCGAGACGGACTGACGCTGGGATGGGGCGTGGCGGGTGCGGCATGGATCGCAGGACGATTCGCAGCCGAGGCTAACGTACAATTGCGCGACGACGGCACCGTTCGCATTGCCTGTGCGACACAGGACATCGGCACCGGCACTTACACGATCCTGGCCCAACTCGCGTCGGAAAAGACCGGCGTCCCACTTGAGAAGATCGAAGTTGAGCTGGGCGACAGCGCGCTTCCAGATGGTCCGATCTCGGGTGGTTCGCTGGCCACGAGCTCGGTGATACCTGCTGTCTTTAAAGCCGCCGATCAGGCCATCACTTCGCTGCTGATTGTCGCCGTCTCGACTCCGGGCTCTCCTTTCCTCGGACACAAACCTGAAGATCTCGCATTTGAAGGTGGTCGCATCTTTGTAAAAGCCGAAGAAGTCGCGAAAGCAGTTGCGTTCGGCGATGTGCTCCGTCAAGCGAATGCACGTCTGGTCACGGGAAGCGGCAGTTCTGAACAGACGGCTTTTGCGCCGAACCCGAAGTTCTCCATGCACTCGTACGGTTGCCACTTTGTCGAGGTCACCTGGCAGCCGGAAATTGCTCGTTTGCGCGTGAGCCGCGTAGTGACGGTGATGGACGCCGGTCGCATCTTGAATCCGCTCACCGGCCGTAATCAGATCCAGGGCGCGGTAGTGATGGGCATCGGCATGGCGCTGTTTGAAGAGACCACTTACGATCCACAGAACGGCGCACCGATCAATAGCAACCTCGCCGACTACATAATGACGGTGAACCTAGATGCGCCTCCGATTGACGTACACTTTCTCGACTATCCCGATAAAGAGATCAACGAACTCGGCGCTCGTGGGATCGGCGAGATCGGTCTCGCCGGGATTGCGGCGGCGATCACCGATGCCGTTTACCACGCGACCGGCGTTCGTGTTCGCGAACTGCCGGTGAAAATAGAACACCTGCTTGTGTAAAGGCACGCGCTACCATGCCAACGCCTTTACCCGGTTCTTTACGCGACGAAATATTTCCGGTACTCACGCCGGCACAACAAGCTCGCGTGCTCGCCCACGGGCGTGTCCGAAAAGTGATGCCGGTGAAATGTTGGTTGAACTCGATCAGCAGCCAACGAAGATTTCTGTCGTCACTTTTGATTCAAACTTTCGCCACGGTGATACCGTTACCGAGACGCCTCGCTTTTGACCTTCGGCGCCGCGATAGTCCGCCCAGAGCCACGCCAGAATCACAACTTCCACAGCACATTCACGCGGGTACAGGCTGAGACTTCCGCTGCCAAAGTAAGCAATTGGTCTAACGTAACAGGCGTTGAACCCATTTTCCCAATTACCCGTGTAATAGCATCAGTAAGATGGTCCGATGAAAACGGAATCTCGATTCCGTGTATCTCGGCCGAAGCAAAAAACCGTGCGAGGTGCCTCTCAACACGAAACAACGCTCGTCCATTATTGGTTGCGTAGCACCGGATACCTTCAAATACACCCGTGCCATAATGGAGGCCATGAGCGCAGACATGTGTTGTCGCTTTGCTCCACGGGATCACCTCACCATTCATCCATACCCATTGAGTTCGTGCAAACGTCACGTTCTTCCGCCCCTCAGAAATTTGTCTGCACCTCTGGCTGCATGCCGGCCATCTGCTATGGCCCACACTACCAATGATTGACCACGAGCCATGTCACCAGCAGCGAAGACCTTGGAAACGCTGGTCATTTTGTCTTCATCAGTAGCGACGTTGCCGCGGTCATCCAATGCAACGCCGATTTGAGTCAACAGACCTTCGGTCTCCGGACCTTCGAAACCCAATGCGAGCAGCACCATTCGGGACCGTGAGGTCGGAGTCCGAAATCGATGGCCTTTGCGTGAACCGGGTGCCAATTACTTTGCATTGTGACACTCGACAGAAACCACTTCTCCATCGCCTCCGAGATGAGGGAAAGATGAGGGACTGACGTTGTGATACCGAGTGTGACGTAGCTTGCTTTGACGGCTGAAACATCGATAATTACTGCCTGGTATCATGTCGTAGCAGGTAGTGAAGTCGCGGTGAACGGACTTAAAATCCGTTGTCCGAAAGGACGTGCGGGTTCGACTCCCGCCCTCGGCACCACTAGCACAATTTAATTGCTCTATCTACTTAACTTGCTCGCATTAGCACTCCGGTTTGTCACAACTGAGCCACAAAGTTTCGGTTTACACGCATC
The DNA here is from genome assembly GCA_036266055.1 of Pyrinomonadaceae bacterium. Lineage (GTDB taxonomy): Bacteria > Acidobacteriota > Blastocatellia > Pyrinomonadales > Pyrinomonadaceae > PSRF01. The sequence continues at coordinate 6,358 of DATANW010000446.1, read as the reverse complement.
ACTGAGGATTTCGTCTAGAGCTTTTATCTCCACTGCCGACCCCATACTAACCTTCAACAGATTATTTAATTTGCTCTTGCTACGTTCGCTTCGCCTGCGCCGCCCTGAGTGTCATCGGTAGGTGTATGTCCCCCTGTGGGGTGATCACTTCTCGTTACTGAATTTCCGATCTCAGTTCGAATTGCCTGTGATGGAAGTTCAAGCAGGGACGTATAGTCTTAGGGAGTCGAACGGGTTGGCCGTTTGCTTTGCCCTGCCGAATCTGAGCCGCTTCAGCGGCGTTCGGAACAAGACCATCATTGAAGGTGTCATTACCTATCCAATTGCCGTCGCTATCGTAATAGTCGCCAGTTACCATGCCCGTCGGATCAGTGACTCGTAACGGGCTGTCAACCACGGATGACGCGGATCGTAAATCCGGATTTTTTCCGTGTCATCCGTGGTTAGTCTTCTTAGCTTCTTCGTCCCAAATAAGTATAGACGGGTCGGTAAGTATAGACGGGTCGGCACTGGGGTTGCTTAAGGTCCGGTGTGGCCGTTAGCGTTCAGAGAGTTGCCGTTCATTCCGAAGCCGCCGACACCGACTTCACGGGCTTTGTGCGTGTGCGGGGTGCACGGGAGCATAATCTCAAGAATATCGATCTGGATTTGCCGCGTGATGCGCTGGTTGTGTTCACGGGCGTGTCTGGTTCGGGGAAGTCGTCGTTGGCATTCGGTACACTTTATGCCGAGGCACAGCGGCGTTATCTCGAATCTGTTTCGCCTTACGCGAGGCGTCTCTTTCACCAGATGGCGGTGCCCGACGTCGATCAAATCGATGGTTTACCGCCGGCCGTCGCACTCCAGCAACAACGCGGCTCGCCAACCACGCGCTCGTCTGTCGGCAGCGTCACGACGCTCTCAAACCTGCTGCGAATGTTGTACTCGCGCGCCGGCGATTATCCGCCTGGCCAGACAATTCTTTACGCCGAATCGTTCTCGCCAAACACCGCTGAGGGCGCGTGCCTGACGTGTCATGGGCTCGGTCGAATCTACGAGGTAACCGAGCAGTCGATGGTGCCCGACGACTCGCTGACGATTCGTGAGCGCGCGATTGCCGCATGGCCCACTGCCTGGGGCGGACAGAATCAGCGCGACATCCTAACCACACTTGGCTACGACGTCGATCTTCCATGGCGCGAACTGCCGAAGAAGGACCGCGATTGGATCCTCTTCACCGATGAACAGCCACGCGTGCCTGTCTATCCGGGCTACGATCGAGACGAAGTGCGACGTGCGCTGAAGCGCAAGGAAGAGCCGAACTACATGGGAACGTTCACGAGCGCGCGCCGTCACGTGCTGCACACGTTTGCCAACACCCACAGCGCGCTCATGAAAAAACGCGTGGCCCAGTTTATGGTGGGCACCGAATGCCCGACGTGTCACGGCAAACGCCTTCGTCCCGAGTCGCTCTCAGTAAAGTTTGCAGGTCTCGACATTGCTGAAATCTCGCGGCTGCCACTCAAGCGTTTAGCGACTGTGATACGCCCGTATGCTCACGGCACTGCGCAGGGATTTGGAAAGCTGAAGACAGACCATCCGGAGAAGGCGATTGTGACGCAGCGAATCTGCGAAGACCTCGCTGCACGGCTCACCGTGTTACTCGATCTCGGTCTCGGTTATCTCTCGCTCGAACGCAGTACGCCCACGCTGTCGCCCGGTGAGTTGCAACGCCTGCGACTCGCTACTCAAGTTCACTCCAATCTGTTTGGCGTCGTTTACGTGCTCGACGAGCCATCAGCGGGTTTGCATCCAGCAGATACGGAGGCACTCCTCGCGGCGCTCGACCAGTTGAAGGCTTCCGGAAACTCGCTCTTCGTCGTCGAACACGAGCTCGACGTGATTCGTCATGCTGATTGGATTGTCGATGTTGGACCAGAGGCTGGCGAGCACGGAGGCGAAATACTTTACAGTGGACCAACCGCGGGACTCGAGCGCGTAAAAGAATCGCAAACCCGGCGACATCTTTTCGGTGAAGCCTCACTTCCGTTCCGTGAACCGCGCACGCCCAAGTCATGGTTGAAATTGAAAGGCGTCACGCGCAACAACCTGCACGAGCTCGACGTCGATTTTCCGTTAAGTGTGTTCACCACCGTGACCGGTGTGTCGGGCTCGGGCAAGTCGAGCCTCGTGAGTCAGGTCTTGGTGGAACTGGTCGCGGAGCAACTGGGCCATCACCTCCAGCCGGATGAGGACGAAGGTGAAACACTCGAAAGCACGGCGGTTGCGACGCTCGGGGGCCAGATAACCGAGGGTATAGAAGCGATAAAGCGTTTGGTCGTGGTGGACCAGAAACCAATCGGTCGCACGCCCCGCTCAAATCTCGCTACTTACACGGGGCTCTTCGATTACGTTCGCAAGATCTTTGCTGAAACCAAAGCGGCGCGAGCGCGTCGTTATGATGCCGGACGTTTTTCGTTCAACGTCGCGAAAGGCCGTTGCGAAAATTGCGAAGGTGAAGGCTGGGTGATGGTGGAGCTATTGTTTCTACCGAGCGTCTATGCGCCTTGTCCGGTCTGTCATGGCGCGCGATACAACGCGAAGACTCTCGAGATCAAGTATCGGGATAAGAGCATTGCCGACGTGTTGCAAATGACGGTAGACACTGCCTGGAAATTCTTCGCTGATGAGCCGCATGTTTATCGTTCGCTCGGTGTGTTGCGCGAGGTCGGACTCGGCTACATCCGTCTCGGCCAGTCGGCCACCGAACTTTCCGGCGGCGAGGCGCAGCGAATCAAGCTCGCGACTGAACTGCAACGAATACAGCGGGGCAACACTCTTTATATCCTTGATGAACCAACGACCGGACTGCACCCGGCAGACGTGGAGAAGCTGATGGTCCAACTCGATGGCCTCGTCGAAGCCGGAAATACCGTGATCCTCGTTGAACATGATATGCGCGTGGTTGCCGGGAGCGATTGGGTAATCGATATCGGACCGGGCGCCGGTGATGAAGGCGGGCGAGTGGTGGTTGCGGGAACGCCGGCCGACGTAGCGAAATCAGCGAAGAGCCGGACTGCGCCTTATCTTGTTAATTCTGGAAATCTTGTAATCCGGTGAAGCGTTTAGACAGGATGTCAGGATTTTCAGAATGAACAAGACTCACCCTTAGAAACTTCATTTCGCTGCGTGCGTACCACCACACTGATGCGAGCGATCGTCTACAGCCACGGAGCTTCGGCTGATGTGCTCAAGCTGGAAGAAATCGACAAGCCTCTTCCCGCAGATGACGAGGTGCTAATCAAAATACGCGCAGCGGCACTCAATCCACTCGATTACCACTTCTTGAGACACACCTTCATCCGACGCATCATGGCCAAACTCAGCAAAGTGAAGATCCTTAAGCCGGGACGTGATGTCGCGGGCGAGGTTGAAGCTGTCGGCAGGAACGTTACGCAGTTCAAGGTCGGCGACGAAGTATTCGGAGGGTGCAATGGCGCCTTCGCCGAGTATGTGTGCGCACGCGAGTCAAAATTGGCTATCAAGCCGAGCAAAGTGTCGTTCGAGGAAGCGGCTGCAACGCCTGTGGCCGGGCTCACGGCGTTGCAGGGACTTCGCGACAAGGCACAGTTGCAGCCGGGCCAGAAGGTTCTGATCAATGGCGCTGCCGGAGGCGTCGGCACGTTTGCGACACAGATCGCAAAGACGTTGGGCGGAGAGGTTACCGGTGTTTGCAGTACGAGGAATGTGGAACTGGTGCGGTCCATCGGCGCGGACAGAGTTATTGATTACACGCGAGAAGATTTCACCAGCAACGGGAAACAGTACGATGTGATCTTCGATCTTGTCGCGAACCATTCGTTCGCCGAGCACCGTCGTGCGTTGACTCCGAAGGGAATTTATATCGGTGCAGGCATGATAGGACTCAGCGGGTCGACGTTTGGTTTATTGAGTCGACTGATCCCAGAGCTTGTCAGGTGGCGCTTTGTGAGTCAGAAATCCGTCAGCTTGATGGCGAAACTGGACACGGACCATCTTAACGTCCTTGGCGCGCTCATCGCGGAAGGAAAAGTGAAACCAGTTATCGATCGGCGTTACCGATTGAGTGAAGTTCCCGATGCTGTTTCTTATCTGGAAGAAGGGCACGCGCGCGGTAAGGTGATAATCGAGATTGATTAAACATGAATTTACCTTACGATCAGCACCCCAAAGGAACCAGGGCGGTCAGTGTGATCTGCGGCCAAAGAAACGCCAGTACTCCGAACGCGATTGCGACTATTCCGCGTAATACCAAAGCCCACCAACTGCTCGTATGCGACGCGCACTATGTCTTTGCGTCGCTCTGGGTCGCTGCGGACTTGATCATCCAATAGCAGCTTGCTAGCGTGGCTGCTTAGAGACTGCTGCGCCGCGAGGATCGGCGACACGACGCACCTGATGCCACGCACAAGGTCTAACGAACGCACCCACGGGGAAACACATGGCGCCGAGCGCGGGCTTAACCGCTTTGAGGGGTTCAGCGACGCGGTTTTCGCAATCGCGCTAACCCTCCTGATCGTCGAGATCAAGGTCCCCGGATCTCCCGAGGGCCCGCATGGCTACAGCGATCTAGCAAGGGCCATCGCCGAGCAGTGGCGCGAACACCTCGCGCTGGTTCTCTGCTATCTCGTGATCGGTGCCTACTGGCTGCAACACCATTATTCGGGCCGCATCTACGCGAAGACCGATCACTGGTTCGGCGCGATTAATCTATTGTTCCTGCTGGCCATCGTCGCCATTTCCTATCCAATCCGCGTCTGGTGCTTCCACCTCGGCACGCCCTTCGAGGCCGTCGCGTCTGCGGTCCTGGTTGTTGGCCTCGCCCTGACCGCGTGCACCTGGATGGCCAAGTGGTTCTACGCAATGCCGGGCCGCCGGCTAATGGACGAACGGCTCGCGCCCGATTTCCTCCAGCAGATGACGCGCCGCTACGGCAGTGCAACGCTGATCCAGATCGCTGCAGTTCCGGTCGCGTTCGCGGCGCCGCGCGTCGGAGTGGCCATCGCCCTGCTGTGCGTCACCTTTTTCCTGCTGCCTCAGCCCAAGCCGCGCTACAAGTCCGGAGAGGAGCCGACCGAGGCTGAAAAAGTGAAGGAGTAGCTATATTGCGGTCCCGAATCTTGCTCGGAACGATCTGCGGTCTCGTTTATGGCGCGCTCTCTGCCGCCTCAATGATCCCCTTGTCCTTCTCTGATAAGAGCGCGGCGTTGACGGGGGCGTTTCTCAATCGCTTCGCCATCGGTTTTGTTATCGGAGCGGCTCGTCTGCCCATGCCATCCTGGGCCCAAGGTCTCATCTTCGGGATCTTGTTAAGCCTGCCGGACGCCATCATCACCAAAGCCTACGCACCGATCCTTATCCTGGGTGCCGTCGGTGGAGTGATCATCGGACTCGTTGTGGGGAAGTGGGGTGCGTAACCTCTGGAGAGATGCAATTGGACACTTCAGAGAGGGTATCTTCAATCAAACAAGCATTAGCGACTAACTCCGACGAAAAGGCGAAAGGCGCAGTCCGAAAGTTTATCCCTACCTCCCAACACGTCTATGGCGTCCGTTTGCCGCTCTTGAATCAGATCGCGAAAGCGTTCCACGCCAAAGCAACTAACTGGCGTAGAGAATTTTTCTTATCGGGCGTTCGCGTCCGCAACCTGAGGTGACGCCAACTGCAACCCGGACGGAGTGAGACGATGAAGATTAACCGCCGATCCTTTCTCAAATCTGCAGCAGCAATCGGTGCTTCGCTCGCATGGGTCGGGCCGGCTCGAGGTTCGCTTGTGCACTGGCGTGAGCGGCGTGATCTCTATCCGCAAGGAGTCGCCTCGGGCGATCCCGATCCGCACAGCGTGATCCTTTGGACGAGGCGTCCGTTCACCGACGGCACGCAGCAGCTCCTGACCGTCGAGGTAGCGGACGATGAGACATTCCGCCGAGTCATTGCGCACGCGCCGACACCGGTCTCGAGCGCGGCGGACTGGACCGCGCGCGTTCTGATTGGCGGACTGAAGCCAGCGCGCACTTACTGGTATCGCTTCACCGACACCGACGGAAATGGCAGTCGAGTCGGCCGCACGATCACAGCGCCATTGCCAAACGATCCCCGCACGGTGAACTTCGCATTCGTGAGTTGTCAGGATGTCAATGAGGGCAAGCTCAACGCCTATCGCCGGATGATTTACGAAGATGAACGCGCTACCGCCGCTGAACAGCTCGATTTCGTTCTGCACCTCGGCGATTTCATCTACGAGGTGGTCGAGTATCCCGCCGAGGTGAAGACACGCTACGATCGCACGATCTATGAGGTTGCGCGCATTCCTGATGGAGGAAAGAGCGGCAAGCTCCAC
>DATANW010000445.1:0-13391 GCA_036266055.1 Pyrinomonadaceae bacterium | reverse complement strand
ACGACATCACGCGCGTGTCGATGATGTCAGCTTGAGCGGCTGCTTCGTAAACACGTATGGACAAGTCGCAGTTGGCGAGGCGATTGAATTGAATATTCTGCGCCGCTCTGGTGAATGGCTGGCGCTGACCGGTCACGTTGCCACTTACCAACACGGCGTCGGCTTTGGCCTCGCGTTTACGGAGCTGAATTACGCGAAAAAACGGGCGTTGCAGGATTTAATGGCAACAGGCGGGTGAGCCGCCCGTTGCCTGGTCAGTGTCAGTGCTTGTCGCGTCGTCGACGCTTCTCGTCGTAGAAGAGGATGTTGAAAGCGAGCATCGATCCTGCCGCGGCCGCGAGTAGGAATAGAATCATCGCCAACCCCGGATAGCCGAAGATTCGAAACGTCGTTTCAACCCTCATCAGCAGCGCCGCACCAACGATCAAGGAAGCGACGACCAGGCCCAGCGTGATCCGGTTCGCCACTTTCTGTAGTCCTTCCACAATTACCTTCTCGTCGATCGCGTCTACACCGATGCGGACGTCGTTGTTCCCGATTGCATCGAGGATCTTGTTGACCCGACGCGGAAAGGTTTCGGCAAACTCTTTCAGATCGACTACACCCGCCAGCAAGTTACTCGGCGCCATGCTCCTGGCGATGTTGCGTTGGAGGATCTCGTTCGCGCGTTCGCGAATGATGGCGTTTGGATCGAAGGACGAGTCGAGCGTGTAAACAACTCGATCCAGATTCAACAACGCTTTGGCAATCATCGTAAATTCCGCGGGTAGGCGGAACCAGCAGTCGGCCGAGATGCGGGTGATCTCGAGAGTGACTTTGCCGGCGTTGAGTTTGCTGAGAACGGCATCGGAATTCTCGGCGACGAGGTCCGTAATTCGCCGCTCAAAACTCCTGCGATCGAAGTTCTCCTTCGGTTCGCCCATCTTGATCGCAGCTTCGGAAGCGACGTCGCCACGGCCCTCGCTAATCGCCAGCAGCAAGCGCAGAAGATTGTCCTGGAACGTTCGTGTGACGCGACCGACCATGCCGAGATCGAGCAGTGCGATGCGATCGTCGTCGGTAACAAACACATTTCCGGGATGCGGATCGGCGTGGAAAATGCCGTCGACGAGAAACTGTTTGAGATAAGCACTGAACAGTTCGTCGGCCAGCAAGCTTCCGTCGAGTTCCAGCAGTCGCAGCGGATTGAGCGCGGTGATCTTTTTCCCGGCGATGTACTCCATCGTCAGAATGCGGGTCGTCGAGTAGTCGTCGACAGGCTCGGGGATCACGATGTTTTCAAACTCGGCAAGGTTCTGACTGATCGTATGCAGGTTGTTAGCTTCGATCGTGAAGTCAAGTTCGCGCAAGAGGCTTTTGCGCAGGTTGACTAGCATGTTGTCAAACTCGTAGCGCCTGCCGAGCTCCGTGTGTTCATCGAGGAAGTGGGCAATCTCGCCGAGTGCCTCGAGATCGCCGACGATCAGCTCTCTGATGTCCGGTCGTTGGACTTTCACCACGACGGCGCGACCGTCGCGCATGTAGGCTCGATGTACCTGGGATAATGAAGCGGCCGCCAACGGTGTCGGTTCGAAGTCAGCGAACGCCTTGGACATGCGGACGCCGAGCTCGCCGGAGACGATCCGTTCGACTTCTTCATACGGGAAGGGTTCGATCTGGTCCTGGAGACGCTCGAGAGCATCGAGGTATGGACCAGGCAGAAGATCCGCGCGCGTTGACAGAAGTTGGCCCAGCTTGATGAAAGTCGGACCGAGTTTTTCGAGATCTTTGGCGAGCTCTTCCGCCGGTGCCGCGGCGCCGGTTTCTTCCGCAATCTCGTCCGGAAGAACACTGTCTTCGAGGCCCGCCGCGCTGATGAGATCCGACCGGCCGTATTTGATTAGCAGTTTAGCTACGTCTTTGTATCGTTTGAGTCGCTCAGGTTTTAGCGAAACTACCATGGTCCGATTATTCCACCCATCTGTGTCACTTCGGTGTCGTCGCTGCGCGATCGATTGCTTCACGCAAACCTTCCGCGCTTAGCGTTCGCAGCTGCACACCGTTGATGAAAATAGTGGGGGTTACGTTCACGCCGTACATCTCGCCCGCTTCGACATCACGCTGGACTTCGGCTGCGTATGTGCCGCGATCCAGTGCGGCGTCGAAACGCGCGCGGTCCAACCCGAGTTCGGTTGCGTACTTCTTGAGCGAGGGGATGTCGAGCGCCTGCTGGCGCTTGAAGAGAATGGCGATGTACTCAAAAAACTTGCCCTGTGCGTTCGCTGCGTTCGCTGCTTCGGCAGCTTTGCGAGCGTTCTGGTGGCGGTCCAGGGGAAAATCTCGGACGACGAATCGCACCTTATCGCCGTACGACTTCGTAACTTCTTCGAGCACGGGATGCATCGCGGCGCATGCGGGACATTGAAAGTCAGTGAACTCGACGATCGTCACCGGTGCATTCACTGGACCACGTGCGGGATCGTCGTCGACGCTGATGTTCTGTACCGGCTGCGGCGGTTCGGTGATCAGCCAACGGATGTTCGCGTTCTTGCGCAGACGCGCCGAGAGTTGTTCTTCGAGACGATTGCGTTCTTGTTCCTGGAGGTAGGAGGCCACCTGGTTGCGTACGCTGTTGAGATCGCCGTTGATGCGCGACTTGTTTTCTTCGTAGAACTTCGCCACTTCTGCTTCCGTTGGCGGTTTCACCTTATCGGTGACTTCTGTTCGGACTATCTCTTCTGGTCCAATCTGCCGACGTCGTGCCTCTTCCAATAGCAGCATGTTGTTCAGCGTTTCTTCTGCTTGCTGCCTCATGAGTTCGTAAGCCTGGAGTCGCATCTGGTACACGATCGGTTTAAATCGTTCGTTGACGATGCTCGCTTTCAGAGGCTGCCCTCCGATCGTTGCGACGACAGCTTCATTGTTTAGATTTGGAGTGGCGACGTCGACTCCCATCACGACCGGGATTGTCTTTTTCAGACGATTGACGAGATCGTCGGCGAGTTTCGATTCTGATTCAGCTTGGAGATACGCCGCTGCTTGTTGATTCAACGCGGTCGCGTCGGCGCCGTTCGGCTGCATGCCCTGCGAGTCGAGCAGTTGCTTGATTTGTGCGGCAGTGGGAACGGGGATGCGCTTCGTCACTTCTGTCTCGTAAAGGAGATGAGTATCGATGCGGCGTCTGTTGGCTTCCACTTGCAAGAGGATCGTGTTGATTTGGAGATCGAGAATCTGGCGCTTCGCCTCCGCGATCTTGTCTTCAATCTGATCGACTTGCTGGCGCACGTTTGGATTCAGATCCGCGGTGGTTAGTGTCTGGCCGTTCAGCACGACGATGCTGACTGGTGCGGCTTCGGGCCGCGGCGTTTTCGCGTCTGGGGGTGTTGGCGGTTGCGCCGGGGGTTCGGGCTGTGTTTTGGCGGCGGCGGGGGACGTTTTTCGAGGCGTGGTGCCGCGCCGTCTGGTCTGGGCCACAGACGTGGTTGAAAGCGTAAGTAAGAGAATCAATGAGAGCGCGCCGAGGGCAGTTTTCATAGAAAGCTCGCTATTTTTTGAGCGGATAATAGAAGAACTGTGGGTTAGAGGACAAATGCAGAATTGGCGCTGCCTTTGGTTAAGAAGCAGCGCCAATTGATTCGAGCTCACGTGACGGTCGGCGACGACAGAAGCGGTTGATCACGAAAGAGACCGTCGATCGTAGTGAAACTGCTACTGGTAGCGAATAATGCTACGGCGCCGGCGTTTGACCGGAGTTCGGATCGACAGGAGATCGCTGTGACGTCCGTTAAGAATAAATGCGAGTCCCTGGTGCGTCACGCCGAGCAGGCGTGCGGCACGCGTCACGCTGCCGCCTGATTCTTCGAGCGCCTTTCGTATCAGGTTGCCTTCGTAGCGAAGCACCTCCGCGTCGAGCGAGAAGCCCGGTGGCATCGACGCCGGTACCGCGTTTTTCGACGTCACCACACCGAGTGTGGTCCTTTCGGTCGTGGCTTTATTTGCAGTTGCGGCGAGTACGCGTCGTGCGCATTCACCCAATCGCATCATGAGACTTCGGTCCTGCGAACTCGCGAGCAAGGTCTCAGCAGTGCGGTAATACTCTTCGAGCGCATTCGCGGAGAGGTAGGCTTTCAACTCTTCGATAGCCGTGACGGCAGCGATTCCTCCGGCGTTAGGAGTGCCGGCCGTTTGAGCAATCTGGATAGCGTGGTCCAAGGTCGTTTTTGCGACGTGGCTCTGCCTCAATCGCGCAAGAGCTTTACCGTGAGTAGTAAGCGCTTCCGCGAGCAGCGCTTGCTCACCACCTCGCTTCAGCGATCGAACTGCGGAGCGAGCCGCTTTCTCAGCGAGATCGTATTTTCCTTCGAGCAGAAATGCTTGTGCTCTGGTATCTTCTGCACCTGCGGCACCCCCATGATCACCAACGCTGAGGTGCAGCGACCGGGCTCGCGCCAAGTGCTCCTGCGCTTCGCTGAACCTGCCGATGCTTGCAAACAGGAAACCAACGTTGTTTTCAACCCGTGCCTGAAACCGCCGATACCCAACCTGCTCGAAGTGGAAACTGGCTGCAGCAAACTCAACCAAAGCACGGTCGATATAATCCTCTCGCTGTTCAGCAGTTCCTAACGCCTTTAACACAGTCGCATACGTGTTGTGAAACTTACCTTTAAGTGAATGATTCGAACTCTGGTCGAACAATGGTGCGGCTTCCGTATAGATTCGCAAAGCGTCGCGATCTCGCGTAGCACCCTTTTCAACAATTCCGAGATTCAATATTGCTCTGAGTCTCTGCTCGCTGCTTTTTCCTCGTAGGCTGTCGAGCACTAGTTGTAGGGTAACGCGTGCCTCATCAAGTGCGCCTTCGCGCCAGTAACACGTTGATAAGTACACTCTCGCTTCGGCAACTTTTTCAGTCATCCCAAGTGACTCGAAGAGAGATGCACTTTCGCTAATAAGATCTTTCGCGATCTCTTGTGAGCCGGGAACTTGTTTCGCGCTGCCAAGCCAACCGGTCAGCGTACCGGTTCTCATTAGTAGTTCAGCTCTTGCGTCGTCGCTTAGCTCTTCGATCTCTGGACGGTGAGGCAATCCTTTCCAAAAGGGTTGAAGGGTTTCGGCGGCCCGCTCAAACTCGCCGGCTTCTTCTAGGCTCTTCGCCAACTCACAAAGGGGAAGAACGTTATCGATGACCGAAATGTCGGCTTGATTCTCGAAAATGGAAGTCTGCAAATCCATAAAGGGTCTCCAGTTTCCTCGATAGGCAAGAAACCTTGCAAAGCCTATCGAGGGACGGATATTATCAGCAACAACCAATTAATCTACTTGGTTAACACACACCACCTCACCGGCTTTGACTACAAACATCTTGAGGAGAAGATCAATGAAACTTGTCAAAAACATGGTATTTGCGGGACTGCTCGCATTAACGATCACGGTTAACAGTTTTGCAGGCGATCAACAGATACCCGCGGCAACTCAGCCACCACCGCCCCCTGACAGAATGGTCGCTTACGAAGAAGGAACTACCCCATTGAGCGATCCCTATACCGGAGAAATAACGGCTGAAACGACGGATTACCTATTTTTCGAAGCGTTGGCAGCCCTGCTGTCAGTGTACTGAGAAGCGCCCACTCAGACAAAAGCACTTCCAGCTTGCGCCCGCGGCGTAGGCTCGCGGCCTTTTGGTTCTGTGTGTCCGGGCTCACCGAATAGTTCGAAAAACCTGGCTTGGGAGGCGGTGACGCGCTGCATCGTACCCCCATCTGGCCCCTATGTCCATAGGAAGTTTACATCATTAAAGGGGCCGATGGCGTGCGCGCCACCACCGCCGTCAGGCACTTTTCAGGTTTTTCTCAATAATTCGGCCCTTTTTGCCCCATATCACCAGTTTCAACCAACCGCCTGACGGTCTCGAGCGTGTCAACCTCCGCCGCCGACTTATCCGGTCTTAACCGGAGAATCCGCGGGAACCGAAGCGCGTACCCGCTCTTATGTCGCTTCGATGGTTGAACTCTGTCAAAAGTAACCTCGATAACAATCGTGGGCTCGACCACCCGTACCCGCCCGTGTGCGTACTCTTGAATCGTATGGGCCTTGAACCACTCCGTCAATTCAGTTAATTCCCGATCAGTCAACCCCGAGTACGCCTTACCGATATTCAACAGCTCGTCGTCCTCGGCCGAACGGCGCACCGCGAACGTATAGTCAGACAGCAGGTGCCGCCGTTTTCCATGACCCACCTCGACCGCCGTCACCGCGACATCCAACGTCGCGATCGCCCGCTTCAACTTCAACCACTCTCGCCCGCGCCGACCCGGCTTGTACTGCGACGCCGGACTTTTAATCATCAGGCCTTCGTTACCGCGCGCGCGCGCAGCGGCAAACTCATCGTCCAACGCGGCCGCCTCGTCGAACAGCTTCCCCTGCGACAGACGCAATGGACCACTCGCCGCTACCAACTGGTCCAACTGCCTCCGGCGCTCTGCCAGCGGCTCATCGATCAGCACCTTGCCCGCCGCGTAAAGCAGATCGTACGCGACCAGCACGACCGGCACCGCCGTAAGCAATTGTGTGCCGACATTCTTCCTTCCCAATCTCTTTTGCAACTCGCTGAACGGAAGAATCACATCGCCCTGAGCGGGAACAATCTCGCCATCGATGATCGCGTCACTCGGCAGCGCCAGCAGCGGCTCGATCAACTCCGGAAACCGGTGCGTGATTTCATCCATCGTTCGCGAATATATGGCTACTCTTTCTGCCTGTACGTGCGCCTGCGCACGGATGCCGTCAAATTTGTCTTCAACCAGGAACTCTTCAGGCATCGTTCGAGCAACGTCAGTCAAATCCGCCGCGGGCGTCGCCAGCATGAACTTGATTGGATGAAACAGCCGCATCCCGACGTCCTTCAGATCCGCCGAACGCGCGCGTGTCGCCGTCTCGCCGATGTCGCCCAAAAGCATGTTGGCGTACGCGACGTCCGCGAGCGATTGTCCGAAGACGCGAGCGATCGCATCTTCCACCAAGCCCTCCCGCAGTCCGATGCGCAGATCGCCGCTCAACAACTTGACCAGATACTTCGCCTCCAACGGAGTCGCTTTATGCAACACCGTAGTTAACATTGCAGTCTTGTTTTTTATTCCGCGCGTCTCACTCAAGCGACTGATGAGCGATTCTGTCTCGGCGAGTGTGATCGTAGGCACAGAACTGTTTCGCGATTCCTTGATGATCTCAGCCGCGAGATCTCCCGGATCACCCAGACGCACATAACGCGGATAAAGATCTTCCAGACTGAATCCTGTGGCTTCGCTGAGGGCGGCGCTGATGATGCTTCCGCCGACGTTTGTCGTGCGCGCATCTGAAAGTGCAAACTGGTGTCCGGCGAAGTAACGTGCGGCGCGGGTCAGATCGGGATCGGAAAGCAGCTGCAGGTAGGTACCGAGGATTGCTGCTTTCTCCAGCTTCTTCGTGGTCGCAGCCACGGCTTCGGCGCATTCCGCGAATGCTTGAAGAGTTCCACTAGATTCTGTCATCGATATGAGTTAGTGTACTGCAACCTCGACAGATTCGGCCCGTACCACACGTGCAATCTGTGTCATACGTGGGAACTTTAAGTTTACTAGCGCCCGCGCTACAATCCCGATCGCAAATTATTGGAAGGCGGCAAAGCAGTGTTTTTCGCATTCATTCTCGAATCCCTTGGCGCCACCGAATTGCTTTTCATCCTGGCGATTGCACTGATCTTTTTCGGACCACGAAAACTGCCTCAGCTCGCTCGCTCGATGGGAAAAGGCCTGGCGGAATTTCGCAAGGCCTCTGACGACTTCAAACGAACGTGGGAACGTGAAGTCGCGCTGGACACTGGCACAGACGATCACGCGATCTTGTCGCCCACGCCGACTGACGAAACCGAAACCGCGGAAGCTACCGGCACCGGCGCAACGCTCACGACCGATCCGCAACTGGAACCGGCAAATCCTGAATGGGTCGTCCCGCGCGATGATTCGCCTTATGTGTCAGCCGCAACTGCCGACGCATCTTCCGAATCGTCGTCGCCCGAACCGATACCCGTTCCTGCTGAAACGACTCAACCGGAACCTCTCCGAAAACACGATTGGCTGTAATCTGGTCCTGCAATGGCTGCATTTCTAAGAGCACTCTCCTCCGATAAGACTGACGAAAACGAACTCGGCGGCCAGATGTCGTTTCTGGAGCACCTCGACGAGCTTCGTCGCCGTCTAGTGCGCTGCTTCGTAGTCGTGATTGTTGCGACGACGGGCGCCTGGTTCGTCTCGGTACCGATTTACAACTTCCTCGCCGCTCCAATTCGGAACGCACTCGCCGAAGCTCAACGTCGCGAAGTGCCCATCGCGGGTCTCACTGGCAATGAAACGATCTCCGCGCTGTATTCATTGAAGGAAAACGACACCGGACGTTTCGTCTTTCCGGAAGAGACAAAACTCGGAACCAGTCTGATTCCCACTGGCACGTCCGTCATGGCGCGTGTAATAAAAAACCCACAAGGTAAGCTGGCGCTTTTCACTGACGAAGCCCTGTACGCCGGGAGTTTCGTCATTCCGAAAGGCGTGCGCCTGCCGATCGAACTGGACGCGGGTGCAACAACTCAACCCGTCGGCGGCCAAAACGACAAGCTTATTGTCACCGACGCGCTTGAACCGTTCTCGCTCTACATCAAGGTTTCACTCTACGCCGCCATCGCTATCTCAGTGCCGTTTCTGTTGCTGCAAATTTGGGGGTTCGTCGCTCCCGGACTTTATCCGCACGAGCGGGCGTACGTGACGCCGTTCATCCTGCTATCGTCCATTTCATTCGTGCTCGGCGCAGCTTTCGCCTACTACGTGCTCTTTCCACCGGCAGCCAGGTACCTGTTGGGGCTCGGCTCTGAATTTCAACTGCTGCTGAAGGCTTCTGACTATTTCGACTTCATCGTCCTGATCATGCTGGGCATGGGCGTGGTGTTTCAGATGCCGGCCATCACCTACGTTCTCGCGCGCATTGGCATCGTGACCGCCGGATTTCTGGTGCGGATCTGGAAGACGGCGCTGATCGTCATCATGATTGCCGCGGCTGTGTTGTCGCCGACTTCAGACATTCCGAACATGATGCTGTTCGCCGCGCCAATGCTGATTCTTTACGTGGTTTCCATCCTGGTTGCGTGGATTTTCAACAAGCCCCGGACTGCGTCGTAACCAGCTCATTTTGGGCAACTAACCCCGTTCGTCTCCGCATCTTGACTGTGTTCTTAACCGGATCTTAGAATCCTTGGTCTTCAACGGCGCCCATTAGCTGTCCGTATCGCTCGAATTCGTCCGCGTTCACAGGAGTTTCTTGATGTCTTATCGGAAAGTCGGCTTTCGCCTGGCGTTTATCTCTGCCTTGTTCATCTCGGCCTGTGCCGGCGTTTTCGCCCAGCAGGAGCAGCAGGATCCGTCGAACAAACCTCGCAACGTCAAACCGGAGCTGAAAAAGGCTTACAAAGACTGGCTGGATAAAGACGTCACCTACATCATCACCGACGAAGAACGCAAAGCGTTCAAAAAATTAGCCAACGACGACGAGCGCGAACGCTTCATCGAGGAATTCTGGCGTCGCCGCGACCCCGATCCGGACACAGACGAAAACGAGTTTAAGGAAGAGTATTACGAGCGCATCGCTTACGCGAACGAACACTTCAGCTCCGGCATCCCCGGTTGGAAATCTGACCGCGGCCGGATTTGGATCATGTACGGCAAGCCCGATGGTCGCGAAACACACCCGATGGGCGGCGCTTACGAACGTCCGTCGTACGAAGGCGGCGGCTCAACTACAACTTATCCATTCGAAGTCTGGTTCTATCGCTACATTGCCGGCGTCGGCTCGGGAGTCGAGATCGAGTTTGTCGATCCTACGGGCAGCGGCGAGTACCGCATCGCGCGCAATCCAAACGAAAAAGACGCGATGCTGATGATTCCCGGCGCGGGTCTTACGCTTTCCGAACAGTTGGGTCTGACCGACAAGTCCGACCGCATCATGGGTGCTGGTGGCATCGGCAACTCGCAGTATCAACGCGAACAGGACAGCCCGTTTTCGCGTCTGCAACTGCTCGCCGATTTGAGCCGTCCACCGCAAGTGAAGTTCAACGATCTCGCGACCGCGGTCAACACCGGTATCGTCGAAGAGAACCCGCTGAACTTCGATCTGCGCATCGACTTCTTCCGCCAATCGGATGAACGCGTGATCACTGCGTTCACGATTCAGGCTGAGAACAAAGACCTCGTGTTCCAGGACAGTGGCGGTTTGCAGCAGGCGCGCATGAACATCTTCGCGCGCATCACGTCGGTTGCCGGTCGTCGCGTCGGAATCTTTGAAGATCCGGTCGTGACCACGGCCACCGCCGAAGAACTCAGCGAAGCTAAAGATCGCAAGTCGGCGTATCAGAAAGCCGTGCCGCTCGCACCCGGCACTTACAAAGTCGACGTGATCGTTCGTGACACGGCGTCGGGTGCAACCGGCTTGAAACAGCTCGGCTTCACCGTGCCGAAGTACGATTCCGAGAAACTTTCCACGTCGACGATGATTCTGGCGGCGAAGTTGGAGAGCCTTAACGATCAACCCGCGGTCGGCCAATTCGTTATCGGCACGACGAAGGTGATCCCGAACGTCTCCGGAATTTACCATCGTGGCTCGGCAGTTGGCGTCTATCTCCAAATCTACAACGCGGGCATCGATCAAACGACGCTGCGGCCGTCAGTCGACGTCGAATACGCGCTGATCAAAGACGGCAAAGAGTTGGGCAAGATGGCGGAAGACTGGAAGGGATTGAGCGATTCCGGGCAACGCCTGACGCTGGCCCGACTGATCGACACGCGAAATCTACCCGTCGGCGAATACGAAGTCGCGATTCGCATTCGCGACCGTGTGAGCGGACAATCATTGTCGCCATCGCAGAAGTTCACTGTCGTTCAGTAGTCACCAAAAGGCACAAAGTCACGCGCAGGTCGTCTCCCCCACGGTCTAACACCATTTCATCTGAAAGGGAGACGACCCATGTCTCTATCGCTTATCGCGAAGACGCGCCTGCTCGTCACGATTCTCGTCCTCGTTTCCATTCCATCACTGACGATCCTCGCCCAGGAGCAAAAACAGAGCCCGGACGAAAAGCCCCGCAAGGTCAAGCAAGAGCCCAATAAAGCCTACAAACAATGGATCGTTGACCACGACGCGATCCTCACGCAATCCGAACGCGACGCCTGGAAAAAACTCGAAACCGACGACGAGCGCGATAAGTTCATCGAAACGATTTGGCGCAGCCGCGATCCCGATCCGGACACTGAAGAGAACGAGTTCAAGGAACAGTTTTACGAACGAGTCGCCTACGCCAACGAACACTTCTCTTCCGGCAAACCCGGCCGACTTACCGATCGCGGCCGGATCTACATCAAATTCGGAAAGCCTGATTCGATCGAGTCGCACCCAACCGGCGGCGCTTACGAACGCGAGCCAGGAGAAGGTGGCGGGTCGACGACCACTTATCCTTTCGAGCGCTGGTTCTATCGATACATTCCGAACGTTGGCAGCGGTATGAATCTCGAGTTTGTCGATCCCACCGGAACCGGCGAGTTCCGGCTCGCGAGGAACCCTGACGAGAAGGACGCGTTGATTCACATGGGCGGTGGTCCGACATTGGCCGAGTTGACCGGCCTTGAGGATCGCGGCCAACGTCTCATGAATCTCGGCGGCTATGGTCTCGCGAACTACCGTAGCGCGCAGTATTCGCCTTTCGAGATGTTGGATAGGGCGCGCGCGCTCGAAGCGGACCAACCAAACACGCGCAACGGCATCGGAACCATCACCAACACGCCCACGGTCGACGACAGTACGATCGACTTCGAAAGCCAGATCAACTTCTTTCGACTTTCAGACAACCGTGTGGTTGCGCACCTCACAGTCCAAGCCGACAACAGCCAACTCAGTTTCACCGACAGCGGCGGCCTGCAAACCGCGCGCATGAACATCTTTGGTTGGATTACGACGGTCACCGATCGCCGCGTTGGCAAGTTTGAAGAGTCAGTCAGCACGACCGCGACCGCGGAAGAGTTGAGCACCACGAAGATGCGCAAGTCAGCGTACGGCCGCGCTTTTATTCTTCAACCGGGCCGGTACAAGGTCGATATCATTCTGCGTGATGTCGAGTCCGGCGCGATGGGCGTGCGGCGCGTCGGTTTTGAAGTGCCGAAGTTTCCCGAGGATCGCTTGTCGGCTTCAGACATCCTGCTCGCAGCGAAGCTGGAAAAGGTGGAAGCCGGCGCGCCGGTCACTCAATTCGTGATCGGCACGACCAAAGTCATCCCGAGTCTCTCGCGCGTTTTCCGTCGCAACGATTCCGTTGGCGTGTATCTTCAGGTCTACAATGCCGCCATCGATCAAACCACGCTGCGCCCGGCAGCGGACGCCGAGTACGTGTTGCTGAAAGACGGAAAAGAAATCAGCAAACAGTTCGAAGACTGGCGTGAGATCAACGACGCGGGCCAGCGGCTGACGTTAACGCGGCTGATCGATACTCGTGCTCTCGCATCGGGCGAGTATGAGATTCAGGTCCGCATTCGCGATCACGTGAGCGGTGAAACAATCGAGCGTTCAGCGAAGTTCTCGATCGCCCCGTGATTAACGCTCACTCGGCACCGACTGCCGAATGAATTCAACCACTTGATTCAGGTACGGGTCACCAACGGAACCAAAGACATTGTGACCCGCACCAGGAAAAATCAGGAGTCGCTTCGGCTCGTTCGCAGCTTCGAAAAGCAGCTGCGCTTCGCTCGTCGGAATAACGGGATCCGGATCTCCGTGAACTATCAAGACTGGCGCTCTCACGTTTCCTAACTTTCGCGCTGATTCGAAATCATTCCTGCCGATGAAATGCAGGCTTCGTGGTAGCCACCAGAATCTGTGCGTCGCGAGCGAACTCGCCGAACTGAAGCCCGATTCAATTATCAAAGCCCCAACCTCACCGCGCGAAGCAACATCTGCAACCACACTCGTACCGAGCGACGTGCCGTAAAGAACGATTCTTTGCGGACGTTCGTGCTTCTCATTCAAGACGAACGCGACCGCCGCGTCGCCGTCCGCGTAAAGACCTGCCTCGTATTCGGGTTCACCGGCACTCGCGCCGTAGCCGCGATAGTCGACGAGCAGAACGTTGAATCCTCTTTCCGCCAACCACTGGCCCAGCCAACCCACGTTAGAAATGTTGCCGCTGTTGCCGTGAAAGAAAACGACAGTCGCAGTGCCGGGCTGTTTCGGACTTTCGAAATACCAGCCGTGCAGCCGGTATCCATCAGCAGTCGTAAACCACGCATCCGCTGCTCCCGAAGGTGGCGACGGCAAATGGCTCAAGTCCATGCGAACCGGATGAAATGTCG
>DATANW010000444.1:0-4002 GCA_036266055.1 Pyrinomonadaceae bacterium | reverse complement strand
ATACCGACAAGCGAGAGCTTGGAAGCGACAGCGCCGCCTTTTCTGGCGGCGTTACAGCGTGAGCATCCGGAATGGATCGCCGAAGTGATCTCCGCTTTTGGTGAGACGACGGTCATCGTGCCGCGCGAACACATCGTCGCGACGTGTCAGTTCATGAAGACGTCGCCGGAAACACAGTTCAACTTTCTGGCAGACATTTGCGGTGCGGATCGCGGCGTCGAAGAAGAGCCGCGTTTCGAGGTCAACTATCACCTCTTCTCCACGACGAAGCATCACCGCGTGCGATTGAAAGTCGTGCTGAACGAAGATGACGTCCACGTAGACACTGTGACTGGCGTGTGGAAGACAGCAAACTGGCACGAGCGCGAGACGTTCGATCTGTTTGGCGTCATTTTCGATGGCCATCCGGATCTGCGTCGCATTCTGTTGCCGGACGACTGGCAGGGACACGCGTTGCGCAAGGATTTTCCGTTGCGCGGTTATGAACCGTACAGCTTGAAATGAAAAAGATGGTGTTTGGTCTTAGGTCTTAGGTCTTTGTGACTGAAGCGCAAGACCAAAGGCCCAAGACCCAAAACCAACACTAGAAATGAGTTCCGCACCGACAATTCCGCCGCAATTCGAGATCGTCGACAAACCGCTCGACACGCAGATGACGATCTCGATGGGCCCGCAACACCCGTCGACACACGGCGTGCTGCGTTTGGAACTCGTGCTCGACGGCGAGATGGTCGTCAAAACAACGCCCGACATCGGCTATCTCCACACGGGCATGGAGAAGCTGTTCGAGTACAAGAAGTATCAGCAAGGCATCGTTATCACCGACCGGATGGACTACCTGAATCCGCTCGGCAATAACCTGGCCTACGTGATGGCCGGCGAGAAACTGCTCGGCCTCGAGATTCCGGAACGCGCGCAAACGATTCGCGTTCTGATGTGCGAGCTACAGCGCATCGCGTCGCATCTCGTCTGGCTCGGAACGCACGCGCTCGACATCGGCGCCATGACCGTCTTCTTCTACTGCTTCCGTGAACGCGAGAAGATTCTGAACTTGATTGAGGCTGCCTCGGGAGGCCGTCTAACACCGTCCTACTTTCGCATCGGCGGTTTGATGATGGACCTGCCGGCCGGTTTCGAAAACCGCTGCAAACAGTTTCTCGATGGGTTTCCGCCGTCGCTCCAGGAGTTTCACACGCTGCTGAGCGGCAACAAGATCTTCCAACGAAGAACACAGGGCATCGGCATCATTTCCGCTGAAGAAGCGATCGACTGGGGACTTTCCGGTCCCTGTTTGCGCGGCAGCGGTGTCGACCTCGACATTCGTCGCGCGAACCCGTACAGCAGTTATGAACAGTACGATTTCGAAGTGCCGACCGAACCCGATGGCGACGTGTGGTCGCGTTACATGGTCCGCATGCGCGAGATGAAGGAATCGCACAAGATCGCCGTGCAGGCGTTGTCGCGACTGCGGCCTGGTCCAGTGAAAGCTGACGCGCCGAAGGTTGTGTTGCCCGATCGGGAAGCGATGAAGAGTCACATGGACGCGTTAATTCACCACTTCCTCATCGTCGCCGAGGGTTTCGACGTTCCCGCCGGCGAGGTTTATCACCCGATCGAGGCTTCGAAAGGCGAGTTGGGTGTCTACATGAAATCGGATGGTGGACCACGGCCGAGTCGCGTTCACTTCCGCGGCCCCAGTTTTGTAAATCTTTCGGCACTGCCCGTGATGGCTGAAGGCGAAATGGTGGCCGACGTCGTTGCGATCATCGGATCGCTCGACATCGTGTTGGGAGAGATCGACCGGTGAGCACGCAATTTACACAGATCCAGCCACTGTCCCAACCCGTCGAACTCGGGGTTGAGCCGGCCACGTTCTCGCCGGAAGTCGAAGCGGAGATTGACTGGCATTTGTCGAAGTATCCGCTGCCGCGCTCCGCGATCCTGCCGCTGATGTTCATCGTGCAACGTGAACGCGGTTATCTCGATCCGCCGGGCGTGTTGTATCTCGCGAATCGTCTGGCGTTGCGCGTGACGGACATCTGGGAAGTCGCGACGTTCTACTCGATGCTTCACACCGCGCCGATCGGGAAGTATCACATCCAGGTCTGTCGCACGCTGTCGTGCAAAATCATGGGCGCGGGAAAAGTCACCGAGCATTGCGCAAACAAACTCGGCATCAAGGTTGGCGAGACGACGGCGGATGGAAGATTCACGTTGTCGGAAGTCGAATGTCTCGGCTCGTGCGGCACGGCGCCGATGCTGCAGATCAATTTCGATTATCACGAAAACCTGACGCCGGAAAAGATCGATCAAGTGTTGAATTCGTTGCCGTAAAAGTTTATGCGTATCGAAGCCATCGGTTGTGAACCACTGCAACTCCGTCGAGTTCATCTCGAGAATTCGCGCTCCCTCGACGTCTATCGGGCCAATGGCGGCTACGAGGCGATCAAGAAAGTGCTCGACGGCATGTCGCCCGACGACGTGATCAACGAGGTGAAGAAGTCTGCCCTGCGCGGCCGTGGCGGCGCGGGTTTTCCGACCGGAATGAAGTGGAGCTTCGTGCCGAAAGACTCGCCAAAGCCGAAATACGTCGTCTGCAACGCCGACGAATCGGAGCCGGGAACGTTTAAGGATCGCTACCTGATGGAACGCGATCCGCACATGCTGATCGAGGGCATGTTGATCGCTGCCTACGCGCTGGGTGCCAGGACGAATTACATCTACACGCGCGGCGAGTACAAGTATCTGATCGACATAATGGAGGTCGCGCTGAAAGAAGCGCGTGACGCGGGACTTGTCGGTGAAAAGATCCTGGGCACAGACTTCTCGTGCGACATTCACACGCACACCGGCGCCGGCGCGTACATCTGCGGCGAAGAGACCGCGCTCCTGAGTTCGCTCGAAGGACTGCGCGGACATCCGCGCATGAAGCCTCCCTTCCCTGCCGTCTCGGGTTTGTACGCGTGTCCGACCGTGGTGAACAACGTCGAGACGCTGACTGCCGTACCCGACATCATCAAGATGGGCGGAGAGGCTTATCAGAAACTCGGAACCGAGAAGAGCGGCGGCACGAAAGTCTGGTCCGTATCCGGTCACGTCAACAGTCCCGGCGTTTACGAATTGCCGATGGGCTACGACGATATGGAAAAGTTCATCATGGAAGACTGCGGCGGGATCCTTGGCGGCAAGCAGTTGAAGGCCGTGATTCCCGGCGGCTCTTCGGTCTACATCATGCGCGCCGATCAGATCGTCGGCAAAGATGTGCGCATGGATTACGAAGGACTCGTGGCCGCCGGATCGAGTGTCGGCTCCGGCGGTTTCATCGTCATGGATGAAACGGTCGACGTCTTCGAATCGACGAAGAACCTGACCGAGTTTTACAAACACGAATCGTGCGGCTGGTGCACACCGTGTCGTGAAGGCACGGACTGGCTGGTGAAAGTTTTCAAACGCATCGACAACGGCGGCGGGCGGCTCGAAGATGCGCAACTGATGCTCGATCTATGCGACAACATCGAAGGGAAATCGTTCTGCCCGTTGGGCGACGCCGCGTCGTGGCCGATCCAGTCGGCAATCAAGCGGTTCCCGGAAGATTTCGCTCGCAGATTAAACAGAAATGGCGACTGAGTTAGTAAAAGTCACAATCAACGAAAAGCTGTTTGAAGTTCCCAAAGGCGCGCGTTTGATCGACGTGTGCCGCGAAAAGGGCTTCGACATCCCTTCATTCTGCTACTACGCTGACCTCGCGCTGCAAGCATCGTGTCGCATGTGTCTCGTGCGCATCGAGAAGATGCCGAAGCTGCAAACGTCCTGCACTATCACCTGCACCGACGGCATGGTCGTCACGACCCAAAGCGAGGAGATCGAGAAGGCCCAGCGTGGCATGACCGAGTTTCTGCTCGCCAACCATCCGCTCGATTGCCCGGTGTGCGATCGCGGTGGCGAGTGTGAGTTGCAGGAGATGACGTTCGACTGGGGCGGTCTCGAAGAACGCTTCACCGA
>DATANW010000443.1:0-21439 GCA_036266055.1 Pyrinomonadaceae bacterium | reverse complement strand
GCTGAAGATGGTGTTGGTGAAGCGATCGTCACCAGTGCTGTCGAAGCCTAACGACATGAGCCATAGAAGTTGAACGGAGAAAATCAAGTGTTTCGATTTCAACAAGAAAAGACGCAACTAGCTCCTGACTTTGAAGCTATTCGTATCTCACTTGCGTCACCGGAAAAGATCCGGCAATGGTCGCATGGTGAGGTGACCAAGCCGGAAACAATCAATTACCGCACCTTCAAACCCGAGCGCGACGGACTCTTCTGCGCGCGCATTTTTGGACCAGTCGCTGATTGGGAGTGCCTCTGCGGGAAATACAAACGCATGAAGCACCGCGGAGTAATCTGCGACAAGTGCGGCGTAGAAGTCACGCAGGCGAAAGTGCGCCGCGAGCGATTGGGCCATATCGACCTCGCCAGCCCGTGTTCGCACGTCTGGTTCTTCAAAGGTCTGCCCAGCCGCATCGGCCACCTGCTCGACATCCCGCTGCGCGAACTCGAAAAAGTGCTCTACTTCGAGTCGTACATCGTCATCGATCCCGGCGATGTGCCCGGATTGAAAGAGCGTGAACTTGTGAGCGACGAGCGCTACCGCGAACTCGTCCGCGACTATCCCGCGCAATTCGTCGCGAAGATGGGAGCGGAAGCGATCAAGGAATTGCTCGCGATGGTCGACGTCGAGGAGCTCGCCACCGATCTGCGCAAGCGGATGAAGGAAGAGACCTCGCAACAAAAGAAACTGAAATACTCGAAGCGATTGAAAGTCGCGACCAGTTTCCTGAAATCAGGAAACCGTCCCGACTGGATGATCCTCGACGTGATTCCGGTGATTCCACCCGAGTTGCGTCCGTTGGTGCCGTTGGACGGCGGACGTTTCGCGACGTCTGACCTGAACGATCTGTATCGGCGGGTCATCAACCGCAACAACCGTCTCAAGAAGCTGATGGAGCTGCGTGCGCCGGAAGTCATCGTGCGCAACGAAAAGCGCATGCTTCAGGAAGCGGTTGACGCGTTGTTTGATAACGGCCGTCGCGGACGTGTGCTGCGCGGCGTTAACAATCGTCCGCTGAAATCACTGAGCGGAACGTTGAAAGGCAAGCAGGGACGTTTTCGTCAGAACCTGCTGGGCAAGCGCGTCGACTATTCGGGCCGTTCCGTGATCGTGGTTGGTCCGGAGTTGAAACTGCATCAGTGCGGGCTGCCGAAGAAGATGGCCCTCGAACTGTTCAAGCCGTTCATCTACAACCAGCTCGAGAAGCAGGCGCATGCCGCCACGATCAAGCAAGCGCGCGAGATGGTCGAACGTCAGGAACCGGTCGTTTGGGACATTCTGGAAGAGGTGATTCGCGAGCATCCCGTGCTTCTGAATCGCGCTCCCACGCTCCACCGGCTCGGCATTCAGGCGTTTGAACCCGTGCTCGTCGAAGGCAAGGCCATCAAGATTCACCCGCTCGTCTGCACGGCTTTCAACGCCGACTTCGACGGCGACCAGATGGCAGTGCACATTCCGCTGAGTCCGGAAGCGCAAATCGAAGCGGCGGTATTGATGCTCTCGAGCAACAACATTCTCAGTCCCGCGAGTGGACAGCCAATCGCCGTGCCGTCGCAGGACATCGTGCTCGGTATTTACTACCTGACCCGCGATCGTCCGGGCGCAAAGGGCGAGGGCCGCGTGTTTGCTTCGCTCGAAGAAGTGCTGCTCGCGCTCGACGCCGGCGAAGTCACAACCCAAACGCCGATCAAGCTGCGCATCATGGGCGACTTGATCGACCTCGTTCAGGAACACGATCCGCAGGACATCCTGCGCGCCGTGGTTCAGGACGACGTGCGACGCGTGATCAATACGACAGTGGGTCGCGTCATTTTCAACGACTCGATTCCCGCTGGACTTCCGTTCATCAACGGCACGTTGAAGAAGAAAGGTCTTCAGTCGCTGGTTAACTATTCGCACATTCGTCTCGGTCACGAGATGACTGTCAAGATGCTCGACGATCTCAAGACCCTGGGCTTCCTGTACGCGACCAAGGCCGGCATCTCGATCGGCATCGACGATCTGGTAACTCCACCGTCGAAGAAGGGCCTGGTCGACAAGGCCGATAAGGACGTGATCGCGGTCGAGCAGCAGTATCAAGATGGCGTTATCACTAACGGCGAACGCTACAATAAGGTGATCGCAATCTGGTCTGAAGTGACCGACAAAGTCGCCAAGGAGATGTTCAAGGCGATGGACGATCGCGAACGATCGAGTGGCGAGCTCAATCCAATCCTCGTCATGAGCGATTCCGGCGCTCGTGGTAGCGCGCAGCAGATTCGGCAGTTGGCCGGTATGCGCGGTCTGATGGCCCGTCCGTCGGGTGAAATCATCGAGACCCCGATCCAGGCAAACTTCCGCGAGGGCTTGAACGTGTTGCAGTACTTCATCTCGACACACGGCGCTCGCAAGGGTCTGGCTGACACGGCGTTGAAGACCGCGGACTCGGGTTACCTGACCCGCCGTCTCGTCGACGTCGCTCAGGATGTGATCATCAGCGAAGACGACTGCGGCACGTTGCGCGGCATCTCCGCGAGTGCGATCGTCGAAGGCGGCGAGGAGATCGAGTCGTTGCGCGACCGCATCGTGGGCCGCACGGGGCTCGACGACGTTACCGACCCGATTGAAGGTTCGATAATCGTCGCGGCCAACCAGGAGATCGACGAAGACCTGGCTGCCGAAATTCAGCGTTCCGGCGTGCAGCGCGTGCGCATTCGTTCGGTGTTGACCTGCGAATCGCGTCGCGGCTGCTGCATCAAGTGCTACGGACGCAATCTGGCGACTGGTCGTCCGGTTGAAATCGGTGAGGCTGTCGGCGTCATCGCCGCGCAGTCAATCGGTGAACCCGGCACGCAGTTGACCATGCGTACGTTCCACATCGGCGGCACCGCGCGTCTTGAAGAGTCGTCGAAACACGAGGCTCGCCAGGACGGCACGGTGAAATATCTCGACCTGCAAACGGTCAAGAGCCGCAAGGGCGAACGCATCGCGATGAACCGCAACGGCTCGTTGATCATTATCGACGACCGCGGCCGTGAAGCGGCGCGTTACCAGATCGTTTACGGCGCCCACATCCTCGTCGAAGACGGCGCTCGCGTGACGCAGGACCAACTACTCGCCACGTGGGACCCGTTCACGTTCGCGATCCTGACGGAAGTCGCTGGTCACGTTAAGTTCCAGGACTTGAAGGAAGGCGTGACGTTCGACGAAGAAGTAGACGAAGTGACCGGTCAGTCGCGCATGGTCGTGAAAGACTCGCCGGACGAAAAGAAACAGCCGCGTTTGGAAATCCGCAGTGCCGGCAACAAGGTGCTGAAGACTTACCAGATGCCGGTGCGCGCGAACCTGATGGTGTCCGACGGCGAAGACGTCGAGCCTGGTGACATCATCGCGAAGATTCCGCGTGAAACAACCAAGACCAAAGACATCACGGGTGGTCTGCCACGCGTCGTCGAGCTCTTCGAAGCAAGACGCCCGGCGGAAACCGCAGTCATGTCTGAAATCGACGGTACGGTGACGCTCGGCGCGATCTCGAAAGGTAAGCGCAAGCTGATCATTACCGGCGACGACGGTGAAGAGCGCGAGTACGACATCCCGCGCGGTACGCACATCAACGTGCAGGACGGCGACCGCGTTCGTGCCGGCGAAGCGTTGATGGATGGACCACTGAACCCGCACGACATTCTGCGCGTGCTCGGTATGAGCAGGTTGCAGGAGTACCTCGTGAACGAGATTCAGGAGGTCTACCGTCTACAGGGTGTGAACATCAACGACAAGCACATCGAAGTGATTGTTCGTCAGATGTTGCGCTGGGTGAAGATCAAGGAAGTCGGCGACACCGAGTTCCTGCTGGAAGAGCAGGTGGATCGTTTTCGCTTCCAGGACGAGAACGAGCGTGTCCGGCAGGATGACGGTGAAGTGGCGCAAGCCGAGCCGCTGCTGCTGGGTATCACAAAGGCTTCGCTCTCGACTGACTCGTTCATCTCGGCGGCATCCTTCCAGGAGACGACCCGCGTGCTTACCGAAGCGGCCATCTCGGGTCGCGTCGACTACCTGCGTGGTCTGAAGGAGAACGTGATCATGGGGCGGTTGATTCCGGCCGGAACGGGCATGGAATACTACCGCAACGTGGACATCGAACGTGATGAGACGATCGATCAGGCGCGCGAGCGCGACCTCGATGAGTTTCCCGACATCGTCGGTGGTCACGACATCGTGCTGCCTCCGCGTGAGCCGGTTGTAATCACTCCGGCGTCGGGCGATGGCGACATTGTCGCTGCTCCTGAAGCTGAAGAGTAAGTCGGGCGAAATGCCCCGAGTTAAATGGCCCGCCGCGTCGATAGCGCAGCGGGCCATTTTTGTATGAGAGGGTTTGTTTTGTGGTTTATGCTTCTGAGTCCTGATTGTTAATGCGCTCGCAATGTTTGCATATGGTTCTTTCGCCCGGTTTGTCGTAGACCACCTGCAAGCGGTTACCCGTCCGGTCGGATGTAATACGGCTGACCCGCAATCCACACAGCGTGTCTTGACCGCCGCGTGTTACCAGGTGGTAAATATCGTTAATGGGCCTTATCGCATACATAACAATGAGTTGCGGCGCTGATCTCGATGTAAGTTCGCCTGAGCTACTTCGATCTCTTGTAAGCACATTCGCTCCTTTCCCGAAATCGGCTCCGATCTCTTTCAGTACAGAGAACTCGCCGGGATTGCTAACGCGACTCGAATCTGCAATCGTGGTGCCGAAAACGTACAATCAAAAACGCCGATGAATCAGAAGAAACTCAAGCTCCTCGCGGGTGCGCGTAAAGCTCCTTTGCCTGAATTCATTCCGCCGCAACTGGCGACGCTCGTCGATAAACCTCCACCCGGTGATACATGGTTTCACGAACTCAAACTCGATGGATATCGGTTGTTGTGTCACGTCGATCGCGGGAACGTGAAATTCTGGACGAGGAATCGGAAAGACTGGACGGCGAAGTTTCCCGCGTTAGGAAAAGCGGTCAAGGCGTTGCGATTGAAGAGCGCGATTCTGGATGGGGAAGTCGTGGCGTTGGACGCTTCGGGTCGCGCGAGTTTTCAGAAGCTGCAACAGCACATCAACAAAAATTTGGCGGCGGGTTTGATGTATCACGTGTTTGATCTGGTTTATCTCGACGGGTTTCTGTTAACGCGTTGTCCTTTGCGGGAGCGGAAGCAAGTGCTCGCGGAGTTGTTGGAGAGTGTGGACGAGAAGAGCCCACTGCGTTACAGCGATCACATCGAAGGAAGTGGCGCGCAGTTTTTCAAAGAGGCGTGCAAGCACGGGATCGAAGGAATTGTTTCGAAGCTCGCGGATGCGCCGTACGAGTCGACGCGCAGTCGCAATTGGTTGAAAGTGAAATGTCTGCGGCGGCAGGAGTTTGTGATTGCGGGTTACACCCTGTCTGACAAAGGAATTCCGTTCAGCTCGTTGGTGCTTGGGGTTTATGACAAGGGCCAACTGATTTACGCCGGCCGGGCGGGAACGGGGTTTAGTAACCAGATGCGTGTGGATTTGAAGAAGACGCTCGACAAGTTGGCGCGCAAGACACGGCCGTTTGCGGTGATCCCGAGCGACCCCGGACTGCGGCGCGCGGTCTGGGCCGAACCGACGCTCGTCGGGGAAGTCGCATTCACGGAGTGGACCGATGAAGGCATCATTCGCCACCCCTCGTTTCAGGGTTTGCGTGAAGACAAGAAAGCGACGGACGTGGTTCGGGAAGAACCTTCTTAATTCGGAGTTTTTGGCTCCGGAGTTACAAAAAGGAAACGTCTTTCGGACAGCGGAATCTTGAACTCCTGCGTCTGTTCGCCCAGCCTTTGACGCAGCGTCTCCCCACCAAACAACATTAGCGCGCTTCCCTGCGGCGCCCATCGAATTAGATCCGGCAGTTTTTCCATGAACTGATCCAATGCACGGCAGGTGATAAAGCCGACATCGGGTGTCGGAACTTCTTCAAACGGTCGCGCCACGGTGGTGCCTTTACGGTCCACCGTATTCAGAGCCTCTCTTAGAAACACGGATTTTTTCTGAGAGGATTCGATGAGCGTGGCGTGTAAATCGGCGCGAGCGATGAGACAGGGGATAATGGGCAGGCCCGCGCCGGAGCCGATGTCTGCTATCTTTGCGTCTTGAGGAAGGTGTTTGAGGAGCATCAGTGATTCGAGGATGTGGCGTGTCGCGAATTCTTCCGGTGAACACGGCGCGACGAGATGGAGACGTGGGTTCCAACGCGTGAGTAAACTGTAGTAGGCGCTCAGACCGCCGAGCACATCGGAGCTGAGGTCGACGTCAAACACGGATTGGTTTGATCTTAATGATTGCTCAAATCTGTGCAATTCATCCATTCACCCAAGAATATGATTGAAGATTTCGTTGAGCAACACCGCTTACTGGGAAAAACTGTTCCGCGGATCGTCGAAGAGTTTGTCGAGGCGCTCGCGTCGCGCCGCGTTACACCTGAAGCGACGCCCGCCCAACTCGAAAAATTGTTCGACGAGCCGCTGCCGGAGCAGGGCAGCTCGATCGATGAAATTCTAACGAGGTTTCGCCAGGACGTGGCGCCGAACGCGATGGGTGTGCCCAGCCCGCGTTACTTCGGCCAGTTCAACCCGACGCCATTGCCGATCGGCGTGTGGGCGGACGTGTTCACGTCGATGCTCAACCAAAACGGCGGCGCGTGGCGCAATGGTCCAACGTCGGCGATGATCGAGGCGCGTGTGATTCGCTGGCTTTGCGAGCTTCTCAACTACGGACCACGAAGTTTTGGAACGCTCGCGAGCGGCGGTTCAGAAGCGAACCTGATCGCCTTGAAGTGCGCGCGCGACAAGGCGGCCACGACGATCAAAGATGGCGGCGTCCGCTCTGCTCCCGCCGATCTCGTCGTTTACGCGTCGGAACAATGTCATTACTCGATCGACAAGAGCGTTGACATTCTGGGCCTGGGCCGTAACAGCCTGCGCAAGATCCCGACCGACGATCGCTTTCATATTCGCGTCGCTGCTTTACGTGAGCAGATCGCGCGCGATCGTGATGAAGGTCACGTGCCCGTTTGCATCGTCGGCGTTGCCGGCACGACTTCAAGCGGCGTCGTCGATCCCCTCGATGAACTCGCTGCGGTCGCGCGCGAGAACAATTGCTGGTATCACGTCGACGCCGCGTACGGTGGGCCGCTCGCCTTCTCACCGCAGCACAAAGCGAAACTCAGCGGGATAGAGCTGGCCGATTCGATCACGTTTGATCCTCACAAGTGGATGTTTGTGCCGTTCTCGTGTGGCGCCGTGCTGGTGCGCGAAGGTGGCGGCGTGCTGCGCGAGTCGTTTGATATGAGTCCGGAGTACTTGAATGAAGATCGTGGTGGCGCGGACGTCGAGTTCGACTTCTTCCGTTACGGCCAGATGGGCACACGCCGCTTTAACTCGCTCAAGTTATGGATGGCGATCAAGTTCATGGGACGCGAAGGTTACGCGCGCACCATCGAACGTCAAATCGACCTCACGAATTACCTCGCGAGCAGGATCGACGCGTTACCGAATTTCGAACGCGTAGGCGAAGTCGAAACTGCGGTTTGTTGTTTTCGTCACGTGTCGAGGTCGGATGCCATTCAGCAGCAAATTCAGCAGACGATCGAGCGCGACGGTGAAGCGTGGCTGACGACGACGGTTCTGCACGGAAAGCGAGTGCTGCGCGTGAACGTCAACAGTTTCCTCACGGAACAGCAGCATATGGATCATCTACTAAAACAGATCGAAAAGGCAGGATCGGGGTTATGAGGCGACTGTTTCTGTTTTTGCTGTTGGTTCTGGTCTGTGTTCCCGTTGCGGCGCAGAAATCGCTGCCGGCGATCAAGTCGCAGGCGGATTTCGACAAAGTTTCAGTCACCTACGATCCGAACACACCGTACGCCCTTCCGCACGTCATGATCGTGATCGATCGCAAAAACAACAACACGATCTACTACGTCAACAAGAAGCGCTACAGCTTTCATAAAGACTTCGTCAACGGCACATATCTTTCCCTCGAACGCGGCCGCGAGTTCTTCATAAACAACTACCTCAAGGAAAATCGTCGCTTCATCCTCGGCACGCTTGCTTATCAAACTCCGATACGTCGCTGGACCTTTGAGTTTTGGGAAGGCGATCTGATCCCACCTGATCTGATCAAACTCACTTACGACGTAGTTAACAAAACGTTTTTTGCGCCTGTCGCTTTCAAACCCAACTCGTTGCGCCAGGACGAAGCATCCAGCTCGCTCGCCGGCGTGCAACGCGTACTGCAAAGTGACATCGCGAAAGAGCAGGCGTACCAGGCGCTCAACATCGCCAAAGGTCTCGGCCGCATCCACATAATTCCGAAACTCGACGATCACGTCGAAATCGGATCGAACGAGATACTCGTGCTCGACGAAGTGCCGATCCAGCTTCCTCCGGTCGCCGGCATCATCACCTCGCAGCCCTCGACGCCGCTGTCGCACATCAACCTGCTGGCGAAGGGTTGGGGCATTCCGAACGCCTACATCAAAAACGCGAACGAGTTGCTGAAGCAGTACGACGGTTGGTGGGTGTCGTTCGAAACGCTGCGCGAGAACTACTCGATAAAACGCGCCGACCTGGACCAGTTGCATGAATACCAGCGACGGCAGGCGCAACGACTCGACCTGCTGAAGCCGCGTTACAGTTTGACCGAGACGCGCCTACTGAACCTGAACGAGCAGCGAGCACGATCGAGCTTCGCGTTTGGCGGGAAGTCGGCGAACCTCGGCGAAGTGATGTTCGCGAAATTGGCGGGCATCGTCGTTCCCAACGGGTTCACGATTCCGTTTTACTACTACGACGAGTTCATCAAAAATAATCAGCTCGACGACGTCATTTTCGGACTGCTGAATGATCAGAAGTTCGTTCACGATCCGGCGTATCGTCGCGAGAAGCTGGTCGAGTTACGGAAGCAAATTGAAACCGCTGAGTTTGATCCGGCGCTGCGAGAGAAGATCCTTGCGAAGGTCGCGAGCGAGTACGCGGGTAAAGGTCTGTTCGTGCGCAGTTCGTCGAACTCTGAAGACCTGCCGAACTTCAGCGGCGCGGGTTTGTACACCACGGTGCCTAACGTGCGCGGCAATCAGGAGTTGATCGACGCGATTCGCAAGGTCTGGGCCTCGTTGTGGAACTTCGAAGCCTACGAAGCGCGCGAGCGAGCAGGCGTGGACCACTCGAAGATCTTTATGGCGGTGTTGTTGCAGGAGGGGATAAACTCCGAGAGCTCCGGCGTGATGATCAGCACCGATCCGTTTGATCCCGAAAACAGGGCCGCGATCTACATCAGCGCCAAGCGCGGGCTGGGGATCAAAGTCGTCGAGGGCCAACGAATTGCCGAGCAGATCATCTTTCGACCACGAACGAACGCGGTCAAGGTGCTGACGCGTTCGGCGGAAGACAGTCTGTTGACGTTTGACGAAAAAGGCGGCGTGAAGGAAGTGCCGATCACCGGCGATCGCGTGGTGCTGACCGACGACGTCATACGCCGACTCGTGCGTTCCGCCCTCGCGATCAAGCGCGTCTTTGGCAATCGCGAGCAGGACATCGAGTGGGCCTACATGAAAGGACAGATTTACATCGTTCAGGCGCGGCCATTCGTTCCCGGCACCTGAGGAGGGGGCAAAACATGACTAAAGATATCCGCTTCGCATGGCGAACTCTGCGGAAACGTCCGGGTTTCACGGCAGTTGTGATTCTCGTTCTATCGCTCGGCATCGGATCGACGACGGCAATCTTTTCGATTGTCGATGCCTTGCTGCTTCGTTCTCTTCCTTATCCTCGTGCCGATCGTATGGTCCAACTTCGTGAAGTCAACACGAAGGGGAACCAGGTGAACTTTGCGGGCGCCAATTTTTACGACCTTGCGGCGCAGAACCGAACTCTCGAACACCTCGCTGTCTCTTCGGGTAGTTACCCGCTGGTGGTGACGGGAGGAAGTGAGCCGACCCGGGCCAGAATTTCCTTTGGCTCGAGCGGTTTCTTCGCTGCGATGGGTGTCCCGCCGCTGTTGGGCCGGTCGTTTCTTCCGGAGGAGGACGAGTTCGGTGGACCAGTCGCGGCCATCGTAAGTTACGGCTACTGGCAGAACTTTTTAGACGGCCGATCCGATCTGGACGGGATGAAACTTAATGTGGATGGCGTTAGTTGCAGCGTAGTCGGTGTGATGCCGGCGTCGTTCGACTACCCGGCGCAAACCGACGTCTGGATCACGACGAACACCGAGCCGCGAAACCCATCCCGCACCGCACACAACTTTCCCGTCATCGGTCTCTTGCGCGAGGGCGTCACGCTGGACCAGGCGCAAGCAGACGTGACCCTGATCGCCAAAAATCTGCGCGAAACTCATGGCACGAAGACTGACGCGGTCGATTTCGCCCTCATCCCGCTGCAAACGTTCCTGACGCGCAACGTGCGTCAGGGCCTGTGGCTGTTACTCGGCGCGGTCGGTTTGTTGCTGCTGGTCGCCTGCGCAAACTTCTCGAATCTTTTATTGAGCCAAATCATGTCGCGCCAGCGTGAATTCACTTTGCGCGTGGCGTTGGGCGCCTCGCGCTTCCGGCTAACGCGGCAGATCCTTACGGAAAACCTACTGCTCGCTTTGCCGGGCGCATTGCTTGGAGCGCTGTTGGCCGCGTTCGCCGTCCGCATGTTGTTACTGCTGGACGATGAATCGCTGCCGCGAATCAACGCGATCGGCGTGGATGCGCGCGTGCTGGCGTTCTCGTGTGCACTCGGTGTTTTGATTGCCGTGGCGCTAAGTTTCCTGCCGGGTCTGCGTGCGCGTCGAGATCTGAATTTGGGTTTGAAGCCGGGCACTCCCGGTACTGTGGGCGGCAAAGGTGGGCGCCTGCGTGGCGCACTCGTCGTCGGACAGATCGGTCTCACGCTCGTTTTATTGACCGGCGCGGGACTACTGATTCGCAGCTTCATGAAGGTGATGGAAAAGCAGCCCGGCTTTGAGACGGGCGGTGCAGTCGCGATGACGTTGTCGTTGCCCAGCACCGTGTCTCCGGAAGAAGACGAACGTCTGCGCCAGTTTTATGTGCAGTTGCTCGAACGGGTGGGCCAACTGCCCGGCGTGTCCGCGGTCGGTGGCATCAACGTGTTGCCGCTGAAAGATCGCGGCGCGAACGGACAGTTTCTCATCAACGACGATAAATCCACGCCGGGTTACGGCGAATACCGCGTGGCCAGTGCCGGATACTTCCCGGCGATGAAGATTCCGCTATTGCGCGGCCGGTTGTTCGACGCTTCCGACAAAGCAAACGGGCAGCACGTAGCGGTGATCAGTCAATCATTGGCCCAACGTTACTGGCCCACCGCGGACCCGATCGGCCAACGCATTCAATTCGGCAACATGGATACCGACAAGCATCTCATGCAAATCGTCGGCATCGTCGGCG
The DNA here is from genome assembly GCA_036266055.1 of Pyrinomonadaceae bacterium. Taxonomy (GTDB): domain Bacteria; phylum Acidobacteriota; class Blastocatellia; order Pyrinomonadales; family Pyrinomonadaceae; genus PSRF01. The sequence continues at coordinate 9,968 of DATANW010000443.1, read as the reverse complement.
ACGTTCGTGATGCGACACTCGAGCGTGAACCGCAGCCGACCGTTTACGGTTATTCGTTGCAGCGGCCGCAGTGGTGGCAGGTATCGCGACTATCGATTGTCGTGAGGTCGGCAGGTGATTCGCGCGCGCTCATCCCTTCGCTGCGGGCGACGGTGCAGGGGCTTCGCTCTGATGTCCCGATGAGTTTTGACACGCTCGACGAGGTAGTCGCGTCGTCGTTCAGTGCGCGGCGGTTCAGTCTGACGTTGTTTGCTGTCTTCGGTGGGGTTGCGCTTTTGATTACGGTTATCGGTTTGTACGGAATGCTCTCGTACTTCGTGACCGAGCGCACGCGAGAGATGGGGATCCGCATGGCGCTGGGTGCGCGACGCGCGAATGTGCTGGGCCTGGTGATGAAACAAGGCGGTCGACTCGCGCTTTTGGGGATAGTCGCCGGCCTGGTAGGTGCGTGGGGATTGACGCGGTTAATGAGCAGTTTGCTTTTCGACGTCACGCCGACTGATTCGGTGACGCTGGTGTCAGTCGTTTTGACGTTGGCGATGGTTGCTTTGCTTGCCTGTTATGTTCCGGCTCGACGCGCGACGAAGGTCGATCCGCTTGTTGCGCTGCGCGAGGAGTAGCGCCATCAAGAATTTGACAAGCGTGGTGGTCCTCAGGTATAAGGCCCGGGCAATGTTCAGCACCGTTCGCCATCATCATGGATATTGGCATCACCACCACTCCGGTGGCGGGCCGGCGATCGTGTTGCACGCGCTGAACTAAACCAATCCAGCGCAAAGACGATTCCAAACCCGCTGCCACCCCGAAATGGCGGCGGGTTTTTATTTTGAGCCATGGTTTCTCGAATCCCAGCCGGAATGCGGTACTACATCGGGGCGGAAGCGCGCCTCCGGCGCCGGATTGAAGACGTCGCTATGTCGGTGTTCGAAAGTTGGTCGTATGAAGAGGTGATCACGCCGTCGGTCGATTACTACGATCTCTTCGAACAGGGCATGGGCCAAACGGAAGCACAGCGCGGTTTCCGTTTCACCGATAACGACGGGCGCCTGCTTGCGCTGCGGCCTGACGTCACCTCTTCCGTCGCGCGCATCGCGGCGACGCTACTCGCCGAGAGACCCCGTCCGTTGCGCTTCTGCTACGCCGCTCCGGTTTTCAAACAACAGACTCAATCTCACGCCGAATGGCGCCGCGAAAACACGCAACTCGGCTGCGAGCTGATCGGCGTTGGCGGCAAACCGGCAGATCTCGAAGTGTTGCGATTGGCGGCGGAGATCCTGTCGCGACTCGATCTGCAATCGAGTTATTGCATCACGATTAATAACGTCGAGATCTTCAACGGCATCGCGGCGCAACTGGATCTCGACACGCCGGCACGAGAACAACTGCGTCGCTTGATCGACACGCGTGAATCGGAGGAGTTGCAGCGATTTTTGCGAGACCATGCGGCAAATGACGGGCACGCTTTTTCGCTCCTGGCCCAACTGACCGGCAAGCGAGATGTGCTCCGGGCGGCGCGCGACGTTATTCGCAACCACAGATCTATAACGGCCCTGGATTCGCTTCAAGTTCTATGGTCCGAGATCGAATCACTCGGTCTGGAGAATCAATTCGAGATCGATCTCGGTGATGTGCCGAGTCTCGACTACTACACTGGTCTGACGATGAAAGTCTTTGTCCACGGTGCGGGTGGGAGTGTGGGTCGCGGTGGGCGTTACGATGGTTTAACCGGTAACTTTGGAAGATCGGAGCCCGCGGTTGGTTTTGTGCTTAATCTTGATGCGTTGACAGAGGTCGTCGCGCGCAGGTTGTCGGCATAGACATGATCACGATTGCGATTGCGAAAGGCAGAATGCAGGACGACGCGCTGGCGTTGCTCGCGCGTGCGGGCATTCGCGTGAGCGCGGAAGACATCAATTCGCGGAAGCTGGCGATCACGGACGAAAGCGGGGGTTATCGGTTCCTCTTTGTGAAGCCCGCAGACGTGCCGGTTTACGTCGAGCATGGGATTGCAGATTGCGGGGTGGTCGGTCGTGACGTGCTGCTCGAATCGGAGGCAGATCTGCTGTTGCCGCTCGACCTCGGAATTGCTCGTTGCCGCATCGTCGTGGCTGCGGCAGACGCGGACGTAATGACGCGCGCTGTGGGGATGTTACGGGTGGCGACGAAGTATTCGCAGATCGCTGCGGCGCACTTTGGCGCGCGTGGCATGCCCGTGGAGATCATCCAACTGTCGGGATCGGTGGAGCTTGCGCCTGCGCTTGGACTTGCAGATTTGATTGTTGATTTGGTCCAAACAGGACAGACGTTGCGTGAGAATGGGCTAACTGTCATCGACGAGATCGCCGAGTCGACGGGGCGGCTGGTCGTGAACCGCGCGAGTTATCAACTGAAAGCGGAGTCAGTGGCGCGGCTTTTAAACGCTTTGCGAGCGGCGCTGAACGGAGGGCCGCAGGCTTGATTCGGATCATTCGCGACAACGAAGCGCTTGTGATTCACGGCATGTTGGACCGTCTGCAGGCTCGCGGGGTTGCCTTCGATTCTGAGTTGATGACGACTGTGGCCGAGATCATCGCCGGCGTTCGCGAGCGCGATGACGCCGCGTTGGTCGATTACACCGCGCGTTTTGACGGGGTCGAAATACAGCCAGAGGACTTGCGGATCAGCGAACAAACGCTGAATGCGACGGCGGACAAGGTTGACTTGCGCGTGCTCGCTGCGTTGCGTGAAGCCATCAGGAACGTTCGTGCCTTTCACGAGCATCAACTTGAAGAGTCGTGGGAGATCTCGCCTGCCGATGGCGTTCGACTGGGCCAACGCATCACGCCGTTGGATCGTGTTGGCTTGTACGTCCCCGGCGGTACTGCGGCGTATCCATCGTCGGTGGTGATGAACGTTGTTCCCGCGCAGGTCGCGGGCGTGCCACGAATCGTTGTTGCTACGCCACCGCGCACGTTGAACGAAAACCCGGCCATCGCCGCGGCGTTACGTGAACTGAACGTCACTGAGATCTACGGAATCGGCGGGGCGCAGGCTATCGCCGCACTCGCTTTCGGCACACACACAGTACCGCGCGTCGACAAGATCACAGGTCCGGGGAACAAGTACGTGGCCGCCGCAAAGAAACAGGTATTCGGAGTCGTCGGCATCGATGCGATCGCCGGCCCAACCGAAGTCGTGATCATCGCCGACGAAACCGCGCGCGCGGATTTCGTGGCGGCGGATTTGTTGGCCCAGGCCGAACACGGGGAGGACGCAGCGGCGATTCTGTTCACTACCAGCGAATCGTTGGCGCATGCGGTAAACAAGGAGGTCGAACGCCAGATCGAGTCATTGCCGCGGCGCGCGATTGCCGCTGCTTCGTTGAAGAACTACGGCGCGATTTTCGTTCTTAACTCGATGGTTGAAGTGTGCGCAATCACGAATTGGATTGCTCCCGAGCATCTGCAGATCGTTACTGAAGACGACGAGGCACTCGCGACGCATATCCAAAATGCAGGCGCAATCTTTTTCGGGCAACACACGCCGGAAGCGGTCGGCGACTATCTCGCCGGACCAAACCACGTGTTACCCACCGGCCGGACGGCGCGGTTTTCGTCAGCCCTGGGAGTTTACGATTTCGTGAAGCGCACCAGCATGTTGCGCTATTCGTCTGAGGCGTTTAGTAAAATCGCGGACTCGATCGCCGTCCTTGCGGACTGCGAAGGACTCGCGGCCCACGCGCGATCCGCTGCTATTCGTAAACACGGATGAAAAAAATATTGGACATCATCAAGCCTGCTGTGCGAGGGCTGCGTGCCTACTCGCTCTCGCCGCATCGCGCCCAGGTGAAGCTCAATCAAAACGAAAACCCGTGGGACATGTCGCTCGCACTCAGACAGGAAATCCTGAACCGGTTTGAGGACCGGCGATGGTCGCGTTATCCCGACTTCATACCTGCGAGTTTGCACGAAAACCTGGCTGAGTTCGCGGGCGTGAGACCCGACCACGTCATCGCCGGCAACGGTTCGAACGAGCTGATCCAGGCAGTGTTGATGGTCACGATCGGACCAAAGAAACGCGTGCTGATTTGTGAACCGACGTTTGCTCTTTACCGGCAAATCGCGACAGTGCTTGGCGGCGACACCGAAAGCATCTCGCTGACAAGCAGTCTGCAATACAACAGCGCGTTGCTGCTGAGCGTGGTCGAAGAGCGGCAACCCGACGTAACGATTATCTGTTCGCCGAATAATCCCAGTGGTTGCGTGATCGACGATCAGGATCTCGTCAAACTACTCGGCATCGCGCGCGGACTGGTCGTGATCGACGAGGCCTATCACGAGTTTGCGGAGCATTCGGTCGTGCCGCTGTTGGAAGCGCACGAGAACCTCGTCGTGCTGCGCACCTTCTCGAAGGCGATGGCGCTGGCTGCGTTGCGCGTCGGCTATTTGATGGCGGCGCCCGATCTCGTGCGCGAGATTCGCAAGGCAGTGCTGCCGTATAACCTGAACGCGTTTTCGCAGATGGCCGCGGAGATGGCGGTCGATCGGTACGAGACGGATCTGCGCCCGCTAGTGAAGCGCATCATCACCGAACGCCAGCGACTCTTTGACGCCTTGTCGCAGATCAAAGGTCTGACGCCGGTGCCGTCGAAAGGGAATTTCATGCTGGTCAAGACGGAGATCGAGCCAAAGGTGATGTTTGAAGAGTTGTTGCTGCGCGATGTTTTGGTGCGCGACGTCAGCGGTTATCCGATGTTGAAAAAATATTTCCGGGTCAGCGTCGGCAGGCCGGAGGAAAACGACGAGTTGCTGGCCGGATTGCGGGAGATCTGCGGTGAATAACAACCCATCGAATTCTCGTGCAGCGGACGTGCGTCGCAAGACGAAAGAGACAGACATCCGCGTGAAGCTGTCACTCGACGGCACCGGTCGGTCGAAGATCTCGATCGGCGTGCCGTTTCTCGAACACATGCTCGAACTGTTCGCGAAGCACGGCTTGTTTGATCTGCAAGTCAACTGCAAAGGCGATCTCGAGATCGACGATCATCATTCGGTCGAAGACATCGCCATCACGTTGGGCCAGGCGCTGGTCCAGGCGCTGGGCGACAAGAAGGGAATCAACCGTTATGGCGAAGCGGTGGTGCCCATGGACGAGGCGCTGTGCCGGTCCGTGATCGACCTCTCGGGCCGCTTCTATCTGGTTTACGAGGTGCAGACGAAACGACAGAAGATCGGAAACTTTTCGGTCGAGCTGGCCGAGCATTTCTGGCGCTCGTTTTCGGAGACGGCAAAGTTCAACCTGCATATCGACTGTCTGCGTGGTCGCAACACGCACCACATTCTCGAAGGAACATTCAAGGCATCGGCGCGCGCGCTGCGTCAGGCGGTCGAAGTTAATTCGCGCGTAGTGGGAGTGCCGAGCACTAAGGGATCGCTGTGAGTCACGTCGCAATCATCGATTATGGTGTCGGGAACTTGCGTTCCGTGGAGAAGGCGTTTGCGGCGATGGGCTGTGACGCTGTGGTTAGTGGTGACGACGGTGTTTTGCAAAGTGCGGAACGGTTGGTGTTGCCGGGTGTCGGGGCGTTTGCGTCGTGCATGACGGCGTTGCGCGCGCGCGGTTTCGATTCGCTGGTGCGGGAGCGGGCGGCTGCCGGGACGCCGTTGCTCGGGATCTGCGTCGGCATGCAGATGCTGTTTGAAGTCTCCGATGAGTTTGGGACCACGGATGGACTGGGGTTGCTGCGCGGGCGCGTGAGGAGGTTTGCAAACGATCTGGTTGTGCCGCAAGTTGGATGGAATCGGATCCGACAGCGACGGCAACACGGATTATTTGCTGGAGTTGAGGATGGAGCGTTCTGTTATTTCGTGCATTCGTATTACTGCGAACCTGAAAACACGGATTTGATGGTAGGCGAGACTGAGTACGGCGTGAAGTACGCGTCGGTGGTGGCCAATAAAAATATCTGTGGAGTTCAGTTTCATCCGGAAAAGAGTCAGCATGTCGGTCTACAAATGCTGAAGAATTTTTGTGCTCGCTAAACGAATCATTCCGTGTCTTGACGTCGACAACGGCCGTGTGGTGAAAGGAATTCGCTTTGTCTCGTTGACTGACGCGGGCGATCCGGTCGAACAGGGGAAGCGTTACGATGCCGAGGGCGCGGATGAGTTGACGTTTCTCGACATCACCGCATCGTCTGACAAGCGCGAGATTGTTGCTGAGTTGGTGAGGCGCGTGGCCGATGAGGTTTTTATTCCGTTTACGGTCGGCGGTGGGTTGCGATCGGTGGAAGACATTCGCGCGATTTTGCGTGCCGGGGCGGACAAGATCACGCTGAACACGGCGGCGATTGAGAACCCTGGGCTGATCAGCGATTGTGCTGAGACGTTTGGCAGTCAGTGTATTGTGGTGGCGATCGACGCTCGCACACGCCCGGGAAAAGACGGTTGGGAAGTGTTCACACACGGCGGCCGCCAGGCCGTTGGGATGGATGCACTCGAATGGGCGTTGCGAGCGCAGGAACTTGGCGCCGGCGAGATTCTGTTGACGAGCATGGACCGCGACGGCACGCGCGACGGTTACGATATTGAGTTGACGCGCGCAGTCGTGGACCAGGTGCGCATTCCCGTAATCGCGTCGGGTGGGGCGGGGAGAGTTGAGCATTTTTATGAGGCGCTGGTCGACGGAGGCGCGAGCGCGGTGTTGGCCGCTTCGTTGTTTCACTTCGGCGAGCTTTCGATTAAAGACGTAAGGAGTTATTTGCGATCGCGTGGTGTTGAGGTTAGATGAATACGGCCGAGCTAAAATTCGATGAGCTAAGATTCGACGAAAGGGGATTGATCCCAGCGATCGTGCAGGACGCGGATACTCGCGAAGTGTTGACGCTGGCCTACGTCAACCGCGAGAGTCTCGAACGCACCATCGAAACGCGGGAAACGTGGTTCTGGTCGCGCTCGCGAAACGAACTGTGGCACAAGGGTGAGACCTCCGGAAACACGCAGCAAGTCGTCGATCTCGTCGCGGATTGCGACGGCGACGCGATTGTCGTGCTCGTCAAGCCTGCCGGGCCGGCCTGTCATACCGGTGCGCGATCGTGTTTCGATCTGAAGCAGCCCGAGGACCTCGGCGCGCTGCTCACGCAACTCTATGAACTGATCGAAAGTCGCGAACGCGAGCGTCCGGAAGGTTCATACACGACGTATCTGTTCGAACACGGTCTTGATAAGATTCTAAAAAAAGTCGGCGAAGAGTCTGCGGAAACAATCATCGCCGCGAAGAATGAAGAAGCGAAACCGCTCGTGAGTGAAGTATCAGATTTGATCTATCACTTGCTTGTGCTGTTGGTGGCCCGCGGAGTCAGTCTCGATCAGGTCGGTGAGGAGCTCGCGCGGCGAAGAAAATGAAAAATGAAAAATGACGGTGAACAACTTCTCGACTTCGCCGTGCAACTCGCGCGCGGTGCCGGCGATATCACGCTGAAGTACTTTCGCAAGCGGCCCGAAACGACGATCAAAACCGACGGCAGCTACGTCACGATTGCCGACCGCGAAGCCGAAAGCTACCTGCGGCGACAGATCGCGGAGCGCTTTCCCGACGACGGCATTCTCGGCGAGGAAGAAGGTGAATCGCACGGACGCTCCGGACGGCGCTGGATCATCGATCCGATCGACGGCACGTTCGCCTTCGTTCATGGCGTTCCGTTCTATGGCGTGCTGATTGGACTGGAAATAGACGGCGAGATGAGCGCCGGTGTCATCAACATTCCCGCACTCGACGAGATCGTCTCGGCAGGAAAGGGGCTCGGGTGTTATTTGAACGGAGAACCGGCGCGAGTTTCGCAGACGACGAGACTCGAAGAGGCGTTGTTGTTATCGACTGACTTCACCGCCTGTGAGCATTACGGGTTCGGTGATGCCGCGGAGCGGCTTCAGAGTCGCGCGAAGACGAGTCGCACGTGGGGCGACTGTTACGGCTACGTGCTGGTTGCGACCGGACGCGCCGATGTCATGCTCGATCCGGTGATGAACCTTTGGGACTGCGCGGCGCTGCTGCCGATCATCGAAGAAGCGGGTGGCACGTTTACCGATTGGGCAGGCGTCAGAAATGTCGACGGCGGCAACTCGATCGCGACGAACGGATTGTTGTTTACTGAGGTAATGGAACTGGTGTCACGATAATGCTCGTCATACCTGCAATTGATCTGAAGAACGGCTCCTGCGTGCGCCTGGTCCAGGGGCGCAAGACTGACGTGACGATTTACGATGAAGACCCGGTGCACGTGGCAAAGCAGTTTGCTGACGCCGGAGCGCGGATGATTCACGTCGTCGATCTCGACGGTGCGTTCAGGGGCGGGGAGTCGCCCAACCGCGCCGTTGTGAAGAAGATCGTCGCGGCGGTGAATGCGGACGTAGAGTTCGGCGGTGGTGTGCGATCGGCTGACGACGTGCGGCAACTTTGTGATGCCGGTGTTGCGCGGGTTGTGCTGGGAACGTTGGCGGTCGAGTCGCCGCAACTATTGAAGAAACTGGCCGCTGAGTTTTCGGAGACAATTTGTGTCGGCATCGACGCTCGCGAGGGTCATGTGATGACGCGCGGCTGGGAATCGGGAACACGGATCAGCGCGCTGAATCTCGCGCAGTCAGTGGCGGCGCAAGGTGTCCAGCGGATCATTTACACTGACATCTCGCGGGACGGTATGCTGACGGGACCAAGTATCGAACAGACCGTTGCCGTCGCGCGCGCGGCGAACGTTCGCGTGACTGCTTCCGGGGGCGTTTCCAGTCTCGAGGACATCAAACGTCTGCGCGACGCAGGCGAACCGCTTTTGGATAGTGTTATCGTTGGCAAAGCTTTGTACGAACTGAAATTCAAACTCGAAGACGCAATAAACTTATGAGCGAATCGATTTTTAATGAGGACGTTCTAAAAGGACATGTCGCGTTCGTGACCGGCGGCGGAACCGGCATCACGGGCGGCGTCGCGCGCGCGTTTGCCGAAGCGGGCGCTGCCGTCGCGCTGGTGAGTCGAGACATGGGCCACCTGGGTCCTGCCGCGGAGGCGATTAGCAGGAATGGTGGCAAGGCGATCGCCGTCACGGCTGACGTGCGTCAGCCCGAGTCGGTTGAAAAGGCAATCGCGGCAACGGTCGAACAGTTGGGGAAGATCGATATCGTCATCAACGGCGCGGCGGGAAATTTTTTGTGCAAGGCGGAGGAGTTGTCGCCCAACGGTTTCGGCACGGTTGTCGACATCGATCTAAAAGGCACGTTCAACGTGTGCCGGGCTGCGTTTGCGCAACTCAAGGAACATCGTGGGCAGATACTGAACATCAGCGCGACGCTCCATTATCTCGGCACGCCAATGCAGCTTCACGTCTCGGCGGCGAAGGCGGGTGTTGATGCGCTGACGCGCAACCTGGCGGTCGAGTGGGGCCGATATGGAATTCGCGTCAATGCGATCGCGCCTGGTCCAATCGAAGACACGGAGGGCATGCAGCGTCTGGTGCCGGAACCGATCAAGGAGCGGTTGAAGAAAGCCGTTCCACTCGGGCGGTTTGGCCGGATCGCCGACATCGAAACGGCGGCTGTGTTTCTGTGTTCGGAGGCGGCGAGTTTTATCAGCGGTGCGGTGTTGGTTGTCGACGGCGGTCACTGGCTCGCAGCGAATCGCACGGTTGGAAGTTCGTAGTATCGGCGCGGCTTCGCCGCCGGATGTGAGGCGGGGCTTCGCCCCGCCGGTTGAGTTGGCTAATGAGGTCTGCTTTCGGCGGGGCAAAGCCCCGCCGCACATCCGGCGGCATAGCCGAGTGGTGAGACGCCGCTTGCGGCAGCGAAGAAGAGACGCAGTTTGCGGTAGCGAAGAAGAGACGCAGCTTGCGGTAGCGAAGAAGACATGCTCGATCTGCAACCTTCATCATTCGAAGCGTTTGAGGCGGAGCGGCTTCGCCGCCTGATGTGAGGCGGGGCTTCGCCCCGCCGGTTGAGTTGGCT
>DATANW010000442.1:0-28070 GCA_036266055.1 Pyrinomonadaceae bacterium | reverse complement strand
CGAAGTTTTCTTGATGACGCCTTTGCGCGTGACCATCGCCACGTAACGGCCCTCGGCAAACTCACGCACCGGAACCACACCCGCGAGCCTGCGATCGGACGGAATGTTGATGAGGTTCACGACCGCCTTGCCGCGCGCTGACGCCGCCGCATCCGGCACTTCGTGAACTTTTAACTTGTAGACCATGCCGTCGTCCGTGAAGATCATCAGGTACGCGTGCGTCGACGCGATGAACAGATGCTCGACGAAGTCGCCGTTCTTCGCAGCGGCGCCAAAGCGACCCTTCCCACCGCGGCCCTGTCGCGAGTACGTCGTGATTGGCGTGCGCTTGATGTAACCACTGTTCGTGACGGTGATCGCCACGTCCTCATCTGCGATCAGATCTTCAATCGAGAGTTCGACGCCTTCGTCGACGATCTCCGTGCGACGTTCGTCGCCGAAATCTTTCTTGACGTCTTCGAGCTCTTTCGTGATGACGCGACGCAGCGAACGCTCGTTGCCAAGGATCTCTTCGAGCTCGGCGATGAGCTTGATGATGCCTTCGTACTCTTCGATGATCTTCTGTAGTTCGAGCGCCGACAAACGCCGGAGTTGCAGATCGAGAATCGCCTGCGCCTGAATTTCCGAAAACGCAAGACTCTCCATCGTCTTCGTCAGCCGCGCCATGTACGTCTTGAACTGAACGTCAGACGGAATGCCTTTCCACGTCTTGATCTCGCTCGTGGTTTTTAGTTGGGCTTGCAGCCACAGGCGCGCTTCGTCAACGGAACGTGAATTACGTATCAACGTGACGATGTAGTCGAGGGCGTCGATCGCTTTCGTGAGTCCTTCGAGAATGTGCGCCCGCGCCCGTGCTTTGCGCAGCTCGTATTCAGTGCGTTTGCGCACCACCTCCCGGCGAAACTCGATGAACGCTTCGAGCATCTCCTTGAGGTTCAGAACGCGGGGTTGGCCGTTTACGATCGCGAGATTGATTACGCCGAATGACGACTGCATCGGCGTGAGTTTGTAGAGCTTGTTGAGGACCACCTGCGGCACCGCGTCGCGTTTGAGTTCGGCGACGATGCGCATGCCCGTGCGGTCCGATTCGTCGCGCAGGTCGGAAATGCCGTCGATCTTCTTTTCGTTGATCAACTCGGCGATGCGTTCGAGCAGGCGCGCCTTGTTGACCTGGAAGGGAATCTCGGTGATCACGACCGCGTCGCGCTCCTGTGCGCCGCGTCCGATGCGATCGATGCCCGCGCGAGCGCGCAACTGCAAAATGCCTTTCCCTTCTAGGTACGCTTTCTTGATCTCTTCGCGGCCGTAGATGAATCCGCCCGTCGGAAAATCAGGACCGGTAACGATCTTCGTCAGATCGTGAACAGTCAATTCGGGATCCTTCACGAGCGCGATTGTAGCGTCGACGATCTCAGTCAGATTATGCGGCGGGATCTTTGTCGCCATGCCGACGGCGATGCCGTCAGAACCATTGATCAGCAGGTTCGGCACGCGCGTCGGTAAAACTGTCGGTTCGCTGAGCGACTCGTCGTAGTTGGGCTGGAACGGAACCGTTTCCTTTTCGATGTCGGCGAGGATCTCGTTCGCTAGACGCGCCATGCGGACTTCGGTGTAACGCATGGCCGCCGCAGCGTCGCCGTCGATCGAGCCGAAGTTTCCCTGGCCGTCGATGAGCGGGTAGCGCATCGAGAAGTCCTGGGCCAGGCGCACGATCGTGTCGTACACCGGCATGTCGCCGTGCGGGTGATACTTACCGATGACGTCGCCGACGATGCGCGCGCTTTTCTTGTACGCTTTGTTGTACTGGTTGCCGAGCTCGTGCATGGCCCACAGCACGCGCCGGTGCACCGGCTTCAGACCATCGCGCACGTCGGGCAGCGCGCGGCCGATGATCACCGACATGGCGTAGTCGAGATACGAACGCCGCATCTCGTCTTCGATGTTTATGTGGTTGCGCTCAGAAGTTGTTTCCATCTAGTAGCCTTTCAAGTACAATCCGCCCGCACGCAGTTCGACCCCACTTGAAGAGATACTTAGCTCGGGTTGGCGGTTCTTTTTCGAATAGAAAAACGAGGCGGAACTTCAGCATTCAAGTGAGCGACATTTTAGCCTTTTTTACTGCTCTTTGGCAACAACGGAATCGGCGAAAACTCTAATAAAATCAATAGCTTTTGGACTCGTGGCGACCTCCCTTAACGCCCATGAGCGAACAGCGAAACTGGAAGCGAATTCGTGAGCGGCTGGCGCTGCATTTGCCCGTCCGGGTTAAGGTTCGCGAAACACCCGATCATGAGTGGACCGAGATGACGCGCCTAATGAATGTCACGCCGTTCGGCGCCGGGTTCACGCTCAAGCGACCGACTGAAAAAGGTCGACTGCTGCACATGACGATCCCGATGCCGCGCCAGTTGCGCGTGTACGATCACGTCGAAGACCAGTATCGCATCTGGGCCATAGTCAGACATCTGAAGGCTGAGTTTACCGCCGAGGGAACTGTGTTCTATGTCGGCGTTGCGTTTATCGGCAAAACGCCGCCTCCGAGTTACGAACAGGAGCCGTGGCGACGTTACGACGTCGCAACCAGCGATGCTGACGGTTTGCCGAGGGCGTACGACGTGACCGCTTCTGCGGACGCGCATACGCGACATCAGATCGCCGCCGACATGCGCGTCGAAATGTTGGATCAAAACGGTGCGGTTGTTGCTACCGAACAGACTGTTTCCGAAAACATCAGTACGTCCGGCGCGACGCTTTTTACGACGCTCAATCTCGAGCAGGGACGCTTCATCCGTTTGACTAGCGAGCAATACAAGATCACAATCCACGCCGCCATCCGCTCCCGGCACATCGGCCCCGACGGCATCGCCCGCATTCAGGTCGAGTTCATCGATAAGGAATGGCCGTTGTAAGATAAACCCCCAGTAAATACGTGAGTAGCAATGGTTCATTTTCGGCAAAGAAGGACGTTGCGCGGCCGGGTAACGGGGCGCAGATGTTTCCCCAGTGGGCGCTGAACATAATCAGGCCCGTGGTCGGCGGGCTGAGTCGTGTGCTCTGGAAGATCGAGTTTCGCGGGGTTGAGAACATACCCGCGCACGGCGGTTTGATCATCGCGGCCAATCATCAGACCTACTTCGATCCGTTCTGGCTTTCACTGAAGATCAAACGTCCGACGCGTTACCTCGCGTGGAGCGCCGCTTTTCATTGGCCCGTCGTCGGCCCCTGTCTGAACTGGTTTGGCGCCTGGCCCATTGCGCTCGAGGGCAGCGATCCCGCTCCGATTCGGCGCTCGCTTCAGTGGTTGCGCGAAGGCGGCGCCGTCGTCATTTTCCCCGAAGGCGGCCGCGCCACCCCCGAAGGCGGACTCGAACGATTCAAAGCCGGCGCCGTGCGTCTCGCTTTGGAAGCGAACGTGCCGATCCTCCCGGTGACGATCAAAGGCGGCAACCGCATCTGGCCGCGCGGCTGGCGCTTTCCCCGCACAGGCAAAGTCGTTATTACCTATCATCCCCTGTATCATGCTGAACAAGTATCCAAAGAGGAGACGCGGGCCGCAGCGAAGCGCGAGAGCGAGCGATTAGCCGACGTGATCGCATCCGCGCTTTAGATCCGCCTCCGTGTTTTCGCAGCAGGCAGGGGGAACTTGATTACATTTCGAGCACCAGGGCGCGTCAACCTGATCGGCGAGCATACTGACTACAACGCGGGTTTCGTAATGCCCGCGGCCATCAATCTTTCCGCCTACGCGACGATCACGCCCCGCGAAGATCGCAAACTCCAAATTCATTCCGACAATTTTGCAGACGCGCTGGAAGTCGACCTCGACGATCCGACGATTGAGGCGCGCGATCACTGGAGCGACTATCCCGTCGGGGTCGCCTTGACGTTAGAACGCGAAGGCTATCGCTTGCGCGGCGGACGGCTGGAGATCAGGAGCGAAGTGCCGATGGGTTCAGGACTTAGTTCGTCAGCCGCGGTTGAAGTGTCAACAGCATGCGCGTTGGCGGCGAATTCCGGTTTGGTGATAGATCGCAAAGAGCTCGCGCTGCTGTGTCAGAGGGCCGAAAACGAGTTTGTCGGCGCGCGCGTCGGCATCATGGACCAGTTCGTCGCGTTGTTCGGCGAAGAGCAACGGGCGTTGATGCTCGATTGTCGCTCGCTCGAGTACAAACTGTTACCCGTCCCGCGCTCCGTCCGACTCGTCGTCTGCAACACGATGGTCAAGCACGCAAACGCGTCGAGCGCTTACAACGAACGTCGCGCGCAATGCGAAGCCGGCGTCGAACATTTCGCGCGCCGTTTGCCGCACGTGAAAACACTGCGCGACGTCACGCTCGAAGATCTCGAAGCGTACGGACACGATCTTCCCGAGGTGATATATCGTCGCTGCCGCCACGTGATCAGCGAAAACGCGCGCGTGCTGGCGGCGGCGGACGCACTCGAACGACACGATCTGCGCCGGTTTGGTCAACTGATGGCCGCGTCGCACATCAGCCTGCGCGACGATTACGAGGTCAGCTCTCGCGAGCTGGACGTCATGGTTGAACTGGCAGACGGTGTGGCGGGTGTGTACGGTGCAAGGATGACGGGCGGCGGGTTTGGTGGTTGCACGATCAATCTCGTAGACGCCGAGCACGTCGACAATTTCACGCGCATAGTCGCGGCAGGCTATGAACGAATTACAAGTTTGAAGCCCGAGATTTATGTCTGCGAGGCTTCGAAGGGGGCAGAACAGATCGAACCATGAAACTAATCATTCTGGCGGCGGGTTACGCAACGCGCCTGTATCCATTGACGCTGAATCAACCCAAGCCGCTCTTGCCGGTCGCCGGCAAGCCAATGCTCGAACACGTCATCGACAACATCAAAACAATCGACGCGATCGATCACGCCTACATCGTCACGAACGCGAAGTTCGTCAGGCACTTCGAAGAATGGGCCGCCGGCTACAGCCGTTCGAATCTGAAGTTTGGTTTCACGATCGTTAACGACAAGAGCACTGACGACTCGAACAAACTCGGCGCGATCGGCGACATGCACCTCGTGATCACGAAACATGCTATTGACGAAGACGTCATCGTCGTCGGCGGGGACAATCTTTTCAGCGACGATCTGCGCGAGTTCGGCGACTATTGTTTGCGCGTGAAGGCGCCCGTGACGGGTGTTTACGACGTCGGCGATCTCGAAGCGATCAAGAAATACAACGCGATCGACGTCGACAAAGAAGGCCGCATCACGTTTTTCGAAGAGAAGCCCGCGCAGCCGCGCAGCACGCTGACCGGCATCGCGCTTTACTACTACCCGCAATGGGCGTTGGCTTTGATTCACCAGTACATCGCCGAGGGCAACAATCCGGATCAGCCGGGCCGGTTGGTCCAATGGATGTACCCGCGCGTGCCGTTTTACACGTGGCGAGTGCCGGGGTTGTGGTTCGACGTGGGTTCGATCGAGACGCTCGAGGAAGCGAATCGCGTGTTTAGCGAGTTAAAGAAGTGACGGTCACGCGAAAAACTTTCGGCACTGGCGAAGAAGGCGAGGAGGTCTATCTTTACACGCTGAAGAACCGCAACGGCCTCGAGGTGTCGATAACAAACTACGGCGGGACCATCACGTCGATCATGGCGCCCGATCGAACCGGCGTGTTTGGCGACGTGGTGCTCGGTTACGAAACGCTTGACGAGTACATCAGGAACCCGCGCTACTTTGGCACGTTGATCGGACGCTTTGCGAACCGGATCGCCAACGGGAAGTTTTGGTTGAACGGAGTCGAGTATCAACTCGCGCAAAACAACAATCAGAATCATCTGCATGGCGGCGTTAAGGGTTTCGACAAGCGCGTGTGGAAGAGCGTGACCACGGATACCGGTTTGCAACTGGAGTACTTCAGTCCGGATGGAGAAGAGAATTATCCGGGAAACTTGAGTGTCGCCGTCGAATATTCATTGAACGACGAGAACGCGCTGCGGATCGATTACCACGCGAGCACCGACCAAGACACGATCGTCAATCTCACCAACCATTCGTATTTCAACCTCGCGGGGCAAGGCACAATCCTGGACCACGAACTAATGTTGCGCGCCCGCAGCTTCACCCCCGTCGCTGACGACTTGATACCAACAGGCGAGATTCGTGCTGTTGAAGGAACTCCGATGGATTTCAGAACCGCGCGCGTTATCGGTAATGGCGGTTACGATCACAATTTTGTGTTGGACGATTGGAAACACGGATCGATTAGATCTGTGGCTCGAGTTCGTGAGCCGAATTCAGGCCGAGTGATGGAGGTGTTTACGACACAGCCGGGAATCCAGTTTTATTCGGGAAATTTTCTCGATGGGAGTTTGGTTGGGAAACACGGCGTGCGATATGAGAAGTATGCCGCGTTGTGTCTGGAGACGCAGCACTACCCCGACTCGCCCAACCATCCGAACTTTCCTTCAACTGTGTTGCGTGCAGGTGAGAGTTACGACGAATCGACGATTTACAAGTTCACGACAGACTAGCGTGCGGTACACCAGCGGCGCGCGTGCGTCGCTTCGTAGTTTTTGATCGCCTCTTCGTGACGCAGCGTCAGGCCGATGTCGTCCAAGCCTTCCAGCAGGCAATAGCGCTGAAACTCGCCCACCGTAAACGAGATTGAAATGCGTCCCTCATCTTCGATCGTTTGACGTTCGAGATCGATCGTCAATTGATAACCCGGTTGCTGCTGCGCGCGACGCATGATGCCCCGCACCTGCTCATCGCCCAAGACGATCGGCAGCATCCCGTTTTTAAAACAGTTGTTGGCGAAGATGTCGGCGAACGACGGTGCGATGATGACGCGGAAGCCGTACTCGCCCAGTGCCCACGGCGCGTGCTCGCGCGAAGAGCCGCAGCCGAAGTTTTTGTCGGCGATCAAGATCGACGCCCCTCGATAACGCGGTTCGTTAAGGACGAATGAAGGATTAACGGTGCCGTCAGCCGTGTAGCGCCAGTCGTAAAACAGGAATTCTCCGAAGCCGGTACGTTCGATGCGCTTCAGAAACTGCTTGGGAATGATCTGATCGGTGTCGACGTTGGCGCGATCGAGCGGCGCGACGAGTCCGGTGTGTTGGCGAAAAGGAACCACGGATTTATTTAAACTCCCAGTTTCTGACGTCCGTAAAGTGACCCTTGATTGCCGCAGCGGCCGCCATCATCGGACTCACGAGATGCGTGCGACCGCCGCGCCCCTGACGGCCTTCGAAGTTTCGATTGCTCGTCGACGCGCAGCGTTCACCCGGTTGCAGAATGTCGGCGTTCATGCCCAGACACATCGAGCACCCGGCCTCACGCCATTCAAATCCCGCTTCGCTGAAGATCCGATCGAGACCTTCGCGTTCAGCAGCTTTCTTCACTTCCTGCGACCCCGGAACGACCATCGCGCTCACCGACGAGTTGATGCGGTAACCTTTAACGACCCGCGCAGCAGCTCGTAGATCTTCGATGCGCGCATTCGTGCACGAGCCGATGAACGCGCGATCGATGGCGATCTCCTGAATGCTGGTGCGGGGCGACAGCGCCATGTACTCCAATGCGCGTTCCGCAGCCTGTCGATCCGTTGCGTTTGCCACGTGCGCCGGATCGGGCACATAACTGGTAATCGGCGCCACCATCCCCGGGCTTGTGCCCCACGTCACGAACGGTTCGAGCTTCGCTGCGTCGATCTCGATCACGCGATCGAACACAGCATCGTCGTCGGTCTGCAACGTGCGCCAAAAAGCGACGGCCTGATCCCACGCTTCATCATCAGACGGTGCGAACCTTCGTCCCTTCAAATACGCGAATGTCGCTTCGTCGGGCGCGATCATGCCCGCCCGCGCACCCGCTTCGATGCTCATGTTGCACAACGTCATGCGCGCTTCCATCGACAGTGCCCGCACCGCCTCGCCCGTGTACTCGATCGCGAACCCCGTCGCGCCGTCGGTGCCGATCTGCCCGATGATTCCCAGCGCCAGGTCCTTCGCCGTTACACCCTCGCCCAGCCGTCCCCGCGTCTCGACGCGCATTGTGCGCGGCTTGTTTTGCGGCAGACACTGCGTCGCCAGCACGTGCTCGACCTCGCTGGTGCCGATGCCGAATGCAAGCGCGCCAAACGCGCCGTGCGTGCTCGTATGACTGTCGCCGCAGACGATCGTCATTCCGGGCTGCGTCAGACCAAGCTCCGGTCCAATCACGTGCACGATCCCCTGCTCGGGCGAGTTAATGTCAAACAACTCGATGCCAAACTCGCGGCAGTTTCGACGCAGCGTCTCGACTTGTTTCGCCGCCGTGGCGTCAGCGATCGGCAGACTGCGATCGGTGGTGGGAACGTTATGGTCCACCGTGCCGAAAGTCAGATCCGGCCGTCGCACCTCGCGCCCTGCCTGACGCAGACCAGCAAAAGCCTGCGGCGACGTCACTTCATGAATGAGGTGGAGATCGATGTAGATCAGCGACGGTTCGCCATCTGCTGCGCGAACCACGTGCGCGTCCCAAAGTTTGTCTAATAATGTGCGCCCCATCAGTGTTTCAGACGGCGTGATACGCGTAACGCATGTCGGCGATCTCGGCGACCGCGTCGCAGATCAACTCGCCCATCTCTGACGTCCGCGACGCGTGAATGCCGGCCCCGATATCAGCGGTGCGATGACCCGCGTCGAGCACATGCTGGATCGCCTGCTCGATGTCGCTCGCGTCGCGTTCGAGTCCCGCTGAATGCCGCAACAACATCGCCGCCGACGCGATCGCCCCGCAGGGATTCGCCAGCCCACGCCCCGCGATATCAGGCGCCGATCCATGCACCGGCTCGTAAAGCCCGACTTCGCCGCCGACGGTCGCCGACGCGAGCATCCCAAGCGACCCCGTGATCACCGCGGCTTCGTCGGTCAGAATGTCGCCAAACAGATTCTCCGTTAACACCACGTCAAAGAGCCGCGGGTTTGTGATCAAGTGCATCGCGCACGCATCGACGTACAGGTGATTCAAACTGACGTCCGGGTAATCTTCGGCAACACGCGTGACGGTCTGTCGCCACAGTTGCGACGTCTCCAGCACGTTCGCTTTATCGACCGAGGTCACTTTAGCGCGACGCTTCTGCGCGGCTTCGAAGGCAACGCGAGCGACGCGTTCAATCTCCTCGACCGAATACTGCATCGTGTTCGTGGCGACAGTGCTTCCGCTTGTCGTCGTCGTAAAACCGCGAGGCTCGCCGAAGTACAAACCGCCGAGCAACTCGCGCACAAAGAGAATGTCAGCGCCGCGAACGACTTCGCTGCGCAACGGAGAACAGTCAACGATCGCGGCGTAGGAAATCGCGGGACGTAGGTTCGCATAACCACCGAGCGCGCGTCGCAGCAGCAGCAGCCCCGCTTCGGGGCGCTGGTTCGCCGCCAGACGATCGTACTCAGGCGCGCCGACGGCGCCGAGCAATACCGCATCGCTGGCGAGACACGCGTCGAGCGTCTTGCGCGGCAACGGCGATCCAAACTCGCGAATCGCCACGCCGCCGATGGCCTGCTCTTCAAAATCAAATTTATAACCGTGTATGGCAGCGACAGTTTGCAACACGCGCACTGCTTCCGCCGTCACTTCTGGTCCAATGCCGTCCCCGGGAAGAACCGTAACTCTCAACTTCATTACTGAAACCTCGTTGTTGTGCTAGGTACTTGGTACTTAGTTCTTTGTACAAAGCACAAAGTACAAAGCTCTAAGCTGCTGCCGCGCTCACCGTCGCGTTCAGCAACGAAATCAGATCCTGATCGTAAATCCGCTTCTTGCGATCGGCGAGTTCGGTGAAGCGAGTGTACGCCGCGTCGAGTTCAATCGCACTGACGTCGTAACCGAGTTCCATATAACGCAGCGACAGCGCGTGACGTCCCGAATGTTTGCCGAGCACCAGCGAATTTGCCGGCACGCCGACGGATTCGGGAGTCATGATCTCGTAGCACAGCGGATTATTGATCACCCCGTGCTGGTGAATGCCGGCCTCGTGAGCAAAAGCGTTGCGGCCGACGATGGCTTTGTTAGGTTGCACGTCAAACCCGACGATGCTCGAAAGCAGTTGGCTCGCAGGATAAAGCTGCTGCGTGACGATGCCGGTTTCGAATGGTAGTCGATCGGCGCGCACGTGCAACGCCATCACGATCTCTTCGAGCGACGCATTGCCCGCGCGCTCTCCGATGCCGTTGATAGTGCATTCAACCTGGCGCGCGCCGGCTTCGATTGCCGCCAGACTGTTTGCCACCGCCAGGCCGAGGTCGTTGTGATTGTGCACGCTGATGATTACATTGCGATCTCGCACCACCCGCTTGTTCACCTGTTCGACGAGATGTTTCATTTCGCTCGGCGTCGTGTAGCCGACGGTGTCGGGTATGTTCAGCACGGACGCGCCTGCCTCGACCGCCGTGTCCAACACTTCGCATAAATAATCGATGTCGCTGCGTGTCGCGTCTTCCGCGGAGAACTCGACGTCGTCCGCGTAGTTGCGCGCCTGCGCCACGGCCCGGCGAGTCATCTCGATCACTTCGGCGCGAGACTTCTTGAGTTTGTGTTCCAGATGAATGTCTGACGTGGCGCAGAACGTGTGAATGCGGGGAGACGCTGCATGGGCCAAAGCTTCGGCGGCGCGCGCCACGTCGTTTTCCGCCGTGCGGCAAAGCGCTGCGACTCTGACTCCGCGGCAACGGGCAGCCACAGCCTTCACGGCCGCAAAATCACCTTCGGAAGCGATCGGAAAGCCCGCCTCGATGATGTCGACGCCGAGCTCTTCGAGCTTCTCGGCCATGCGCAGCTTTTCGCCGAGGTCCATGGAGCATCCGGGCGACTGTTCGCCGTCCCGCAGCGTGGTGTCGAAAATGCTGATTCGGTTTTGCGGCATAGGTTCCCCTCCTGTGGGCAAACGAGGACTAGATGCTAGTGGGCCCGAGGGGTAGAAGTCAAAGTTATTATCTTTATAGAAAGATAATGATGTGTGATACCATAACGCGGCCTTGGAACTTGAATAACCAACCACGGATGGAGACCAGTGGACGTCAACCAACTCGAGGTTTTGATTGCGGTCGCGCGGGAGCAGAGTTTTTCGCGGGCGGCCCAGTCGCTGCATCGCACGCAACCCGCCGTCAGTCAGGCAATTCGTCGGCTTGAACTCGAACTGGGCGAACCGTTGTTTGACCGCTCGTCGAAGGACGGAACGCTCACGGCTGCCGGGCGCGTCTTATTTGATTTCGCGGAGCAGATGCTCAACCTGCGACAGGGCGCCCATCGCGCGATCAAAGAATTGAAAGACCTGCAGCACGGGAAGCTTGCCTTGAGCGCCAACGAGTACACCGTTATGTACCTGCTGCCGGTTCTGGCTGTCTTCCGCGCGCGACATCCACATATCAAGGTCGAGGTGAAGCGGAGTTTGGCGAGCCGGATCGCTTCCGAGGTGTTGGGCCGTGGCGTCGAGATCGGCGTGGTTTCGTTCAAGCCGACAGACCAGGCGATCGCGTCAGTGCCTGCGATCAGCGACGACCTGGCGTTAATCGTCGCGCCATCGCACCCGCTCGCGGCGAAGGAAGTCGTTTCGGTGCGCGAGTTGGGAGCGGAGTCGTTCATCGCGCACAACGTGCCGTCGCCATATCGGGAGCGCGTAGTAAAGACGTTTGAGAAGTATAAGACGCCGCTCAATATCTCGATGGAGATGCCGACGCTCGAGTCGATCAAGCGACTGGTGGAACAGGAAATGGGTGTTGCGCTCGTGCCCCGTCTCACGGCGCAGATCGAGATCGAACGAGGACAACTCACAGCCCTGACAGTGAAAGAAATGCGACTCGAGCGGCGGTTACAGTTGATCTATCGCAAAGGCGCGACACTCTCGCACGCCGCCAAAGCGTTCCTCAGAGTCGCACGGGCTTAACGACCCGGAACCACGGATATTTTTTTGGCGTACTCGTCAAACAATCCTAAGTAATAAGCACGAATTAGATCCCGTTCGAGGGTGTTGTTGGGCTGGCTTTTCAGCTGCGCCCGAAGCTCACGAAAGATCTTTTCCTTGATCCAATACGCGTTGCGATAACGCTCCCCGACAGACGACGCATTCGCCAGATTGTCGATCTCGGGCGTCGTCAATCCGCGCCGCCACGCCGCGCGGTAAACTGTCAACGCCTCTTGAAACGACTGGTTCGCCATTGACGTGAACAGTTGATTGAGTCCCTTCCAGCCCTGTTTCTGCGTATCGATCAGGGGCACGACATCGGGATGCGGATTTTGCGGCGTGCGGTAATCCAACAACGAAACGCGCAAATCGATCTTGCGATCGCCGTCGTAGTCGTATTCGATCGTATCGAAAAAACCGTTCTTATCCGTGTCGGTATACTTCACGACTTCCTCGACGCGCGGCGCACTCGGCTTTGGCGACGGCGTTTTGTTTCCGCCGTGATACTCCGCGTTCTTGTCGACGGTCCACGCGCCCCACTCCGCACCCGCGAGGTGCAACTTGCGATCGAAGACGCCGACGTAAAGTTTTCCCGCGCCCGAATTGTCTTCGTCAAACTCGCCGCGGTCGCCGAGCGAATCCGCCTGCGGATGACCGCTGATCCCGGGACGCTGCCCTTCCGCGACCATATCGATCTCCGCGTAGTTGCTGCGCCGCCATCGCTTGGTCGAGTACAGGTCGATCTCCTTTGGACCACCGAAGCCGTGCATCGGGTAGTACATCTCAACGCGTTCCCAGCGATGATCGTCGTCGTCTTCGTCAAACACGAAGTACATGGTGGTCCAGCCGGCAGTAAAAAACGCGTCGTAGCTCTTCTCATGCGGCATGTACATCAGCTCGTCGATGTGCCGCCAGTTGTTCCACTCAAAACACGAGTCGAACCTGGGATTGCCTTTCAACGCCGGATACTTGTGAACGAACGACCGATACGGAACGCCCGGCCCACCCGCGCCACGCAGGGACAGGTCGTAGTCTGTTTCATTTCCCTGCGTCGAATCGTTATCGAGATCGAGCGTCAGGAATGCTTCGCGCAACACGCCCGACAGGTTCGTCATACCCTTCTCGTCCAACGCCGGTACAGGATCGAGCCAGCGCATGGCCATCTCGCTCACGCCGTCGTTGTCGAAGTCGTAGAACGCGAACGGGTTTTCCCAGTTGAGACGAGGATCGGGAAGCGACTGCGGCGGGCGATGCACTTTCAGAAAAACGGAATCGCCGTTGTAGTCGGGAAGCCAGTCGGTCACGCCGGTGTAGCCCCAGTTGTCGTTGCCGAAGTCAAACTTTTGCCAGTCGAGCCAACCGAGCACGCCGTCTTTTTCGACGTCGATATAGACCATCCAATGCGACTCGCCGGCGTTCCACTTCCCGTTGGACCAATCACGTCCTTGCGTGACGAACGCCTGAAGATCCGCGCGGCCGTCGCCGTCGTTGTCGGCCCACTTGATGTTGATGTCGAGCGCTGTGTCGTAAATCCCGTCGCCGTTCTTGTCGATCTGCATTACGTCCGCAACTTGATCGCCGCGAGTGTCGGTCGGCAGCATGTCGCCATTTTCGTCGAGCCAGCGCACGCGTTTGCCGTTCCACCAGCGTTCGAGAATGTCGGGTTTGCCATCGCCGTTGATATCAAGGCGGACGATCTCGTCCGAAGGTGTGGCGGACTTCAACGCGGTCCTGCGGAGATCCGGAGTCTTCGATTGCGCAACGGTGGTCGCTGTGGTTATAAGGATGAAAATGACGCAGACAAGCGCGTGACGTCGCATCAGCACCTCAATTGGTTCGGATTGGTTCAGCCTCATCTCTCGCGAGCGGACGGCTTATAGCATAAAAGTGGAAGAGAAAGAATTTTCAGCCCTGGTCGAAAGTCTCGAGGGCTATGCACGCGAGCATCCCGGCGCGTACAAGCTGCGCGTCGCGCTACTGGCTGCACTCGGTTATGCGTTTCTGATCGGAGTGGTCATAGCGATTGGAGTTTTCGCGGTGACCGTGATTTATTTCGGCCGGCTCAACTGGATCATCATCAAAGTGCTCGCGATTCCGCTCGGCATCGCTGCGCTGGTGTTGCGGTCTCTATGGGTTGTCTCAACAACGAATTCTGGCCCGCGTTTTTCAAGCGCGCGAGTAGCGAGGCTGAGGCGCGGAAGGAACCGTTCGACGAGATGTTGACGGCGCTGCGGCAGCCACTCTCACTGATCAAAGCGCAGACGTGGTTCTCGCAATCGTTGACGAAGAAGCACAACTACGACGACACGCATCCGGCGCTTGCCGACCGTCTCGAAGCGATGGGTTACGCGGACATTCGCACCACCGAGTACCTGGAGCCGTTTCTCAAAGCCGACGAGCAGGTTGGCGACGACTACTTTATCCAATCCGTTCCGTCCGATTTCCTTGCCGGCAAGAATCGACTATGGCGCGAAGACGTGGTCCAGTTCTGGCGCGAGCGGCACAAGTTCGCCCTCGAAGCGCGCAAATCGCTAGCGGCACTCGAAGAGAAAGCAAAGACTGAAGAGTTGAGTCTGGACGAACGCTGAAAACGCGCGCGACTCATATCGGGACGCAGTGGTCGGCGGCGGCAAGCTGGCTGAGGAGGTCGCGCTGCCGCACGCCGCGTTCATCATTGTCCTCGACAAGCAGTACAAACCGCTCCGAAAAGTTTTTGAGCAGATGGAAGGGTCGGAGATTTATCGCGCCGAGCGTTACAAAGCAAACAAGCCGTAGAACGCGCTATTCTCGCCGGAACGGCTCCACGGTTCGCTCACTTTACGACCACCGTACGTTGCGTTGCTCGTGTAACCGA
Source organism: Pyrinomonadaceae bacterium (assembly GCA_036266055.1). GTDB lineage: Bacteria > Acidobacteriota > Blastocatellia > Pyrinomonadales > Pyrinomonadaceae > PSRF01. The sequence goes on along the minus strand of DATANW010000442.1, from coordinate 13,305 downwards.
CCTTGCGGTTTTCGAGTCCGACCAGCGGCTTGTACCAAACGAGGTTTGGCATCTTGCAGCAGAGATCGTTGGGCATCGCTTCGACGTCGATCGTCGCGTCGTCGGCTTTGACTGAGTAGGTGCGGTCTTTGTGGTCGAACGTGATCGCCGCGTTACGAACTTCGACGATCTTGCCGAGCGATGAAGCGTACTTCTCTTGCAGCGCGCTCAACATCGCCTGCGCCTGTTCGCGAGAAGCGCTCGTGTCGATGATCACTTCCGACTGTCGCGCGGCGTTTGGTTCCGAGAGATTGGAAGCGGAGTTGACGATCGCCATCGCGCGAACGCCCGTGAGATCGACGCCCTGCCATTTTCCGGAGGTAACATTCCAGGCCATCATCGCGTCACGGCCTGTCGTGACGACCTCGCCGTTGTAGTGACAGGCCCCGGCAAACACGCTCGCCGTCCTGACCTCAACGTACTCGCCGCGCACGCTCACGTTCTCAGCCTGCGAACCAAAAACCAGCGCGCTCACGGCAACGATCATCGCCAACGTCGTCAATAATCCTTTTCGCATCTCGCTACCTCCTAACCACAAAAGGCACAAAAACCACAAAAGGCACAAAAGCCATAACCAGTAGAGACGCCCTTAAAATACCAAAGAGCCAAAATGGAATCGAGCCACCGGCCCTACCCAAGAAAACTTTTTGTGCCTTTTGTGATTACACAGCGGAACTGTAGCACGCGCGGCCCGGTCGACATTCGTGCGGGTCGACGCGGGCGTTGTCCGGCCCGATCACTTCCTGAGTCTCACAACACCAAACATGGTTCGCGGCGTCGAGATACTCGTCGGCGCTCGTCGCCAGCCGGTCGAGCAGGAAAAACTTCTTCGAACGCAGCGAGCCGCAGAAAGTCGATTGAAAAGGCGCGGATGTTTCGCTTGCCGCGGATGTTTCGGTTGATTCGTCTGCCATGATGTTTCTCCGAGTTTGATTCAAACGCCTGCGGCTTTCGCCAGGGCGCGGCGCACGAGCGTTTGGGTCAACGGCACTTTGTACGCGTTCTTCTCGAGCGGCTTGGCCTGCGCCAGCGCGATTTTTGCCGCTTCGCCAAGCACTTCCGAATTCAGCGCTTTGCCGGCGAGAAAATTCTCGGCGTCGGGCACACGCCAGGGAATCGGCGCGACGCCTCCGAGCACGATGCGCGCCGTTCGCACCGTCTTGTCCGGCGCAAGTTGCACCGCTGCCGCCACCGACGCGAGCGCGAAATCGAGCGATTCACGTTCCTTGAACTTCAGGTAAGTCGAGCGCGTCGCGAGGGCCGAGGCGGGGACAAAAATCTCAGTGATGATCTCATCATTTTGCAAAACGTTTTCGCGCCGAATGTTGCCCTCGCTCGGCAACGTGAAAAACTTGTCGAGCGGAATCACGCGCCGTCCCTTTGGGCCGGCCGCAGTGACCCGCGCGCCGAGAGCTAGAAGCATCGGCGCAAGATCGGATGGATGAACGATGTACGATGGACCACCGGCAATGATCGCGTTGTACTTGTTCTCGCCAGACGCGGCGTAACACTCCGAGCCGCCTTTCTTCAAGCAGTTCACATCTTCGAGACGGAAGTACCAGCAGCGTGGACGCTGGCAAAGGTTTCCGCCGACCGTGCCGAGATTCCGGATCTGCGGAGTTGCGATCGAGTGGGCCGCTTCCGCGAGACCGGGAAAACTTTTGCGCACGCCGGCGTGCTCTTCGAGCTCCGTCAACGTCACGAGCGCGCCGATCGTCAGTCCGCGCGCGTTCAGCGTGATGTTGTTCAACCCGCGAATGTTTTTTAGATTGACGATGCGCGCCGGTCGCGACGTGTAGTCTTTCATCGTGGTCAGGAGATCCTGACCGCCGGCGATTGGACGCGGCGCTTCGTCGATGTCGGTCGACCCCGAGGCAGCGAGCAGTTTCACCGCTTCGTTGAGAGTCGCGGGGTTGGTCCATTCAAAGGCTTTCATGCTTGTGTCCTCGACAGTGATCCGTCTTTCAAGAGGCCCATCAAAATCTTGTCCGGCGTAATAGGCAGTTCTCGTACGCGGACGCCGCAAGCATTGAAGACAGCGTTAGCGACCGCGCCGAGCGAAGGAATGTTGCAACCTTCGGCGATGCCGATGACTGCTTCGCGTTTGTCGTCGTCGTCGATGATTGGGACCATCTCGGGCATCTCGAGGGTGCCGGGCAGCTTGTAATCGCCGAACCCGGGATTGAGTTGAATGCCGAGCTGCGCATCCATCACGCGGCCTTCCCACAACGCCTGGCCGAGCGACTGAATCATCCCGCCGTTGATCTGGCTTTCGAACGTGAGCCGGTTCAGCGGCAGACCGCCGTCCTGGACGTGGACCATCTTGATCGGTTTGACGTGACCGGTTTCGACGTCCACCTCGACCTCGGCGAAAGACGCACCGTGAACGCCGCGCGTTTGCAGATCCGAACGCCATTCGCCGTGGCCCGTAATTCCGGCGGCCGGAAGTGAAGCACACGCCTCCTTCCAGGTCATGGATCGACTGCCGGCGCTAACTTTCTGGTCCGCAAACACGACCTCCTCGGGTTTTGGATTGCCGAGCAGCGGTGCGACGCGTTCGGCGAGCAACAAGCGCGTCTTGACTGCTGAATCTTTCACCGAGGGCGCGAGCGAGGGCGCCGTCGTCGATCCGCCGGACGGATTTGCGCCGCCGAGTTTCGAGTTGCCGATCCGCTCCTGAACGTCCTTGATGCCGAGACCGAGCTCTTCGGCGACGATCGCGCGCGTGTAAGTGCGCGTCCCGGTGCCGAGGTCCTGCGTGCCAACAGCGACAAGAACCGCGCCATCGCGCGAGACTGTCACGTCGACTTTGCACTGGTTGTTGCCGCCGCCGCCCCAGATGCCGACGGCGCAACCGAAGCCGCGTTTGAATGGACCAGGATTTCCACCCGCGATTGGATTGCGCCTGGACCATCCGATCTCCTGCGCGCCTCGATCCAACTGCCGGCGATAAACCGTGTCGCGCAGGTTCTTCTTGCGAAACGCGACCGGGTCCATCTGGATCTTGTAAGCGAGTTCGTCGACGAGCGATTCAGCCGCGAACGAAGCCTGCGGATGGCCGGGCGCGCGCATCGCGATCGAAGAGTCTTCGTTTGTGTGCAGCGCGTAAATCTCGCGGTACGCTTCACCCATCGTGTAGATGTAAGGCTGTCCGGCCTGCGAGCCCTGGCCGATGCCGCCGAGACGATACTGTCGCGCCTGGATCGCGACGATGGTGCCGTCCTTTTTCACACCGGCTTTCAGCTTCTGCCACGCGCCGGAGCGATTGCCCGCCATCACAAACTCGTCGTGACGCGTGAGCATCATCTTCACCGGCGCCTTGGTCTCTTTTGAGAGCCGGCAGGCGAACATGCCTTCCAGGCCGATGCCGAACTTCGAACCGAAGCCGCCGCCCATGTGTTCGACACTCGCAGTCACCGCGCTTTGCGCGAGACCGAGCTCTTTCGCTGCGTCGGCGGGAATCGTGAATGTGCCCTGTGTTGAGGCGTAGATCGTGGCTTCTTCGCCGCCGCGATAATCGACCACCATGCCGTGTGTTTCGAGACACGCGTGATGAACGCGCGAACAGACATACTCGGCTTCGACGATCTCGTCGGCGTTGGCAAACGCCGCTTCGGCTTTCTGCTGGTCGCCGTTTTTAGCTTTGTCTTTGAGATTGATTTCCTCGGCGATTACTTGTGGCGCGCCGGGTTTGACAGCATCGGTCGCATGGACCACGTGCGGCAACACTTCGTACGTGACTTTGATCGCGCGTAACGCGTCGCCCGCGATCTCCGGCGTGGTTGCGGCGACGGCCGCGACCGGCGCTCCGGCGTAACGAATTTCGGTGAGTGGCGCGGGAACAATCGACTTCACGCCGGGAATCTTTAGCGCGGCATCGGTGTCGAGCTTGGTGACGCGCGCGTGTGCATGCGGGCAACGAAGGATGCGGCCGTAAAGCATGCCGGGCAGTCGCTGGTCGTAGGTGTAACGGGCAAGACCCGCGGCTTTCAATGGGCCATCGACGCGCGTCATGCGCTTGTTGAGCAGCTTGTGCTTGTCGTTTGGTCCCCAGCCTGGACCGGAGTCTTCGTCGACTTCGATCTCGACCATCTGCTCGACGCCGTTGACGACGCGCGGAACGCGGATCTTCTTCTTCGGTTTTGGTGATGGCGATGGTTGTGCTTGTTGTGGCATGAGCTGGAAGTCCTTTTTGACCGACCTTTCGCAACCGGGAAACTCATGTAAAAGAAAAATTTTTTAAAAAGATTCTTTTTCCATTGGAGATCCACAAGCGGGAAACGCATTCATAAAGCTTGTTTGGCAGCCGCGAGTGCGGCTTCGAAAACGCGCGGATAGGTTCCGCAGCGACAGAAGTTTCCTTTGCACGCTTCGCGCACTTCGTCGAGCGACGGATTCGGATGCTTCTTCAAGTAAGCCGAGATGGTGGTGACGAAACCCGGCGTGCAGAAGCCACACATCAACGCGTCGTGTTCGACAAAGGCAGCTTGCACGGCGTTCGGTTTCTCGGGGGTGCCGAGCCCTTCCACGGTCGTGATCTTCTTGTTCGTCGCGTCGACAGCGAGGACGAGACACGAGTACACGGGTTTGTCGTCGATCAGCACGGTGCAGGCGCCGCACGTTCCCATGTCGCAAACGAGCTTCGGTCCAGTGACTGCCGGCTCGAGATGATTGCGCAGCGCGTTCAGCAGCGTCGTTCGCGGTTCGACCTGCACGGTGCGTTGCGCGCCGTTGACGTTGAGCACGACTTTGCTTTCGCCGGAAACGACATTTGGTTTCGCCGCCTGCGGCTCTGCGGCTTCGACTTCCGTCCACAACTGATCGGCGATGGCAGCGCCGGCGCCGGCAATGCCAACGCCTTTGAGAAAGTCGCGTCTACTCGAATCGTGTTTCGTCATTGCGAATCTCCAGTTGAGAACACGGAGGAAGAATGGTAAAACCATTCGCGCGTGCTCGTCTTATCTTTTTAAATCAATCCGTGTTGGGTGGTCGCCCTAACTTAGCACAAATCAGCGAAGCCATGAAAACAATGATTCCCAGAGCCGTTGCGCTGCTAATCGTCCTTCATCTGTGTTCCTTTTTAGCTGGCGCCAAAACGGATTGGTCGCGTGGTATGGTCGAAACGACGATGAAGCGTTATCCGACGGCCAAGGATCTCGGCCCATGGGGTTATGCGAAATCGCTCTACCTCTACGGCCAGTACCTCGTCTACAAACGCACTCGCGAACCGCGCTATCTCCAGTACATCAAGGATTGGGTCGACTATCACGTCGACGCTGAGGGCGTCGTGCGAAGCGCAAACGCGCAAGGCCAGGTGCGCGAGATCACCTTCGAAAACCTCGACAGCATGTTGCCCGGCAACCTGTTGCTGATCCTCTACCAGGAAACGCACGACGCGAAGTACAGGCTTGCTGCCGATCGCATTCGCAATCGATTCAACACGTACCCGCGCACCAAAGACGGCGGCTTCTGGCACGCGAACACGAAGAGCCGCGAATCGCAGTTGTGGGGCGACGGCGTTTTCATGTCGATGCCGTTCCTGATGCGTTACGGAAACCTGTTCGGCGATAGCAAATATACGGCCGATGAGGCCACAAAACAGCTGCTGATCTACGCCAGCCACCTCAACGATCCGAAGACCGGACTGATGTTTCATGCCTACGACGAAAGCGGCCAAACGCCGTGGTCAAACAAGGAAACGCGCGTTTCGCCGGAGATTTGGTGCCGCGCGATGGGCTGGTTTGGGATGACGCTGATCGAGGTGCTCGAACTGTTGCCGCAGAACCATCCGCAGCGCGCGCAGTTGATCGCTCAACTCAATCGACTCGTCACCGCATGGTCCAGGTATCAGGACAAGAAGACCGGCCTCTGGTACCAGATCGTGGATCAGGGAAACGATCCAAATAACTGGCACGAAACGTCGAGCTCGAGCATGTACACCTACGTCACGGCGATGGCGATCGATCGCGGTTACGTCAGCAAGAGTTTTCGCGAGATGGTCAACCGCGGCTACGCCGGTGTGCTCACGAAACTCTCGCTCGATCAGAATGGCGCCACGAATATCGTCGACATCTGCGAAGGCACGAACGTCGCCGATCTCGCCTACTACTTCGCGCGCAAACGAAACGTAAACGACTTTCACGGACTCGGCGCGTTTCTGATCATGAACGAGAAGTTTATGAACAAGACGCTGAAAGGAAGCAGTCGCAGTTTGTGGCAGCCGAGCAGGTGACCGCGGATTTTGCCGAAAAATCCTTGACGCTTGTTCGGATTGGTATTATAAGTTCCGCGCTTCGTTTCGAATTGTTATGACCAATTCTCAGGCAGCACGGTTGAAGATCATTCGGCCGGTCCGCTCGGGACAGACTACCGAGCAGGTCGTTGCCCGCGTCTACGAACTCATCAAGAGCGACGATCTGAAGCCGGGCGACCGTCTGCCGCCGGAACGCGAACTGTCAAAACAGCTCGGAATCAGTCGACCTTCGCTGCGCGCAGGGTTGAGTTCACTGATTTCGATGGGCGTCCTCCAGTCGCGGCAAGGCGCAGGCACGTTCCTGGTCGACGGTCCTCCAGCCCTCGACAGTGAGCCCTTGCGCCTTCTCGCCCAGCTTCATGGCTTCAGTTTCGAGCACATGTTTGAGACGCGATCGATTCTGGAAGTGGGCGCAGCGGGATTGGCGGCCGAACGCGCGACCGGCGAACAGTTGGCAACGATGTCGGAAGAGGTCGCGGAGATGTTTGCGGCGTTGAAGGATCCGCAGCAGTTTCTCGTGCACGACGTCGCATTCCATCGCGCAGTGGCGGCGGCATCCGGCAATCCGACGTTGGCGACGCTCGTCGAGATGGTTTCGGCAGTTCTTTACGAACGCCGGCGCGACACGATCGACCGGGCACACGATTTCAACGAAGCACTCGAGCTGCACCGTCAGGTTTACCGCGCGATTCGCGCGCGCAAGCCGGACGAAGCACGGGCGGCGATGCGCGAACACATCGTGCGGGCGCAACGTGCGTTTGCTCTTGAAGAGCAGCAGCAGCATTCAGATCCGAACAAGACAGGGCTTAACCAAAGGTGAGCTTTGTACTTTGTGCTTAGTTCCTGGTTAAAAGCGCAAAGTTCAGAGCACCAAGTTCAAAGTAAAACTCAATCGTTGTTCAAGGAAAGGTCGACGTCTCGGTTTATTCAAATTGTCCCAACTGAGGACAATTTCAATCGAAGGAGGAGTCCCATGTCGAAGTCGCTCCGTCTCAACGCAACCATGCTCGTGGTTGTCATCGCTCTGCTCGCCTTCGCCGTCGCGGCCCAGGCCCAAACCATCACCGGCTCCATCTCTGGAGTCGTTACCGATGCCAACGGCAGCATCATCCCGTCGGCAACGGTAACCCTCGCCAGCGAGAAAACAGGTCAGACGCGAACAGCGGCCACAAACGGTGAAGGCCGCTTTAATTTTGCCGCGTTAAAGCCCGGCTCTTACTCGCTGAAGATCGAGCAGCAGGGATTCCAGGCCTTCGAACAACGAAGCATCATCCTGAGCGCGAACGAAAACCTCGCGCTCGGCGATCTCAAGCTCCAACCCGGACAGGTCAGCGAAACGGTCAGCATCACGAGCGAGGGCGCGATCGTCGAACGCGAAAGCAGCGACTTGACCGCGCGTCTCACCGCCGATCAGATCAACCTGATCTCGACGAAAGGACGCGACGTCACTTCACTGCTGCGACTGCTTCCCGGCACGTCAAACAACGACGACATCGAAGGCGCGGGTGACGGTTTCGGCACCGACCTCCCGAACATCTCCGGTCAGCGCGGACGTTCGACCGTGCCCACGATCGATGGTCTGTTTGCCGGCGAACCGAGCGGCTCAAACAAACTGAGCATGACGATCAACCAGGACGCCGTCGCCGAAGTGAAAGTGCTGCGCAACAACTACGGCGCGGAGTATGGAAACAATGGCGGCGCGATCATCAACATCGTTTCGAAGGGCGGCGGCAAGGAGTACAACGGCAGCCTCTACTACTTTCTGCGTAACGAAGTGCTCAACGCCACGCCGTTTTTCAACAACAAGGTTGGTTTGAAGAAACCGCTTTACCGTCACCTGTATCCCGGCGGCAGCTTCGGTGGTCCAATGCCGTTGCCGAAGTTCGGCGAGGGTGGAGATTTCTGGCTCAAAGAGAAAGCGTTTTTCTTCGTGTCCTACGAGAAGCCGCACCAGATCACGCCGCAGGATCCGCGGTTTGTCACGATGCCGACAGCGCTCGAGCGCGCCGGCGACTTCTCACAGTCGATCAATGCGACAAACCAGAAAGTCTTCATTAAAGATCCATTGCTGCCCGGCAACTGCACCGCTGCCGACACGAGCGGCTGCTTCCGCGATCCGAGTCGGGCGACGGCGGCGAATCCGCTTGGTCTGAACATCATTCCGACTTCGCGTTTCAACCAGAGCGGAGTCGCGCTGCTCAACTACTTTCCGTTGCCGAACACCTTCGGTGGCTCGGGTGGCTCCGCGTTCAACTACGTCACGCAGAGTCCGGTCGACGTGCCCAAGCGCAGCCTCGTGATTCGCTTCGACGTCAAGCCAACGAACAAAGACGACATCTACTGGAAAGGGCAGTGGTGGACTTCCGACAATCTCGGCACCGGCACTTCAGGCTGGCCCGGTAACGACAACAATCGTTGGGGAATCAACTCGCACTACCTCTACAAAGACAACGGTTGGTCAGCGAACTGGGTGCGGGTAATGAATGCCAGTGTCGTGAACGAGTTCAACTTCGGTATGCGTCACGATTCGGAAGGTTTCATTCCTGGCGACGGCGAGATCGAACGCGTCCAGCGCAGTGCTTTGAACTACACCGCGCCGCAACTGTTTCCGCAAAACAATCACCTCGGCACGATTCCACGCGCCACCAACTGGGGCGGTGTGCGTGGTCCAACGGATGGCGTTGCCAACATCAACTGGCTCGACCGCTGGGGTGAAACCGGCAACGATTACATCAAGCCTTCGTTCGCCGACAACCTCTCGATCACGCACGGCGATCACAGTCTGAAGTTCGGCGTTTACTACGAACGACTCCTGAATGGTGAAGCGCCAGGCGGGCAATGGTCCGGGGTCTTCAACTTCGCCGGCAACGACAGCAACTACACCGCCGCGCTTGGCAACACTGGTTACGCCTATGCCAACGCGTTGATCGGCAACTTCCGCAACTACCAGGAATCGACCGCGCGCCCGTTTACGAACCTGCGCCTGACGCAGGTGCAGTGGTATGCGGCGGACCAGTGGAAGATGACGCGCAGAGTCACGCTCAACTACGGCGTTCGTTTCGGTTATCACTCGCCGTTCGAACAGATCGACGGCCAAGGTTCCAACTTCGTTCCGGCTCTTTTTAACAAAGCGCAGGCGGTCGCGTTGTATGAAAGCGCATGCGCCGTCTCGTTTACTCCGCCAGCGACCTGCCCGGCGGCGCAACGTCGCGCGAAGAACCCGGTCACGGGTGAACTGATTCCGCTGGTCGGCGCGAACGCCGGTCTCGTTGGTGCGATCGTTCCCGGCAGTGGCAATCCAAACAACGGTCTCGTGCTCGGCATCGATCCGAACACGGTACCCGGGTACAGAAAAACGCGAGCGATCGACGTCGAACCACGTTTCGGTTTTGCGTGGGATGTGTTTGGCAGCGGTAAGTCGGTGATCCGTTTTCAAGGCGGCATGTATCACGCGCCGCGCGTTGGTGGTGGCACCACCGGCGGCAATCTGGTCAACAATCAGCCTGCAAACCGCGCGTTCAGCATCGACTTCGGCAACATCAACAACCTCGCCGCGTTAACTGGAACGGCGATCACGAGACCGTCGACTATCAACGCGGTCGAACAGGATTCGCACACGCCGTCGATCTACAACTTCACGTTCGGTATCCAGCAGGACATTGGTTTCGAGACCGTGATGGAAGTCAGCTACGTCGGATCGTTCGCGCGGCACCTGGGCCAGCGAATCAACATCAATGGCGTTCCCGATGGCGCGCGTTTGGGAACGAACAACATCGACCCGGTAACCGGACAGCGCTTCGGCAACGACTTCCTGCGTCCGTATCGCGGTTACGCGGACATCAACGTGGTCACGTGGGGCGGCACGTCAAACTACAACTCGTTGCAAATGCAGATCTCGCGTCGCTACACGCAAGGATTTCAATACGGCGTCGCCTACACCTACTCGAAGTCGTTTGACTACGCGAACGACGACTCATCGGACGTGTTCTTTGGTCGTCCTTACAAAGACTTCAACTACGCGCCTTCCGATTTCGACCAAACGCATATCCTGACGTTCAACTACATCTACGACGTGCCGGGATTGGGACGTAAGGTCGACAACCGTCTCGTCAAAGCGATCTTCGACAACTGGCAGCTTACCGGCACGACGTCATACGCCAGTGGCAAACCGAAGAACATCAGTGTGACCTACCAGGGCGGCACCACCGATATCACCGGGGGCCAGATCAACGCGCGCGCGAACACGATCTGCGATCCGATGCGAAACATCAGTGGCGCCGATCCAACCGGAACGCCGTACGTCGTCAACGTCAACTGTTTTGCCAGACCGACACGCCTCGGCGACATCGGCAACACGCCGCGAAACTCGTTGCGCATGCCCTCGATCTTCAATAACGACGTCGCGCTCTTCAAGAACATCCCGTTTGGCGAGTCGCGCTCGTTGCAGCTGCGTTGGGAGGTCTACAACGTTTTCAATCACACGAACTTTAGAGACATCGATGCCGGTCTCGTTTTCGACGCGACTGGCAAGCAGACAAACACACGTTTCGGTGCGCCGATTCTGGCGCGAACGCCGCGCGTGATGCAGGCCGCGATCAAGTTCACCTTCTAGCTTGCTTTGTTCAAAAGAGGTGGGGCCATGTTTTCAATCAAGCGCATACTGGCAGGGTCACTCCTGATCATTGCTTCCACGTCGGTCGCGTTGGCCCAGGCCAATGCGAAAGTTAGCGGCACTGTCAGCGATCCGAACGGCGCGGCCGTGCCCGGCGCGGTCGTAAAACTGACTAACCAGGCCACGAAGATCGAAGCTGACACCACGACGAACGAGAGCGGGTATTTCAACTTCGTCAACGTCAATCCTGCGATCTACACCTTGAGAGTCGAGGTGCAGGGATTCAAAGGTGTGCAGAGCGCGCCTTTCGACGTTGGGGTCAACGAGGCCGTTACGCAAAACATCGCGCTGACGGTCGGAGCGGTGTCGGAAACGGTTGAGATCGTGGCCGGATCCGAGTTGATCCAGCAGGCGTCTTCCGATCTCGGCACTGTGATTCCGGAGAAGGTGGTCCAGGATCTGCCCTTGAACGGACGCAACTTCACGCAGTTGCTGACGCTGACGCCCGGAGTCACGCCGGTTTCCACTTCGCAGAACAGAAACGTAGGCGGCGTGGAAGGTAACGTGGGCATTCCGGGTTCGGGCTTTGCCGATCCGTCGTTTCACGGTCAGCCAAACCGCTCGAAGCTCTATTTCTTCGACGGTATCATCAACACAAACGTTCGTGGTCCCACGTACATCGTCATTCCAAACATCGATCTGGTCCAGGAGTTCAAGGTGGTAGGTCACGATGCGCGAGTCGATTACGGTGGGGCTACTGGCGGCGTAGTGAATATGGTCTCGAAGTCCGGCGGCAACAAGTTTCACGGTTCCGCATTCGAGTATGTGCGCAACGATGCCTTCGACGCGCGCAATCCGTTCGACGTTTGCACTACGGCGCGATGTAAACCCGGCCAGGGTGTGCCTGACGAGCCGTTGCCTTTTCGGCAGAACCAGTTTGGCGCGACGCTCACTGGTCCCATATTCAGCAACCGCACTTTCTTCTCGGTTGGTTACGACGGCTGGCGCTACAGTCAACCGACTCTGGCGCTCGCCTATGTTCCCACGACGGCTGAATTGAACGGCGACTTTACAAACACGCCGTTTCGCCGTCGTATTTTCAATCCGTATTCGACCAGATTAGTCGGCAACACATTCGTACGCGATGAGTTTCGCTGTGACTCTGCCGGCGTTCCACTGCCGGTGGACGGACAGAAGCGCCAAAACCAATCGATCGGGGCGCCATGTTTCAAAATTCCGCAGGCGTTGATCTTCGCGCCGATGCAGACCTTCTTCCGCACGTATTCGCCGGCGCCGAACCTCTCGGGGGATCCGACTAATAACTTCGCCCAGATCCGCCCGTCAACCAATAACGCGAATAGCTTTCAAGTGCGGATCGATCATCGGTTCAGCGACAACGACAATATCTTCTTCCGCTACACGCAGCAGAACGTTACCGTCTTCAGTCCCATCGGCAATGAAGGATCGACGGGAGGAAGCGGCAAAGGTCGAAACTATGGCGGCGCCTGGACCCACACGTTCAATCCAAACGTGATATTCGACATTCGCGCCGGTTACGCAGGACGGCCCGGTGTCGATTCGGGTCAACAAAACCAACATGAAGCCGGCGTCGACCCTTTGACTCAGGCGGGTTTTTTGGATGTCGATAAGTATGACGGTCTGCTTGTAACCCTGCAAAACTGGACCGCCGGCGGAAACAATAATTTCGGTATTCGTGGCGCGGCGCTGCGCGAGAACCCGAACTGGAGCGTGACGCCAAATGTGACGTGGTTGAAAGGCAATCACAGCTTCAAAATGGGCGGCTGGTACCTCGAAGCGAAGCGCGTCCAGTTGAATACGTTTCAGACCTACGTCTTCAACGACGAACAGACGCGAAATCCAAGCGCGGCAACAGGGACGTCCGGGCTGTCGCTCGCGTCAGCGCTATTGGGTTTCCCAAACAACTTCAACGCACAGCTGCCCGTGCTGCACGGTGGTCCAGTGCAGTTCAAATACGGATCGTGGGCAGCGTTTATTCAGGACGAGTGGAGAGTGCGACGAAACTTTTCGCTTACGCTCGGTCTGCGCTACGACTATCTGACACAACCCAAAACGACCGACGGCAGGTTGTGGAACGCACTCGATCTCGAAAACCAGAAGTGGATCATCGGAGCGACCGAGATGCCACCGTTTTGTAGTGCGGCGCAAGCAGCGCCCTGCATTCCGGACGCGTTCAAAACCGATCCGCACTTCGCGAATGTAGTTCTCGCGGGCAAGAAATTCTTTGCGCCGCCGCCGATCAAAGACAACTGGGGGCCTCGAATCGGTATTGCATGGACGCTGAACCCGCGCACAGTTTTGCGCGCCGGTTATGGTTTGTACTGGGACGCACTGCCGGCGCGCAGCCAGTACGCGCAGAACG